>DASTZF010000357.1:0-7500 GCA_035764445.1 Burkholderiaceae bacterium
ATCAAGGACCTGCGCACCAACGTCGAGATCAGCAACACGCAGAAGGTGCTCGACGGCGACCTCGATGCCTTCATCGAGGCCAGCCTGAAGCAGGGCCTGTAAATCCCGACCGAGAGGTGCTCCCCATGCGCGAAGGCCAGACCCCCGTCGTGCGCAGAGAAGACTACGCGCCGCCGGCGTACTGGATCCGGCAGGTCGAGCTGACGTTCGACCTCGATCCCGCCAAGACGATCGTCGGCAGC
Source organism: Burkholderiaceae bacterium (assembly GCA_035764445.1). Taxonomy (GTDB): domain Bacteria; phylum Pseudomonadota; class Gammaproteobacteria; order Burkholderiales; family Burkholderiaceae_C; genus JAEUPI01. Next base: position 243 of record DASTZF010000357.1, read on the forward strand.
AAGATGATGATCGAGCGCAACACGTCGCAGCCGGCACAGCCGCTGCGACTGAACGGCGAAGGGCTCAATCTGCTGCGCGTGCTGGCCGACGGCGACAGCGTCGCGTTCCGGCACGACGACGGCGCCCTCGAAGTCGAGCTGCCGGCCGACCGCGAACGCATCGTGCTCGAGATCCGCAACACCTGCGCACCCGAGGCCAACACCGAGCTGTCGGGGCTGTACACCTCCAACGCCGGCTTCTTCACGCAGTGCGAGGCACAGGGCTTCCGGCGCATCACCTACTTCCTCGACCGGCCCGACGTGATGGCGGTCTACACGGTGACGCTGCGCGCTGACAAGGCCCGCTACCCGCGGCTGTTGTGCAACGGCAACCTGGTCGCCGAGGGGCCGCTGGACGGCGGCCGCCACTTCGCGACCTGGCACGACCCGCATCCCAAGCCCTCCTATCTGTTTGCGTTGGTGGCGGCGGATCTGGCGTGCCGCGAGCAGCGCGTGCGCGCGCGCGCCGGCACCGAGCACCTGCTGCAGGTGTACGTGCGCCGCCACGACATGGACAAGACCGAGCATGCGATGAACGCGCTGATGGCGTCGATCGCCTGGGACGAGGCGCGCTTCGGGTTGTCGCTCGACCTCGAGCGCTTCATGGTGGTGGCGGTCGACGACTTCAACATGGGAGCGATGGAGAACAAGGGCCTCAACCTGTTCAACACCAAGTACGTGCTGGCCAATGCCGCCACCGCGACCGACGACGATTTCTTCGACGTCGAGAGCGTGATCGGCCACGAGTACTTCCACAACTGGACCGGCAACCGCGTGACCTGCCGCGACTGGTTCCAGCTGTCGCTGAAAGAAGGCCTCACGGTGTTCCGCGACCAGGAGTTCAGCATGGACATGAAGGCCGGCGCGACGGCGCGGGCCATCAAGCGGATCCACGACGTGCAGTTCCTGCGCGAGGTGCAGTTCACCGAGGACGCAGGGCCGATGTCGCACCCGGTGCGCCCCGAGTCGTACACCGCGATCGACAACTTCTACACCAGCACCGTCTACGAAAAGGGTGCCGAGGTCGTGCGCATGATGCACACCCTGGTCGGGCGCGAGGGCTTCCGCCGCGGCATGGATCTGTACTTCCGTCGCCACGACGGGCAGGCCGTGACCTGTGACGACTTCGCGCAGGCGATCGCCGACGCCAACCCCGGCAGCTGGCTGGCCGAGCACCTCGATGCGTTCAAGCGCTGGTATGCGCAGGCCGGCACGCCGACGCTGCTGGCGCATGGCCACTACGACGCCGCCGCACGCAGCTACACGCTGCGCCTGGGCCAGCGCTGCGCACCGACGCCGGACCAGGCCGAGAAACTGCCCTTCGTGATCCCGGTGTCGCTGTCGCTGCTGGCGCGCGACGGCTCGGCGCTGCCGCTGCGGCTGCAGGGCGAGCCGATCGCCGGCGGCCCCTCGCGCGTGCTGGTGCTGTCGGACGTGAGCCACGCCTTCACGTTCGTCGACGTCGACGCCGAGCCGGTGCCGTCGCTGCTGCGCGGCTTCTCGGCGCCGGTGCAACTCGACGACGCGCTGTCCGACGCCGACCTGCGCGTGCTGCTGATGCACGACGGCGATGCCTTCAACCGCTGGGAGGCCGGTCAGCGATTGCTGATGCGCTCGCTCGTCGCGGCACTGAACGCCGACGCGCCGCTGCAGTTGGATGCCGACACGTTGGAGGCGTTGCGCGCCGTGCTGCGCGACCCGGCGCTCGACCCCGCGCTGAAGGACCTGCTGCTGACGCCACCGAGCGAAGCCACCGTCGCCGAGCGCGTGACGCCCGCCGACCCCGTGCGCATCCACGCGCTGCACGAGCAGACGCTCGACCAGCTGGCCGCGCATCTGCAGCCCGATTGGCAGTGGGCGTTCGAGTCGCACGCGGTGCGCGAAGGCTATCGCGCCGAGCCCGACCAGGCCGGCCGACGCGCGCTGACCAGCCTGGCACTGGGGATGCTGGTGCGCCACGCAGTGCGCGCGGGCGACCCGGTGTGGCCCGGCCGTGCACTGCAGCGCTTCAAGGACGCCACCAACATGACCGACCGCCTCGGTGCCTTGCGCGCGTTGGTCGATTCGCACAGCGAGCTGGCCGCGGGCGCGCTGCAACGCCTGTACGACCAGTTCGCGCACGAGCCGCTGGTAGTCGACAAGTGGTTCGCGTTGCAGGCCACCGCCAGCGAGCGCGACGCTCGCGTGTTCGCGCGCGTGCGCGAGCTGATGCAGCACCGCGCGTTCACGCTGAAGAATCCCAACCGCGCGCGCAGCCTGGTCGGCGCCTTCTGCCTGCGGAACCCCGGCGCGTTCCACCGCGCCGATGCCGCGGGCTACGTGTTCTGGGCCGAGCGCGTGATCGAGCTCGACGCGCTGAATCCGCAACTGGCCGCACGCGTGGCGCGCGCGCTCGACCGCTGGACGCACCTGGCCGAGCCGTATCGCAGCGCGGCGCGCGAGGCGGTTGCGCGGGTGGCGCAGCGCGGCGACCTCAGCGCCGACGTGCGAGAGATCGTCACCAAGGCACTGCAGGCGGCGCCCGCCGCCGTGCCCTCGCCGCAGGCCTCGCTCGCCGCGGCGCTGTGACGTCTCAGCGCTTGGTGTCGAGCACCTTGGGCACCGGGGCCGCACGCAGGCGTGCGGCCCCGGGCATGTCGGCACCGAGCAGCGGGCGCAGGTACTGGCTGAACGCTTCGGTGACGCCGTTGCCGTCGGCGTTGATGAACGCGTCGTCCATCACGCGCGTCTTGCCGGCCACCGCCTCCAGCGGCACCAGTTCGTAGCCGGTGGCGTAGGCGCCGGTGCGCTGGATCGCCACCGAGCCGCTGCCCTCGCCCCACATCGCGAACTGCACCGCCTTCTCGCCGACCTCGCGCGCCTCGCGCTGATCGACATCGCTGACGCAGCCGAGAAACGAGCGCTGCAGATAGCCGAAGGTGTCGCCGCGCACGCGCTTGATGCCGAGCTTGGCCTTGATTTCCTCGCACAGCAGGTCGGCCAGCGCGCCGCTGCCCGAGAGCTGCACGTTGCCGTGTGCGTCGTGCTCGACCGTCTTGGCGAGCTGCGCCAGGATCGGCGTGCCGCTGGCATCGTGGATGCCTTCGGACACCGCGATCACGCAGCGCCCGTGGCGCGCCTGCGCGGCCTTCACGTCGGCGAGGAAACGCTCGAGCACGAAGGTGCGCTCGGGCAGATAGACCAGGTGCGGCCCGTCGTCGGGAAACTTCTTCGCCAGCGCCGACGCCGCGGTCAGGAAGCCGGCGTGGCGGCCCATCACGACGGCGACGTAGACGCCGGGCAGCGCCGCGTTGTCGAGGTTGGCGCCGGCAAAGGCCTGCGCCACGAAGCGCGCCGCCGACGGAAAGCCCGGCGTGTGGTCGTTGCGCACCAGATCGTTGTCGATGGTCTTGGGGATGTGCATGCAGCGCAGCGGGTAGCCGGCCTTGGCGGCCTCGTCGCTGACGATGCGCACGGTGTCCGACGAATCGTTGCCGCCGATGTAGAAGAAATGGCCGATGCCGTGCGCGCGCAGCACCTCGAAGATCTGCTGGCAGTACTTCAGGTCGGGCTTGTCGCGCGTGGAGCCCAGCGCCGACGCCGGGGTGGCCGCCACCAGTTCCAGGTTGTGCGAGGTTTCCTGCGTCAGATCGACGAGGTCCTCGTTGACGATGCCGCGCACGCCGTGGCGCGCGCCATAGACCCGCTCGACGCTTTGGAAGCGGCGCGACTCCAGCACCACGCCCACCAGCGACTGGTTGATGACGGCGGTCGGACCACCGCCTTGCGCAACCAGGATCTTCACGCCTGACATCGTGGCCTCCTTGCTCGCCGACCGATGCGCCATTGTGCCGAAGCGGCGCGCTCAGCGCGGCGGCTCGGCCGGCGCCAGCCCGACCTCGCGCAGATGCTGCATCAGCAGCACCACCGGATCGGGCCGTGGCCGACCCGGCGTGAAGAGCGCCCCGGCGTCGGCCGCATGCTCGAGCACGCGCTCGGCCGTCTCGTCGTCGAACTGCGGCACGCGGCGACCGTCGAGGCGGATCAGCGACGGCCACGCGATCACCGCGGCCATCACCAGCACCTGCACCGCGACGAACGGCATGACGCCGACGTAGATGTCGCGCGTCGACACGCCGGGCACGCGCTGGCCGCTGGTGGCGTCGACGCGCGCCTCGTGCGGCGCCACGCTGCGCAGGAAGAACAGCGCGTAGCCGAACGGTGGCGTCAGGAACGAGGTCTGCAGATTGATGCCGATCAGCACACCGAACCACACCAGGTCGATGCCGAGCTTGTTGGCCAGCGGCGCCAGCAGCGGGATCAGGATGAACGCGATCTCGAGGTAATCGAGGAACATGCCGAGCACGAAGGTCAGCGCGGTCACCACCACCAGGAAGCCGACCGCTCCGCCGGGCAGGTGCGCGAACAGCCCTTCGACCCACAGGTTGCCGTCGATCGCCGCGAAGGTGTGGCTAAACATCGTCGAGCCGATCAGGATGAAGATCACGAAGCAGCTCAGCTTGGCGGTGCGCAGCGCGGCGCTCGCCAGCATCACGCGGGTCAGCCGCCGCTTCGACCACGCCAGCAGCGCCGATCCTGCAGCGCCCATCGCGCCCGACTCCGTGGGCGTCGCCAGGCCGACGTAGATGGTGCCGAGCACCAGGAAGATCAGCAGCAGCGGGGGCGCGCACGCGAACACCGCGCGCCGCGCCAGCGGCGACAACCATCCGATGTCGAAGCGGCGATCGGCCGCAGCCGCCGCGATGACGATGACCGCAGCGACGGCGATCGCCACCACCACGCGCTCGTCCGACGACGGTTCGACGCCGCGCCCCCAGGCGAGCGTCCATCCGGGGTAGAGCTGCGCCGCGACCACCGCGCCCGCGGCGGCCGCAAACGCGAGCACGGCCAGAGCCGGTAACCACGGCGCCCCGCCTGCGTCGGACGCGACACTCGGTGCGCGCGGCACCGCGGGCAACCAGTGCGGCCGCCACCACGCCAGCAACGCGACCAGCAACGCGTAGGCGGCGATGATCACTGCGGCGGGCATCAAGGCCGCCGCGTACATCTCGCCGACGCCACGCCCGAGCTGATCGGCCAGCACGATCAGCGACAACGACGGCGGCACGATCTGCGTCAGCGCACCGGCGGCGGCCACGACGCCGGCGGCGATGCGCGGGTCGTAGCCCTGGCGCAGCATCAGCGGCAGCGTGACGGTGCCGATCGAGATCACCGACGCCGCGACGACGCCGGTGGTCGCCGCCAGCAGCGCACCGACCGCCACCACCGACAGCGCCAGCCCACCGCGCAAGCCACCGGACAGGCGCCGCGCGGTGTCGAGCACCTCCTCGGCCAGACCCGAGCGATCGAGCATCAGCCCCATGAAGGTGAAGAACGGGATCGCCAGCAGCAGCTCGCTGGCCATGATGCCGAACACGCGCAGCGGCAGCGCCGTGATGAGCGCCGGCGGCATCACGTCGAGGTGCACGCCGAGCCACGCGAAGCCTAGGCCGCAACCGGCCAGCGCGAACACCACCGGCACACCGCTGAACAGTGCCAGCGCGAGCGCCGCGAACATCAGCGGCGCGAGATGGGCTGCCAGCCAGGCGGTCACGGCGATGCACCGGCCGAATCGCGATCGGCCCAGCGCCACGGTGGCAGCGCGGCCTCGTCGAGCTCGGGCTGCTCGAGACGGCCACTCAGGAACGCCGCGCGCCGCACCAGCTCGCTCATGCACTGCAAGGTCAGCAGCGCCATGCCTAGCGGCATCGTCAGCACGACCGGCCACACCGGCAGGCCGCCCGCGTTGACGTAAATCTCACCACTGGAGAAGCGACGCAGGAACAGTTCGCCCGACAGCACGCCGATCAGCAGCGTCATCGGCAGCGCGAACAGCAGCAAACCGAAGACGTCGACCCAGGCGCGGGTGCGCGGTGTGCAGCGACTCGACCACAGATCGACCCGCACGTGCTCGTTGACCAGCAGCACGTAGCCGGCGCAGCCGAGTGACGACAGCGCGAACAGGTGCCACTGCACCTCGAGCCACGCGTTGGAGCTGACACCGAACAGCTTGCGCGACAGCGCGTTGCCGGCGCTGACGGCGATCGCGCCCAGGATCGGCCACGCCATCGCGCGCCCGATGTGGCGGTTCAACGCATCGATCCAACGGGCCCACTGCAGCAGCAGGTTCATCGCGGCGCTCGCGCGGAACGGATGCGTCGCATCATAGGCGGGCGCGTGAGCACATGCCGCGCACGGTGCGCGCGGGCCGGGGTCGCGAGCGCGACATCACGCCGGCCGCCGGCAGCGACAATGCGTGGCATGGGTACCCTCTACCTCGTCCGCCACGGCCAAGCCTCGTTCGGTAGCGACGACTACGATCGCCTGAGCGAGCTCGGGGCGCGCCAGTGCGAACGCCTGGGCACCTACTTCCGCGAACGCGGCGTGCGCTTCGACGGCGTGATCACCGGCACGCTCAAGCGCCACGTGCAATCGTTCGATGCGCTGTCGCGTGGCCTGCAGGCTCGGCACGAGGCGCTGGCGATGCCCAGCCTCAACGAATACGACAGCGAGGCCGTCGTGCGCGCGGTCCATCCGCAGCCGCTGCAGCGCGCGCGCAGCGCCGAGGAGGTGCGTCTGCACTTCCGGCTGCTGCGTGAAGGGTTGATCGCCTGGATGGAAGGCCGCGCGCAGCCGCAGGGCATGCCGAGCTTCGAGCGCTTCACGGCCGGCATCGTCGAGGCGCTCGATCATGTGCGCACGCGCCACCGCGGCGATGTGCTGATCGTCTCCAGCGGTGGACCGATCTCGACCGCGGTGGCCCATGTGCTCGGTGCACCGCCGCAGGCGACGGTGGAGCTCAACCTGCGGCTGCGCAACAGCGCGGTGACCGAGTTCGCCTTCACGCCCAAGCGTCACGCGCTCGTCACATTCAACACGCTGCCGCACCTCGACGGCCCCGACTACGCGCGCTGGGTCACCCACACCTGAACACGCAGCGCGGGGGCCGCCGCGGACACCGTCTGCGGTTGCAACTGCCTTGCGCGCGCGCGATGTAATCGCGGCGCTGCGCGCTCCGTAGGTCCGATCTGGCCTCGCATCCGCGGGGCTCGCGCCGGCCGCATCGGTGGTGGCCGGCCGCGTGTCGTCACCGTGCACGGAGTTCCTCATGCGCAGTTTGTCAGTCTGTCTCGGCGCTGCCGCGCTCATGCTGTCCGCAGCGGCGTTTGCCCAATCGGGA
>DASTZF010000358.1:0-6823 GCA_035764445.1 Burkholderiaceae bacterium
GTTGTGCCCTGCGCGAATGGATCGCGCTGCCTAGAGTCCGCTCATGGCCGAGCCTGGCACGCGCAACACCGATGGCGAGCTCGCACCGTTCGGCCAGCACACGGCAGGAGCAATCATGAGCAGGTTCCAGCAGTCTCTGAAAGTACTCGCCATCGTCATTGGCATCGGTGCGCTCGGCGCATGCCAGTTGATGCCGTCCAACGTGCCGGTGGCCAAGGTGGACAACGGCCTCGGCGATCTGCCGCACTACCGCGATTGGATCGATCCGACGGGTCGCTCGCCGATCGAGCCGGTGATGACCGCCAACGATTCGACCCGTTGGCCCTGAGACGACATCTGCGTTTGCTGGCGCGCAGTCCTTCACGGGCGGCAGGCGCGGTCGCGAGACGGCGCTGTCGCGTTGTGATGTTGTGCCAGTCGCGAACGCTTGGTGACGAATAGATTCGATGCTGAAAGCGGCCTCACGGATGTCATGCGGGGTGCGACCTCGCCGCCGATCGCCGCAACTTCGCCGACCCCGGAGATTGGCATGACGCTTCATCGCAACCCCTGGAACCCGCTGTTCGTGCTGGCGGCTGCGGCCGTGTTGTCGGCCTGCGGGCCGAAGATTCCGGACACCATCACGATCGCCGTCGCGCAGCCTTTGTCGGGCCCGCAGGCGGGCCGCGGGCAAGACCTGCTCAACGGCGCCAAGCTGGCGGTCGACGAGATCAACAAGTCCGGCTACAAGATCGCCGGCAAGCCGGTCACCATCGAGCTCTTGCCGGTCGACGACAAGGCGGATCCGGCCGAGGCGAAGAAGGTGGCGCAGGACCTGGTCGACAGGCAGGTGTTCGCGGTGCTCGGTCACCTGAGCTCCGACATCACCGAGGCCACGATCCCGATCTATAAGCAGGGCAACGTGGTGCAGCTGTTCACCTCGTCTGCCGCCGAGCTGACCAAGCAAGGCGAAGGCAATGCGTTCCGTCTGGTCGCCAACGACGCCATGCAGGCCAAGGCCGTGGCGAGCTACGCGGGCGAGACGCTGCGCGCAGCCAATGTGGCGATCGTTTACGAGAACTCGGCGTACGGCAACCCGATGCGTGCCGACATCGTCGCCGACCTCAAGAAGGCCAAGAAGAAGCTGTCGCTGGACGAACAGGTCGACGGCAAGGCGACCGACTTCGCGCCGTTGGCGGCCAAGCTCAAGGCGTCGCCGCCCGATGTCCTGATCGCTGTGCTGCGCGAGCACCAGTTGCTGCCATTGCTGGCGCAGGTGAAGGCCGCAGGCATGGCAGAGCTGCCGGTCATCGCCACCAGCACCGGCAAGACCAGCAAGGTCGCCAAGGCGCCCGTCGACGTGGCCAAGCTGTACAGCACGATCAGCTCGGCAGAGCCTCGCGAGTTCAGCTCGGGCAGTGAGTTCCTGTCGAAGTTTCGTGCTGCGTACAAGTCCGACCCGGTGTGGGCCGCTCACTACGCGTACGACGCCATGTACGTGCTGACGCACACCTTGCGCGCTGTCGGCAGCGTCGACAAGGATGCGCTGCGCGCCAAGCTGCGCACGATCGACGCCATTGCACCGGTCACCGGAACGATGCGCTTCAACGCCACCGGCGAGCAACTCTACGGGGCGATCACCGTCTACGAGCGTCGCGACGGCACGTGGTGGCCGCTGGTGCGCTCCGACCAATGGTGATGCGTTGACGGCACCGCAGAGCGGCCCGCCATGGCGGGCCGCTCTGCTGTCGCTAGATTCATCCTTGAGCAGCGGTCCGCCTGGCGGCGGGAGCCCGCCGGAGCGTCAGTGCCAGGATCAGCGCAGCGGGCACGCCATGAGCCGCCAGGAAGACCCAGGCCCCCAACGGATGCCGCGGCTGGAGGGCCAATGCCACCACCGCACAGCCTAGCGCACCGCACAGCATCCCGAGCGCCGCGCGCCATCGCGCATCCGGATAGCGTCGCCCGGGAGCCAGCAGCCACGCGGCGAACGTCATGCCGGCCAGCACGGCCGGACCCAGGCCGAACAGGTAGATGAACGGTAGCGTGATGACCATCCAGGCACACGGCGCACCGCCAATCAGCGGCCCCCAGATCGCGAACCGGCCGACCAGCCGCCAGTAGCGAGTGCTGCGCACAACGGGTGGTAGCCAGTGCCATCCGGGAGCGGCCCACGACGGCGTGGTGTTCACTTCATCTCCACGGCGTCGGATGCGTCGGTACTGACGACCACATTGCGCCAGATGCTGCTGGACACGAGCACCACGGCCACGAAGACGCCCGCCAGGGCCAGGCCGAGCGTGAGGCGGATCTGCGTCACCACATCCGAAGGAGGGGCTGCGCCCCCAAATGCAATCACCAGAATCAGCGATCCCGCCAGGGCCAGGACATCGGCCGTGCGCAGCCAGAACTCCGCACCCGCATCAGAGGCACACAACTCAGTGAGCACACGACGCGTGATCCCGCGCAAGTAGATCAGGGCAGCGCCGACGACGGCCACGGTCAAAGCGAGTGAAGTGACGAACAGTTCGACGTTCATGTTGATCTCCATCAGGTGATCGAGAGCTAGGCAGCGCGCGTGCCGCACGCGGCGTGATCGCAGGCCGGCCTGCGGCTTGCGAACAGACGCAGCACGCGTGGCGAGACAAAGTGCAAGCCGAGGTTCGACAACGCGTGGCGATGGCGCACGACGATCGGATACAGCCACTGCGCGACCGGACGGGTCAGGGGGTACGCCCACAGCCGCGCCAGGCGCGGGGCACCGGCGGTCGCATAGAGCAGCGCGATGGCGTCGACGCCTCGGTGCCAGTCACCGAGAATGTCGCGCACGTGCATCGCTCGCAGCATGGCCGCACGGGTGATGCCCTCGGCGCGGTAAGGCGTGTCGTCGAAGCTCGCTGGCGAGCAATCGACGAAACCGATGGCGTCGTCGCGATCGAGTTCCTGCAGCGCTGCCATCTCGGCGCTGCAAAGGCTGCACGACCCGTCATAGAAGGCGGTCAAGAGGGGACCGGCCGACAGGGCACCCAGCCCAGCGTGAGAAACCTGTGTTGTCATCGTCGTTTCCTTTCGTGATTTCAGTCCATACAGAAATCGATCAACAAATTTTTTTCTCAGCGTCGTACCTTGGACAGCAGGCTCTGGATCTTCGCACCCAGCTTGAGGATCTTCATCAGCGTCTCGTGAGGCAGACGCAGCATCTCGTCGACCCAGGTAGACACGGTGTCCATCAGGACCAGCGTCTCGTTGATGCGCTGGCGCGCCGTGGCGCTCTCGCGAGCGATCTCGGGATGCGCCAGGCATTCGCGCAGCACGGCAATCGTGGGCTCGAACTCGCGCGCCTTGCGTTCGCGAACCACAGTGCGCAGCAGCTCCCAGACGTCGCCCGACGTCTCGAAATGGTCGCGGCGATCGCCTAGCAGATGGACGATGCGGACCAGGTTGTAGTTCTGGAGTTCCCGCAGCGACGTGCTCACGTTCGACCGCGCCACACCCAGGCACTGCACGATCTCATCGGCGTGCATCGGTCGGCCGTGGATGAAGAGCAGAGCGTGGATCTGCGCCACCGTGCGGTTGACTCCCCAGCGCGAACCCATCTCGCCCCAATGCACCACGAAGCGCTCGGTCACCGGCGTCAGTGGACCGTCGTCGGTGCCGGCTTGGCCGGGGGTTGAGCTCATGTTTTGCATTGTGGCACTGCAAAACTTTCTGTCAATACAGGAAGCATCGCCACCAGACACCGTCAGCCCACGGCTCCAGACTTGCTCTCGCGGGTTGCCTCTCGAGGCTGCGCCAGCCCCGGCGCCACGGAGCTGGACTCCGCAACCGGCCGGAGCCGAACCCCGAGCGTGGACAATGTGCGCCGATGAGCTCCACCGCGCCTGCCGACACGGCCACGTCACCGTCTTTGACCGACAGCGCGCCGCTCGACCTCTCGGCCCACACGCCGATGATGCATGGGGTCAATCGCTAAGTTTTATGGGGGCTGTAAGCCGACTAGATCAACGAACTACACCGAGAACTACACCGATTTCGGAGGGGTATGCGGAACAAGACTTGGCTCATTCGCTTGGCGCTTTGCGCCCTGCTTGTTGCGTGTCTGACAGCGGCGGGCCAGCCGGCAAAGAAGAGCAGCGCCGACGCGGCGACAACGAAGCGACTGCATGCAGCGGTGGTCGAGACTTTGCGTGACGCGGAGTCGGCACGCTTTCGCGGCGAGTACCTGAGCCTGGCCGAGGATGGGCAAGACCCAGCCGTTCGGTCGCTGTGTGGCGAGGTCAACGCGAAGAACGCCTACGGCGGCTACGTCGGTTTCACTCGCTTCATCGCGAACAGCGAAGGCATGATGGCGTTCGATCCCGCCGACCCAGTGTGGGCGGTCTGGTGTGCTCGGCCCATCAGCAAGTGAAGAACAGAAAGTCGATGGCGCAGGTATTCGAGTTCCCTTCTCAGCTAGTCCGCGACTGGGCTTGGATCGAAGGCTCGCTCAGGGAGCAATGGGGGGCGGCCATTCCCAATGGCGCATTGGCGCTGGAGGCAGTGCTGCCAACGATCAAGAAGCACCGTGAAGCCATCTTTCCGGCTGTCGAGCTTCGTGGCCCCGCCACCACGATCCCTGGACCCCTTTACGGACGAACAACTTGCAGCGATCCAGCAAGCAATACGTGACGGTCAAGAATTGATAAAACGTCAGCTGGAGCTTGAGCGGAGCCGCGCGTTCATGGCCCTTGCGATGTGCGAGTTCCGCGATGAGTACTTTCGTCTGAACGGCATGTGGCTCCTGTCCGACGTGAACCAGCTCGCTTATCCGCAAGAATGACCCGCGACGAGTGGCTGCAGCAGTTCGAGGACGAGATCGTCAAGCTGCGCCCGCACCTCGTCGGCAGCAAGATGGCCTACACGCTCGCGCTGCAGAAGTACGACCCCAAGCAACACCCGCGTGACCTGGCGCGCCAGTACGACAAGTCGCTGAAGGCGCAGCCGGCGCCTGCGAAGAAGCGGCCGGGGTAGCGGCGATCGGGTGCTAACAACTCAGGTTCAATAACCGCTTCGCCGCATTGCAGTTCATCGCAATCTCGTGAAGCTTTCCCTCATCGGGATCAAACACTGTAAAGACTAGGTACTGCACCCCGTCGCAATTCGCAAGTATTTGGCCGTGCGGCATCCGTTCGGCGCTTGTGACTCGTTTGCACGCGGGGAAGTTGTACTTGATGATGCGAGAGGCGACCGTCTTTGCATCGCCCTTAGGTGCAGCCCCCGCGGTAGGCACGGCTTCGGCGATGGCAAAGGCAGTCGCGAGCATGCCAGTAAGAATTGCGCGATACGACAACGCTTGCATGTCCCTCGCTCCAGTCAACCCCCAAGTGGGATAGATGTCAGTTCTGGATCGACTCCAGCACGTCGTTCTTGAAGTAGAGGTAACCGCCGCCGTACACCCACTGCTCAGTGGTGCCCCAGCTATACGTGCTCCGGTTGATCTTCTGCGGCCGGCCCCACGAGCTTGCGAGAACATCCTCCTTGGACATGCCGATACGCACGCCCTGTCGGCGCTTCTCGGCGGCTACCTCGGCCATAAGCTTCTTCCGCAGCGCCTGTTCTTGCTCAGCCAGCTTGGTGTCGTACAGCTGCGGGTAGTCACGCTGCAACGTCTCCAAAGCTGTCAGTCGTGCGCTCGTTGTGTTGGACGCCTTGTTGCTGACATCGCGAAGGTCAGCGATGCGCGCCGTGTCGGCCATCTTTCGCAGCTCGGCATCGCCCGTGGCCTTGGCGCAGTCATCGAGTACCAGCCAAGCCTCCTTGAACTGACGCTTGGCCGTGTGCGCCTGATACTGCCCAACCTTCGTTGCGCGGGCCGCCTCGCAGTCTGTCTTCAGCTTCGCGCGCTCCGCTTCGGCGTTTGCGGCGAGTCGCTGTTTCAGCGCGGCCCCCGACGCCTCCGCTCGGACAACTGCGGCGCGTTCCTCGCCGCTGTTCCACACTGCCTTGAGCACGAAGATCACTATCAGGCCGAGCACCAGCCACGTCACCACGCTGGTCCGCCGCTGTTTCGCACCGCACAACGGGCACGTCTTCGCTTGCGAACTGATCTGCTTCTTGCACTCTTGGCAGGCAACGAGGGCCACGAGCTTCTCCCCAACACTCGGCCACGGCCAACTCTATGCCCGGCTGTACGCAAGAGTTTGAGGGTATGAGCCGCGGAACGCCTCGGGCGCTACCCCTAGCGCCTAGCACGCGAGGACGTAGGCGCAGAAGTCTCGCGCCTCGTCAGAGTGCTGACGCGATCTCCAGAGCCCGCGAGGAAGCGCTCGAAGTGCACTTTGACCCGCCTGAGCAGGTGGGCTGAAGGGTTCGCCCCAAGTGGCTGGGTGAATGGCCGCGCATACCCTGGGAGGCGCTAATAGGAGGAGTGAGGACACCATGCGTAAAGCGCTGGTGCTGCTTGCATCTTTGCTGGCACTCGGCGGCAACGGCTGGGCGAAGAAGGGCGGCACACACAATAGCCACAGCGGCAGCAGCCACGGCGGCCAATCAGCGACCAAGGGCAACGGCCACCACTCGTCGACAGCTCCCGGCGTCCAGCGCGATCCCGACGGCAAGATTCATCGGTCCGCCGCAGCCAAGGACGACTTCAAGAAGTCTCACCCCTGTCCATCAACGGGCAAGTCGAGTGGAGCCTGCCCCGGCTACGTCATCGACCACGTCAAGCCGCTGAAGCGCGGCGGCGCCGACGATCCGTCGAACATGCAGTGGCAGACCGTCGAGGCGGCGAAGGAAAAGGACAAGGTGGAGTAGCTCCGGGCGACCAAGGTTCGCCGTTCAGCGAGCGAACACCGAAGAGCCCGCC
>DASTZF010000359.1:0-16254 GCA_035764445.1 Burkholderiaceae bacterium
ATAGCGGTCATTGGGACCGCCCCGCCCGGTGGCGCCTCAATGACCGCAGTGTGGCCGAGACCGTGAATACCGGGCGCGGCGCTCACTGACAGCAACCGCTGCGTTGCTGACGCTCAGGCCGGCGACGCGAAGGACAGCAGAGGGTCGAGGACTGCCGATCGACAGCACGCGGTGAGCGACCGGTCTAGGTCACGTTGCCGACCCTCAGCCCCAGCGCTCCATGACTCCTTGATGGGCGAGCCACCGACTATGCATGGTCGGACAGTCCGACCCCCGCCATGTCGCGATGAATTTGAGGCGAATTTAGGCGCTGGATAGCACGCAAAACGGTACAGCATTCCGATCATGCGTGCCCTCTGGCCCTCAAGACGGACGCAGCGTCCCGAGCCGCCCCGTCCTGACCAGCAGGCTTTGTTCGACACCAAGCCCGTGGCCACCGGCGAGCCACTGCTGTTGAACATCGCGCTGATCGACGAAGACCCGAACAACCCACGCACTGAGTTCCCCGATGCTGCGCTCGACGAGCTTGCCGACGACATCCGCCAGCGTGGCATCCTTCAGCCGATCGTCGTGCATCCCGCGGACTTGGCCGGCCGCTATCGAATCCACTTCGGCTCGATGCGGCTGCGTGCAGCCAAGCGGTGTGGAATCGCGCAAGTGCCCATCGCGATCCGCAGCGCGAAGCACGATCCATATGCCCAGGTGGCCGAGAACCTGAAGCGCCACGGACTCTCACCGCTCGACCTTGCGCGTTTCATCCAAAGCCGTGTTGATGCCGGTGAGTCAAACGCCACTGTCGCCACCCACCTTGGCATGGATCAGACCACCGTGGCGCATCACCTGGCGTTGCTCGATCTCGCGCCAGAACTCGACGACGCACTGAAGTCGGGCCGTTGCACGTCACCACGAACCTTGTACGAGCTGAGCAAGCTGCATGAAGAGCAGCCCGAACGGGCTAAAGCGCTGATCGCCGGCGACTCCGAGATCACGCGAGCTGCCGTCGCCACGATGCGCGCGGAGCGCACGCCAGCCGCCAGCGGGGCTCGCCCCAAACGCTGCGCAGCCTCGCTGCTCACCCAAGCCAACAGCGCGTGCGCGCGGCTCGAGTTGACACTGACTCGAATCAAGCAAGTCGAGCAAGAGCTTGGCGAGGCTGACCTGGCCGCCCTGCGGCAGCGGGTGGCGAACCTGACGAGTCGGTCGTCGCAGGGGTCTGACCGTCAGACCCCCTGACGTGGCGATCGCCGACTTCGAAGAGCTTGTCGTGAAAGAGGCTGAAAGGGATGAATGGCAGGATAGGCGGCACGCCACCGAATGGATGCCGAGTCGCGCCGCATGGGCGCTTTCGTCATGGCCGCGCGTTCGCGTGATCGCGTGACGATCGATCTGTGCGGCATCGGTAGCGCGGCGCGAGCGGCGGCTCGAACGCGCGGCGTTCCGCTCGCGCTCCTTGCGCGTCAAGCCCTGATCGCCGCGCTGCCAGGAGACGCGGCTGCGACGCTGCCACGCGCGGAGGCGAGCGCTGATCTCACCGCCACGGTGAAGCTGAGCGTGCGCCTGTCGGCCGCGGACTCCGCCAACCTGGCCACCCAAGCCGCCGCGCTCGGGCTGTCGCAGGCTCGCCTCGTCGCGCTGTTGATCCGGCGCGTCGAAGTGCCACGGCCCGTCGCCGAACGCCGCGCCGAACTCGCTGCGCTGCGGACCTCGAACGATCAGCTGGCCGCCATCGCCGCGGATGTCTCGCTCTTCGTGCGCACTCTGTCGCGGCCCCGGCTTGGGCGCGCTGGCGCCGTTTCGCCAGCGCATGCTCAATCTGGATGTCGATATCGCGCAGCACCTGCGGGCGGCCGCCGCGTTCCTGGCCCGCATCGGTTGAACGGAGATGTCGTCATGTCCAACACCCACTTCGTCGACGGCGCGCTGGTGCAGTGGGGCGACCGCCTGTTCTACCCCGGCAACCGCATCGTCCGCTCGCGGGGCGCCGTGCTCAGCGGCGCGATGCTGCATGACCATGCCGCGCCATTCGCCAGCGCCTGCATGCCACCGTCGTTCGCGGTGCACCGCAGGTGATGGTCAAGGTCACCGGTGGCGGGCGCGGCATGGCGGCCATCGCGGCGCACCTGCGCTACATCAGCAAGAACGGCCGCCTGCCGATCGAAGACGACCGAGGCGTGGTGCAAGAAGGCAAGGATGGCGTGCTCGCACTGGCCGAGCAATGGCGTCACGCCGGCGCGCTGATCCCCGAGCGCAGCGTGCGCCGCGAGGCTTTCAACCTGATGCTGTCGATGCCTGCCGGCACGCCCGCTTCAGGGGTCCAGAGCGCTGCCCGCGCCTTCGCGCGTGCCGAACTGTCGAACCACAGGTACGTGATGGTGCTGCACACCCACCAGGCCAATCCGCATGTGCACTTGAGTGTGCGGACCGAGGGCAAGGACGGCCAGAGGTTGAACCCGCGCAAGTCCGACCTGCGACGATGGCGAGAGACTTTCGCTGAGAAGCTACGCGAGCTGGGTATCGAGGCCGAAGCCTCGCCGCAGATCACCCGTGGCGGAAGTCGTCGCACCGAGCGAATGTGGCATGGCAAGGCCAGAGACGAGGGGCGCACTTTCGGGCCACGCGAAGGGGAACAAGCGCCTGTGAAGCTCACGCGATCGCGGCGTGATGCGGCTCTGGCCTGGTGCGAAATCGCCAAGGCATTGGCCTCGTCGGACGACATTGAGGACCGCCGGCTCGGCCAATCGATCGTCAACTACGCGAGGTGGCTGCCGGGCGTTCGGTACAGGCCACCGGAGCAGCACGCGCAGCGGGAGCTCACAGGTATGGAGCAGGGCGGGGGAAATCCGCGCGGGCCGCGCACTGACCCGGCCAGGACGCTGGGTCAACGTGCAACGCCGGAACCCGATCGCGGGCGCTGAGTGCGGTGTGCCGGGCCCTCTTGGCGGGCGCGTGCCACAGATCAGTGGCGCGCGGTGGACCGCGACCGTGTCCACTCATCAAGGTCCGACCACTGCCAAGCGACGGCACGTGGGCCCAGACGCACAGGCGGGGGGAACGAGCCGTCGGCAATCCAGCGATAGATGGTCGAGCGGCCCAGGCCGGTCATCTTGAGCACGGTGGGCAGGCGAGCAAGCACGCGCTGAGGGTTGTCAGCGGGCGGCGAAAGACCGGTGGCGTCGCGTTTCATCGCGAGAGCTGAGTTGCCTACGATCTCAATGTAGGCGCAGATCCAGTACGTCTCCGTGATGATTTACGGCGATTTTTAGTCACGGCGAAGCTCACTGTCGCGATCAGTCACTCCCGCCCAGGAGCGGACAGCCGCAGACATCCCGATCACGACACCGGCAAAGGCGAGCGAGCCGCCTGTTAGGCACAGTCAGTGGACCTGCATCGGGTGCAGCGCCGTCGCCGCGGCCGGAGTCGGAATGGTCGCGTCCTCCTCCAGGGCGAGTTCGGTGTTGGCGTAGTTCTGCGCCAACTCCCGCGTGAGCACCTCGCGGTCGCACGCCTTCTCCCAGATCGACACCACCACGCAGGCCACCGCGTTGCTCATGGTGCTGGTGAGCGCCCGCGCCTCGGACATGAAACGGTCGATGCCGATGATCAGCGCCACGCCGGCTACCGGCAGGTCGGGCATCACCGTGAGTGTCGCGACCAGCGCGACGAAGCCGCTGCCGGTGACCCCGGCTGCACCCTTCGATGTGAGCAGCATGAGGCCGAGCATGGCGCCGATCTGCGTCCACGACAGGTTGATGTCGCAGGCCTGGGCGATGAACATCGACGCCAGCGTCAGGTAGATCGCCGTGCCGTCGAGGTTGAACGAGTAGCCGGTGGGCAGCACCAGCCCGACAATGCCCTTCTTGCAGCCCAGCCGTTCGAGCTTGATCAGCAGTCGCGGCAGCACCGGCTCGCTGGACGAGGTGCCGAGTACGACCAGCAGCTCTTCGCGGATGTAGCGCAGCAGTTGCCACAACTTGAAGCCGTGCAAGCGCGCCAGCAGCCCGAGCACGACCACGACGAAGAAGATGCACGCCACGTAGAACGTACCGATCAGCAGGCCCAGCGAGCCGATCGACTTGATGCCGTAGCGGCCGACGGTGAACGCCATGGCGCCGAAGGCGCCAAGCGGTGCGAGCCGCATGATGAAGCCGAACGCGGCGAACAGCATGTGAGCGAAGCCGTCGATGCCATCGAGCACCGCGCGGCCGGTCTCCCCGATGCGGGCGAGGCCAAATCCACACAGGACCGACAGCAACAGCACGGGCAGCACTTCGCCTTCGGCGAAGGCAGCGAAGAACGACGAAGGGATGATGTGCAGCACGAACTCGGTGAACCCGCGCGGCGGCACCTGGCTCGAATACTTCGCGGCGACCGCAGCGTCGAGGTGCGTGGGGTCGATGTGCATGCCAGCGCCCGGCTGCAGCAGAAACACGGCGGCGAGGCCGGTGAGCAGCGCGAGGATCGTCAGCGCGTAGAACAGGCCCATCGACTTCAGCAAGGTCTTGCCGATTTCGCGCGAGTCGTTCAGCGACGTGATGCCGCTGACGATGGTGCAGAAGACGATCGGCGCGATCATCATCTTGACCAGCTTGACGAAGCCGTCGCCCAGTGGCTTGAGCGCGGCGCCGAAGTCTGGCCACCAGTGGCCAACGGCAATGCCGAGCACCAGCGCGATCAGCACCTGGACATAGAGAAGCTTGAGCAGCTTGGCGGGTTTCATGGAGGGTCTCCTGAATCTCGGCGAACGAAGGCCTTGCCGATCTGTGCCGGCTCGACGGGCGGGTGTTGAACGTCAGCGCAGCGTCGCGAGCACGCGATCGACCATCACGCCGGACTGACCGAGGTAGTTGGCCGGATCGCAGAGCTTGGCGAGCGCGGCACGATCGAGGTGCTTGTTGATCTCGGGATGCGCGGCCAGCAGATCGAGCAGCGGACGCTGCTGTTTCACCGCGTCGCGGCAGATGTCGTACACCAGGTCATGCGCGTACTCGCGGCCGATGTGAGGCCCGAGGCCCATCATCACCGCTTCGCTCATCACCAGGCCGTGCGTCAGGTCGATGTTGCGGCGCATGGCCTTGGCGTCGACTTCCAGCCCTTCGAGCACGAAACGCGACTGCTTCAGCGCGCCGGCCATCAGGCAGAACGCCTCGGGCAGCACGATCCACTCGATCTCCCACGGACCGGTGGAGCGCTCGTGGTCGGCCACCATGGCATCCATCAGCGCGGCCGCATGCTGGCGCACCACCGAGATCGCAGCGTGGATGTAGCAGCTGGAAATCGGATTGCGCTTCTGCGGCATCGTGCTGCTGCTGCCGCGACCGTGGGCGTAAGGCTCGTAGACCTCGCCGACCTCGGTCTGCATCATCAGCTTCACGTCCATGCTCAACTTGCCGAGCGTGCCGCCGACCAGGCCCAGGAACGTGCCGACCTCGGCGATGTTGTCGCGGATCGTGTGCCAGGCAATCACCGGCTGCTTGAGGCCCAGCTCGGCGCACAGTCCGGCCTGGGTCTCCATCGCGCCCTTCTCCAGCGACGCCAGCGTGCCGGCCGCGCCGGCGAACTCGCCGACCAACACGCGTTCCTTCAGCTGTGCCAGGCGCTCTCGATGGCGCTCGATCGCCGACAGTAGGCCGGCCATCTTGTAGCCGAAGGTCACGGGGATCGCCTGCTGCAGGTTGCTGCGGCCGATCATCGGCGTGTCGCGGTGCGCCTTGGCGTGACGCGCCATCGCCGACGAGATCGCCGCCAGTTCGCGCTCGACGATTGCCAGGCCCTCGCGGATCTGCAGCACGGTGGCGGTGTCGGTGATGTCCTGCGTGGTCGCACCCCAGTGACAGTACTCGCCGAGCTTGTCGCGGCACAGTGTGTTGAGTTGCGACACCACGCCGAGGATCGGATAGCCGATGCGTTCGGTCTGCTGGCGCAGCTTCGGCAGATCGATCTGGTCGAGCCGGCAGTGGCTGACAATCTCGTCGGCCGCCTCCTGCGGGATCAGGCCGAGACGGCCCTGCACCTTGGCCAGCGCGGCCTCGATGTCGAGGTACTTCTGCGTGCGGTTCTCGTCGGACCAGACGTGGCGCATCTCGTCGCTGGAGAAGATGCCTTGGAAGATGGCCGAGTCGATGATGGTGGCGGACATGATGATTTCCTTTTGAAGCTTCGGTGTGTGTTCAGGCGCCGGCGCGCTGCAGCGTGCGTTGCGCCTGCAGCACGACGGGGCGGTCGATCATTCGGCCGTCGAGTTGAGCGGCGCCCGGTGACGCGGCCTCGGCGGCCAGCACGCGCCGGGCCCAGTCGATCGCCTGCGCGGTGGGCGTGAGCGCGGCGTGGATCGGCGCCACCTGGCGCGGGTGGATGCACAGCTTGGCGCCAAAGCCATGACGGCGCGACCACGCGAGGTCGGCCAGCAGGCGCGACTCGTCGTCGATCTGCGGCGTGACACCGGCCACCGGCGCCGACCGGCCCGCGACACGCGATGCGATCGCGATCACGCAGGCCGCATGCGACAGGCCCGCGAGGCCATCGGCGCCGTCGGTGATGTCGAGATCGAGGTCGAGCGCGTAGTCGAGCGTGCCGAAGACCAGTCGGGTGACGCCGTCGGCGCTGGCAACGTGCTGCACGTTCGCGACGCCGCACGCGCTTTCGATCAGCGCCAGCACACGCACATTCGGCACCGAGCTCCGCACGGCTTGCACCTGCGCTGCGGACTCGGCCTTCGGCAGCATCACACCTGCAATGCGCGCTTCACGCAGCAGGCGCAGGTCGTCGGCGAACCCGCTCGACTGCGCATCGTTGATGCGCACAACGGTGCGCGCACGGTCTGCGTCGGTGGTCTGCAGCGCCCATTGCGCAATCGCGTCGCGCGCTTCGACTTTGGCCGCCGGCGCGACGGCGTCCTCGAGGTCCAGCACGACCGCATCGGCACCGCTGGCCAGCGCCTTCGCGAAGCGCTCCGGGCGGTTGCCGGGCACGAAGAGGTAAGTGCGGGGGTCCATCAGATCGCCTCCGCGGCGCGCAGCTTGCGGACGCCTTCTCCGTCGATGCCCAGTTCCCGCAGGATGGCGTCGGTGTGCTCGCCGAGCGCGGGCACCGGGTCCATGCGCGGGCCCTCTTCCCAGGTGCCGGGCGGCAGCATCGCGGGCAGCGGGCCGGCCGGCGAACCCACTTCGCGCCAGCGCTCGCGCGCCTTCAGCTGCGGGTGCTGCCACACGTCGTGCATCGTGTTGACGCGCGCGTTGGCGATCTGCGCAACCTCCAGCCGCTCGACCACCTGCAGCGCTGTCAGCGGCGCAAACGTCTCGACGATGATCCCGCGCAGAGCGGTGCGCTCGGCCACGCGCTTGGCGTTGCCGGTGAAGCGCGGGTCGCGTGCGAGCTCCGGGCGTTGCAGCACCTTGTCGCAGAAGTTGACCCACTCGCGCTCGTTCTGCAGGCCCAGCATGACGCTGCCGCCATCGGCGCCGGTTGGGAACGGCCCGTAGGGATAGATCGTCGCGTGCGCCGCACCTGTGCGCGGCGGCGGCGGTGCGCCGTCGAATGCGTAGTACATCGGATAGCTGGTCCATTCGACCAACGATTCGAGCATCGAGATGTCGATGTGTTGTCCGCGCCCGGTCTGCCCGCGCTGCAGCAGCGCGGCGAGGACGTTGGTGTAGGCGTACATGCCGGCCGCGATGTCGGCGATCGACGGGCCGGCCTTGCAAGCCTCGTCTGCTGTGCCAGTCACCGACACGAACCCCGCCTCGCTCTGGATCAGCAGGTCATAGGCCTTCTTGTCGCGATAGGGGCCATCGGCGCCGTAGCCGGAGATGTCGCACACGATGATGGCCGGCTTCTTCGCCGCCAGCCCCTCGTAGCCCAGCCCCAGGCGCGCGGCGGCGCCCGGCGCGAGGTTCTGCACCACCACATCGGCCTTCTCCAGCACCAGGCGCTCCAGCACTTTGGCCGCATCGGGATGCTTCACATCGAGCGTGAGGCTCTCCTTGGAGCGGTTGGTCCAAACAAAGTGCGACGCCAGGCCGCGCACGCGGGCGTCGTAGCCACGTGCGAAGTCGCCGGTTCCAGGGCGCTCGATCTTGATGACGCGGGCACCGAGGTCGGCGAGCTGGCGCGTTGCGAACGGCGCGGCGATCGCGTGTTCGAGCGTGACGACGGTGAGTCCTGTCAGCGGTTGCATGCTCGTCTCCTCAGCGCAGCGTCGCGAGCGCATCCATCGTGAGCCAGCCCTCGTGGTCCTGCGCCCACAGCTTGACCGTCTTGCCATCGCTCTGAAGCTGGCCGTTGACGCGGAACGGGTTCAGGTCGAACGTCGGTCGCACGGCCTTGAAGCGAAACGTCGCGACATCGCGATCCGGCGCGTTGCGACGCACCAGGTCCATCAGCAGCGTGGCGATCAGCGGGCCGTGCACGATCAGTCCCGGGTAGGCCTCGACTTCGGTCACGTACTTGCGGTCGTAGTGGATGCGGTGGCCGTTGAAGGTCAGCGCCGAGTAGCGGAACAGCAGCACGTCGTCGGGCACCATCTCGCGTTGCCACGCCGCGCCGGTGTCCGCCCGCTGGGGCGGCGGGTCCACATCGCCGGCCCGCTTGGCTTCGCGATACACGATGTCGTGGAACTCCACGATCGCGGGCTCGGCCGAGCGATTGCAGCGCACCTCGTGGCGCACCTTCACGAACACGAGCTTGCCGGTGCGGCCTTCCTTGGCCGACACGTCGGCGATGGTCGACGTGCGCTCCACTTCGTCACTCACACGCACCGGCGAGCGGAACTCGAACTGGCTGCCCGCCCACATGCGACGCGGCAACCGCACCGGCGGCAGGAAACCGCCGCGCTTGGCGTGGCCGTCGGCGCCGATCTCGCTCTGGCGGTGCAGCGGCAAGAAGTACAGCCAATGCCACAGCGGCGGCAGCGGCGTTCCGCTGCTCACGTCAGCCGGCGGGTGGTCCAGCGTGGCATTGAGCGCCTTGACGGGTGTGGCGCCGATCTGGTCGCGCACCGTCTCGCTGCGGCCGACCCAGGCTTGCAGGTCGTTCAGAGAAGTGTCCATGTTCGAGGCTCCTTGCGCGTTCAGTCGGCGGTCAGTTTGGCGCGCTGCACGACGCCCTTCCACTTGACCAACTCGCTCTTGACCAGCGCGCCGAACTGCTCGGGTGTGCTCGTCTCGACGTCGGCGCCGTGCTCCTCGATGCGCTTGACCGTCTCTTTGTCGGCCAGCACCTGGTTCAGGGCCTTGTTGAGCTGATCGATGATCGGCTTGGGTGTCTTGGCCGGCGCGAAGAAGCCGTACCACTGCTGCACGTCGACGCCGTCGACACCGGCTTCCTTCAGCGTGGGTACGTCGGGCAGCAGGGCCGAACGCTTGGGTCCTGCGATCGCCATCGCGCGCAGCTTGCCGGCCTTGACGTGCGGCAGCGCGGTGAACAGGCTGGGGAACATGAACTGCGTCTGCCCGCCGATCGTGTCGGTGATCGCCGGTGCGGAGCCTTTGTACGGCGCGCCGAGCATCACCACGCCCGCGCTGAGCTTGAACAGCTCCGCGGCGTAGTGCGGCGCGGTGCCGTTGCCGGCGGATGCATAGGTGTACTTGTCGGGCTTGGCCTTCAGCTGTGCGACCAGGTCTTTGACGTCCTTCACTGGCACGGACGGGTTCGCGACCATCAACGTCGGTGAATAGCCCACCAGGCCGATCGGCGCGAAGTCGGCCACCGGGTCGTACCGCAGCTTCTGCAGCGCCGGGTTCATCGCGTGGGTGGCGATGTAGCCGAACATCAGCGTGTGGCCGTCTGGCGCGGCGCGGGTGACGTACTCGCTCGCGATCGCGCCGTTGGCACCGGCGCGGTTGTCGATGATCACCGTCTGCCCAAGCAGCGCCCCGAGCTTCTGGGCGATGGTGCGGGCCATCGCGTCGTTGCCGCCGCCGGCCGCGGTGGGCACGACGATGGTGATGGTCTTGTCGGGGTAGGCCATCGCGAGTGGCGCGGTGGCGGCCATCACGGCGGCCAGGGCCGGTGCGATCAAGCGATTCACGGTTTTGTCTCCTTCGGTGGATTTCGAGAACACGTAAGACGGGATATGCAGTTCGCCTTGCAGGATCTTTCGCGCGGTTCGCACGAGTGCGGCGCGCTGGATGCGGGCGTCGGTGCCGACGCCTTCGAGCGTCACTTCGACATCGATGCGGCCCTGTGGGTGCAACACCGAGATGCCGCGCACACCGATCTGGTTGGTGTCGCCGCTGATCACCGTGCCCGGCAGGGCGAACGCGGTGGCCACACCGATGGCGCCGGTCACAGCATGTGACGCATGGCAGCGCCGCGGCGTGAAGTAGCGGGAGGTGATGCTGCGGTCGTCGTCGCCGTCGCTGGCAATCACCGGCTTGGGCACAACGCTGTTCGACACGTCCCCCAGGCCCATCGCCTCGCCGGCCGCGCAACGCAGGGTCTCCAGGCGCTCCAGCAGCGCACGATCGGCGTCGAGTTCGCATGGCGTCTCGCGACCGCTGAGCCCGAGGTCGCGGGCGCGCACGATCACCAGCGGCATCGCGGCGTCGATGCAGGTGACCTGCAGGCCATTGATCACATCGATGCGCTTCCCGGTGGGAAACAGCGAGCCGGTGACCGCGCCCCAGGCGTCGAGAAAGTTCAGCCGGATCGGCGCCGCCGTGCCGGCGACGCCGTCGATGCCAGTTTCGCCTTCGTAGGTGACGAGGCGGCCTGGCGTAAGCACCGTCACGTCGATGCGCGAGCGGGTGTTGACGTTGTACACGCGCAGCGTGGTCTCGCCGTCTTGCGCGGGGACCAGTCCTTGCTCGATGGCGAAGGGCGCGACGCCCGACAGCATGTTGCCGCAGTTGGGCCGCGTGTCGACCGACTTCTGGCCGACCCCGACCTGCGCGAACAGGTAGTCCACGTCGCATCCAGGCTGCGAGGACCTCGAGACGATCGCCACCTTGCTGGTCAGCGTGCTGCCGCCGCCGACACCGTCGACCTGCAGCAGGTCGGACGCACCGATGGCTCCGATCAGTGCCTC
This sequence comes from Burkholderiaceae bacterium, assembly GCA_035764445.1. Taxonomy (GTDB): domain Bacteria; phylum Pseudomonadota; class Gammaproteobacteria; order Burkholderiales; family Burkholderiaceae_C; genus JAEUPI01. The sequence continues at coordinate 11,024 of DASTZF010000359.1, forward strand.
GTCTCGCTCCGCGTCGTCGGCAGGCAGCCAATCGCGCAGGAAGAACGGCCCGCGCGACGTGCCGGCACGCATCAGGACGCAGGGGATCACTCGATTCATGGCCGAATGATCGGCGCCGGCATTGCAAAAGTGAATTGCATCTTTAAGATCAACTGATCCGCTTTCGGCATCAATGCGAGGAGGGTCCGCCATGGCGATCAACTTCGATCTGAACGACCTGCTGGCCTTCCGCGCGGTGGCCGAGCTGAGCAACTTCCGCAAGGCGGCTGAGGTCGTGCACCTGTCGCAGCCGGCGTTCAGTCGTCGCATCGACAAGCTCGAACAGGCTCTGGGCGTGCGGCTGCTGGAACGCACCACACGGCGCGTGACGCTCACCGCGGTGGGCCGCGACTTCGAGCGCAAGGTGCGCGAGCTGCTCGACGAACTCGACGCGACATTGATGGGGATCCGCGGCGTCGCTGTCACGCGAATGGGCGAGGTGACCGTGGCCTGCGTACCCTCGACCGTCTACTACTACCTCTCGCAGGTGATCCGCCGATACCACGAGCGCGCGCCGAAAGTGCGGGTCAAGGTGCTCGATGCCAGCGCCAACGAGGTGCTGGCCGCCGTGTCCCGCGGCGAAGCCGACTTCGGGCTCAACTTCATCGGTGCGCAGGAAGGCGATCTCGATTTCAAGCCGCTGGTCGAAGAGCGCTTCGTCGCCGCCTGCCGACGCGATCACCCACTTGCCAAGCTCCGCCGCGTGAACTGGTCGCAGTTGAGCGAATATGACTACATCTCGGTAGGCCGAACGTCCGGCAACCGCGTGCTGCTCGATCAGGCGTTGGCTGGCGTCGCGAACCGGCCTGAGGCCATCTATGAGGCGCAGCACGTCACCACGACGCTCGGCTTGGTCGAGGCTGGGCTCGGCGTCGCCGCAGTGCCATCGATGGCGATGCCCGGGCCCGACCATCCGCTATTGGTGAGCGTGCCGCTGGTGGACCCGGTGGTCACGCGCAAGGTCGGGCTGATTCGACGCCGCGGCCGCTCACTGTCGCCGGCGGCGCAACAGCTGTTCGATCTGTTCGGGGAGGTGAAGGGGCGGCGCGGCGCAACAGAGCGTTGAGGCACGACACAGCGTCTCAGATGGGTCGCGGGCTGCCGATCGGGCCGCGCACCCGAGCGACCGGTCTACGCTGTTGAGCCGTCTTTAGACCGGCGCCACGCAAGCGTTCCTTCATGGCCGGGTCTTGCCGAAGGCAGCCTCGTAACAACAGACCGCTCAGGGGCACATCGCTGACGTTCGCCGGGGCAGAGGCGAACTCACACAATGGGGTCGCAAGGGCCCAACGACGGTCCGCTATGTGGCAGCAGCCGCACGGAACCCTCCGGTGGGGCGGACTGCAGCGCGTTGACTGCCAAAATGCTGCACCGTCGAGAACATGCTCGGTCGCCGCACCCACAAGGACTGCAGGCACGTCGGCTAGGGCTGCCTCGATCGGATCGGACGCCTGGGGTAGCTTTGGGGGTAACCAGGATCGAACGAACTGGAAGATTTGAGCAGTGGTGCGGCTTGGCGCGCGGTTTTCAGTTGACCCCGGCCAAATAAAACAGGCCCGCATGGGGCCTGAACCGACGAGGCGCTGGATGCTGAGAGGCACCCAGCGCCTGTTTTCTTGGCTACGGCAAGCACAACGCCTTGGCCTCGTTCATCGTCCGCTCGGGGAAGGTCAGTGTGCTGGCGTCGATGCTGGCGACGAACTTGGCCAACTTGGCGCGGTCGGCCGGGTTGGTCAACGTGTCGGCGCCAGCGGTGCCGAGACTGCGGTGCTGCACGTTGGCGAGCACGTCGTCGAGCGTCGTCGCTGCACCACTGTGGAAGTACGGTGCACCGGCAAACACGCTGACCAGAGACGGGATGTTGATGCCGAGCACCCCGTTGGCGCCATCGGTGTTCAACTGTCCGGCCACGGCGCCGCCTTTGAGCTCATTGGCCAGCGCTGCATTGAACGTGCCTGCCTTGCACAGGAAGCGGTTGAGCTGCGCCGCGGTGATCTCGGTGGCCGCAGGCGGCGGCGCGAAGTCCAGCGTGCTCGCGGTCCAGTTGGCGCCGCCGTGGCAGCCCTGGCAGTTGGCTGCCGCGAACAAGGCACGTCCGGTCTGCACGTCGGGGTCGTTGGCTTTGGTCGGCGCCACCGGCGCACGGATGCCGAACGCGATGTAGGCGGCCAGCGCGTCGAGGTCGGGATCGCGGCCGGTCGTGGTCGCGGCTTGGGCTTCGCGGGTGGCGTCGGTGCAGGTGGCGTTGACCGTGAAGCGCAGGTTGAACACGCACGGGTCGACCTCGGCGCGGTTGCCGAACGGATCCTTCACCGCGATCAGCCCCTGGCCACCCGACACGTTGCGGATGTTGAGCTCGAAGTCCTGGATCTCGTCGCGTACGGCCGACCAGTTCAGTGCCCGCTGATGGAACGCCGGCAGCAGCGGCGCGAAGTTGCCGTTGACATTGACCTTGACGGTCGGCAATTGCGGGTGCGCCACCGTGCTCTCCATCGAGATCGTCTGACGCGGACCGTCGCCGAACATCCACGTCACGCCGTCGGTCAGGCCACGCGGGTGGCAGCCGTAGCAGCTGCCCCAGCCGGAGTCCGACATGCGGCCGGCCGGCTTCTTCGCGTTGTCGTTGGTGCCCTCGGGGCCGATCGACGTGTTGAACAGCTCCTTGCCGCGCAGCACCTTGAGCGCGAACGCATCGGTCGGCAACGCGCTCGAAGCCATGCGTGCGATCTCCTTGTACTTCGACGGATCGTCGCCCGAGATGTCGATTACCGAGACGTCGCGCGACACCAGGTTCATCACGTAGGCACGGGTGTCGCTGCCGTTGATCACCACGCCCTCGGGGCTCGAGTTGCGGCTGTCACCGGCAGCGTCGACGCCGACCTCGATGCGCACTACGTTGCCGGGGTCACCAGCAGCCTGCGGCGCGTTGATCGTCGGCTTGCTGTTGGCATCGAGCACCATGCGAACCAGCCGGTCGGCGGCGCGCGACAGCACGAAGCCCTCGAATGCACCGCTGTGCTTGAACGCCAGCGCCGACGGGTTGGTGGGGAACAGCCTCTTGCCGAAGGGCTCGAGCTGGATGCCCTTGTTCATGTTGAAGGTCTCGTCCGTCGCCTCGACGTCGGCGTCGAGATCGATCACTGACACGAAGGCCTGCACGTTGACGTTGAACTTGACCGGCCCGTTGGGTGACGACGCGGTGTTGGGCAAATAGGCGCGGTTGCCGCGCACGACGATGCTCTCGAGCTGATTCGGGAACGCCAGCGTATTGACCTTTGTCGCCGCGGTGCCGTCGAACACGATCTTGTCGAGTGTCGAACCATCGGATTGAAACCCCGTGGCCTTGGCGGCCAGCTTGATCGTCTTGACCAGCGTGTCGGTCGACGCGTCGATCACGCTGACGCGGCCTTCGCGGCCATCGTCGCGTCCTTCCTTCTGGTCGACGCTGCGCGCGTCGTCGACCAGTTGCGCGAGGAACTGGGTGACGTACACCTTGGTCTTGCCGCCGGCGTCGGCGATCGCGATGGCTCGCGGCTTGGGGCCCACCGACGCGATCGTCTTGATCACGGCGTCGGTGCTGGTGTCGATCACCGTGACACTGCCCGAGCTGAGGTTGGCCACGTAGAGCTTGGCCCCGTCGAGCGTCAGCGCGCAGCCGGTGGGCTCGGTGCCGACCGCGATCGTCTTGGTCACGCTGCGCCGGTTGGCATCGATCACCGACACCGTGCCGCTGAGCGCGTTGGTCACGTAGACCTTCCTGTCGTCGGGCGTGATCGCCACGCAGCGCGGCTCATCGCCCACCGGCACTTCGGCCAGCTTGCGGTTGCTGTTGCCGGCGACCTCGAACATCGACACCGAATCGGTGTCGGGGTTGACCGACCACACGGTGTTGTTGTCGCTTGTCAGCGCAAGCGTGCTCGAGTGGCTCTCCGCCAGGCGCGGTGGTGCGTTGCCTCCCCCGTTGCCTGCGTAGCGTGCGTTGCCGGCGTTGTCGCCGCCATAGCCGCCGCCACAGGCGGTGAGTGCAGATACGGCCGCCAGGCACAACGCCTTCAGCCACCAGTCGCATCGATGTGTCATGGGCCACCCCGTTCGAGAATCACGATGAAATTCGGCGCGCGCAGGCATCTGCGACGCGCTCGAGGGCGGCCGATCGATATCTGCGTTGGGCCGACTTACGGGGCCGCCGCGCGAACGGACGCATCGCGGCGCGCGCGCCGATGCGCGCGCCGCGCCAACGGCATGCCGCCGATGCGCGGCCTGTCAGCGGTGATGTGTCGAGTCAGGCGACTAGCCGAAGCGCTTGTTGCCGACGAACGCGATCGGCACTTCGGGCGCCTCGGCATGCGGCCTCGACGCGGGCGCCGACGCGGCCGGCGCGACCCAGCGCCCGTCGACCAGCACCTCGTGCGGCCTGAACTGCGCCTTGTACGCCATCTTCGGGCTCTGCTCGATCCAGTAGCCGAGGTACACGTGCGGCAGCTTCAGCAGCTTGGTTTGCTCGATCTGCCACAGCACGCTGTAGGTGCCGTAGCTCGCGCCGGTGTCGGGCTCGAAGAAGGTGTAGACCGCCGACAATCCGTCGTTCAGCACATCGAGGATCGACACCATGCGCAGCGCGCCGGTGCCGTCGCTCGAGCGCTCGCGAAACTCCACCAGCCGCGAGTTGACGCGGCTCTGCAGCAGGAACTGGGTGTACTGGTCGACGCTGTCGTGGTCCATGCCACCGCCGGAATGGCGGCCCGACTGGTAGCGCAGGTACAGCTGATAGTGCTCGGGCAGGAAGCACAGCCGCAGCACGCGTGCCTGCAGGTTGCCGTGCGCCTTCCAGGCGCGGCGCTGGCTGCGCGAGGGTGTGAAGCGCTGCACCGGCACGCGCAGCGGGACGCAGGCACGGCAGCTGTCGCAATACGGCCGGTAGGTGAACATGCCGCTGCGCCGAAAGCCGTTGGCCACCAGGCCCGAATACGCGTCGGCGTGAATCAGATGGCTCGGTGTGGCGACCTGCGAGCGCGCGAGGCGGTCGGGCAGGTAGCTGCAGGGGTAGGGCGCCGTCGCGTAGAACTGCAGCGACGACAGCGGCAACTCTTTGGGGTGCGTCACGGGGCGGCGGCTTCCGTTGGTGAGCCGCTCGGCTGGAGCCCGAGGTGCGCCCACATCGCGTGATCATAGGTCCAGCGGCGCGGCGGCGC
>DASTZF010000360.1:0-15858 GCA_035764445.1 Burkholderiaceae bacterium
GTGCGGCCCCACGGGTACCTCGTGCCAGCGGCCGAGCTGCACCTTGAAGCGCTGTGCGATGTCGGCGCGCACGCGCTCGGCCTGCGGCCGGGTGGTTGCTGGATCGAAATAGACGTGCGCGTGCCAGCTGACGATGGTGCGATCCGCTGTGGCGCTCATGGGCCGCAGTATGCCCGCGCGGCGCGATCAGCCCGGCAGCAACTGCCCGTGTACCACGCGCGACGGCACCGCGAACGCGCCGCCGCCCAGGTGATGCAGCGTGTGCAGCGCGGCGTTGTCGTCGCGGAACGACCAGCGGCCCTGCGCGAACACGCGCGGGTCGGCCTGTGCCGACACCACCTCGCCGAACACGGTGTCGTACGCCTGTTCGCTGTGCGGCTCGGGGATGCGACGCAGCTCGAGCCATGCGCAGCAGCCTTCGACCAGCGGCAGGCGGAGCGTCGGGCCGGCGAACACCGCGATGCCGTGGCGCACGAACTTGTCGCTGCCGTCTTCGATGTCGCGGCCGCTCTCGCTGCCGACGCGGTACGTGAGGTCGGCCAGCGCCGGCACCGGCAGGCACAACGCGAAATAGCCGCTGGCCTGCAGCAGCTCGCTGGTGAACGTCTTCTTGTCGAGCACCACCGCGATGCGCGGTGGCGTGAACTCCACCGGCATCGACCAGGCCGCGGCCATGATGTTGCGGCGGCCCGCGTGCTCGGTGGTCACCAGCACGGTCGGGCCGTGGTTGACGAGGCGGCTGGCGTGATCAAGGGCAACGGGCTGGCGCATCCCGCCAGTCTACGGCGCGCGTTCAGCGCAACTGCGTCGCCAGCTCGTCGAGCTGCGTGATGCAGGTGTTCCAGCCGTCGAAGAAGCCCAGTTCCTGGTGGCGGTCGCGCGTGGCCTGGTCGGGATGCATCACGTTGGCCACGTAGCGCGTGCCGCTGGCTTCGTCGGCGAGTGTGATGACCGCGGTCATCGGCATCCATGGCGTGCCGGGCCGCCAGCCGGCGGTCAGCGCGGTGGTGAAGGCGATGCGCGACGAGGGCACGATCTCGACGAAGCAACCCGGGTTGTCGCTGGTGCCGCCGTCGGGCCCGCGCATGAAGGTGTGGAAGCCGCCGCCCGGGCGCAGCTCGAACGTGCGCACCTCGGTGGTCCACGGGCGCGGGCACCACCACTGCTTCAGCAGCTCGGGGTCGGTCCATGCGCGCCACAGCTTGGCGCGCGGCGCCCGCACGAGGCGCGAGATCACGAGGTCGTTCGAGTCAGCGGCGGGGTTTGGCACGGGGCGATTCCTTTCGATGCAGGGCTTCGACGAAGGCTGCCATGCGGTCGCTGCGCGCCTCCCACGTCGCGCGCTGCTCGGCGAGCCAGCGTTCGGCCTGCGACAGCGTTTTGGGCACCAGCTCGCAGGTGCGCACGCGGCCTTCCTTGCTGGAGCGGATGACGCCGCTGCGCTCGAGCACGCCGAGGTGCTTCATGAACGACGGCAGCGCCATCGCGAACGGTGCCGCCAGCGCCGACACCGATTCGGGCCCGCGCCCGAGCGCGCCGACGATGGCGCGGCGCGTCGGATCCGCCAGCGCATCGTAGACACCCGACAGGTCGGCGCTATGGTTAGCCATGTGGCTAAGTATAGCGTTGATTGCCGTGCATGCAAGCTGCGCGCGAGCGCCCGCGGGTCGGGCAATCCGATCCGGCTCGCCGATCGCGCGCACACGCCGTAAGCTGCGCGCCGATGCACCGCCGCGACCCTGACCTGCGCCGCACCTGGCTGTTCGGGCCAGGTGCCGACCCGGCCGTGCACGACGCGATGGTGGCCAGCGGCGCCGACGTGCTGATCGTCGACCTCGAAGACTTCACGCCCGCGCCGCGGCGTGCCGAGGCGCGCCATCGGCTGGCCGCCGTCGCGGCGCGCTGTCGTGAGCGCGGCGCGCTGTTCGCGGTGCGCGTGAACCAACTCGACCATGCTGACGGCCACGCCGACCTCGCGGCCGCGATGGCTGCGCGGCCCGACGTGATCGCCTGCCCGATGGCGGAGCGGCCGCCGCAGATGCGCGAGCTCGATGCCGCGATCGCCACCTGGGAGGGCACGCTCGGCATCGAGCCCGGCAGCACCGAGCTGCTGCCGGTGTGCGAGACCGCGCTCGGTGTGGTCGAGGTGCGTGCGCTGGCCGCCGCCAGCGCGCGCATCCGCTGTGCGCTGCTCGGCACCGAAGACCTGGCGGCCGATCTGTGCGCCGAGCGGGGTGCCGATGCGGTGGAGCTCGACCATGCCCGACGCCGCTTCGTGCTCGAGTGCCGTGCTGCCCGCATCGAGCCGATCGACGCGCCGTACACGTTCGCCGACGTCGACGGCGCGCTGCGCGAGGCCCTGTACGCGCGACGGCTGGGCTATCGCAGCAAGAGCCTGGTGCGGCCCGAGCACGCGGCGCCGCTGAACGACACCTTCACGCCCGACGAAGCCGCGCTGCGCCGGGCGCAGGCGGTGGTGCAGGCGTTCGAAGCGGCGCGCGCACGCGGCGAGGAGCGCGCGCTGGTCGACGGCCAGTGGGTCGAGGTGCCGACCTATCGCAACGCGTGGCGACTGGTGCAGCGCGCGCAGCGGTTGCGCGGCAGCACCTGAAGTCGCCGCGGAAAAGTCAGTGCGACTGCAGGTAGTCGCTGGTCAGGTGCGCCAGCGAGCGCACGCCGAGCAGCAGCGCGCGCTCGTCGACGCGAAAGCGCGGCGAATGGTTGGGCGCTGCCTTGGTTGGCTCGATTTCCGGCGGCGTCACGCCGACGAAGAAGAACAGGCCCGGGATCAGCTTCTGGAAGTACGAGAAGTCCTCCGAGCCAGTGACCTTGGGCACGAACTGCACCTTGTCGGCACCGGCCACCCGCTGCAGGGTCGGCAGCATCGCCTCGGTCAGCGCCGGGTCGTTGACGGTGACCGGGTAGTTCTTCTCGATGCACACCGTGCAGCCGGCGCGCGACCCGCGTGCCACGCTCTCGGCCAGCGTCGTGACGCGCTCGTGCACCTCGTCGCGCATGCCTTCGTCGAAGGTGCGGATCGTGCCGCGCATCTCCACCGAGTCGGGGATGATGTTCTCGCGCACGCCGCCTCGGATCATGCCCACCGTCACCACCGCCGGCTCGCGCGAGATGTCGACGCCGCGGCTGACCACGGTCTGCAGCCCCAGCACCACCTGGGCTGACGTGACGATCGGGTCGACGCCCAGCCACGGCGCGGCGCCATGCGTCTGGCGGCCGTGCACCGTGATGCTGAAGCGGTCGGAGCTGGCCATCGTGGGCCCGCTGCGGTAGCCGAGGTGGCCCACCGTCTGCCGCGACGTCACGTGCAGGCCGAAGATTGCCTGCGGCGTCGGGCTCTGCAGCGCGCCTTCGGCGATCATCATCTTGGCGCCGCCTTCCTCGCCCTTGGGCGGCATTTCCTCGGCGGGCTGAAAGATGAACTTGACGCTGCCCTTGAGCTGATCGCGCAGGGCGGCCAGCACCGTGGCCACGCCCATCAGGATCGCGGTGTGGCAATCGTGGCCGCAGGCGTGCATCACGCCGACCTCCTCGCCGTTCCAGATCGTGCGCGCCTTCGACGCGAACGGCACGTCGACTTCCTCGCTGACCGGCAGCGCGTCCATGTCGGCACGCAGAGCGACCACCTTGCCCGGACGCTTGCCCTTCAGCAGGCCGACGACGCCGGTGTGCGCGACGCCGGTCTTGACGTCGTCGAAGCCCAGGCTGCGCAGATGCTCGGCGACGATGGCCGCGGTGCGTGTCTCGCGATTGCCGAGCTCGGGGTGCTGATGGAAGTCGCGCCGCCACGCGATCACGCGCTGTTCGACCGCTGCGGCTGCGGCGTCGATGCGATGGGCCAGGTCGCTGGGAGCCTCGGTGGTCTGCACGCTCATGGAGGCAGACACTAGCACAGGCGCCGCCTCGCTCGCCTCACTCGCCGTCGTCGAAGTCGCCGATGTGCGGATTGAGCATGAACGTGAGCACGGCGCACGCCAGTGTTACCGTGAACATCGCTTCGGCCCCGAAGATCAGGCAGGCCAGCGCCAGCCACAGCCCGCCCACGGTCTCGCCGAGTGCCCACACCACGAAGCCCCAGAACAGCGTCAGCACCGCGTGAGCGCGCGCGTAGTGCGGCAGCCAGCGGTGCAGCAGCGCGAGGTTCTCGCGACGCAGCGCCCGCCGCAGGAAAAGGTCGCCGTGCGGTCGGTGCAGCATCCAGCCGATGAAGAAGTAGCGGTAGAGCTTGAAGCTCAGCGGCTCTTCGAGCGGCGTCATGGCAACGCATCCTGCGGCGCAGCGATTGCACTAGGCGCTAGGAGCTGCCGGCACCCGATCACCGACCGTGATCCGGTGCAGCAGCCTGCGATGGCCCTGGTAGCCCCCGGTGGCGGCGTGCACCAGGCAGCGGTTGTCCCACATCACGAGCATGCGTTGCTGCCAGCTGTGGCGGTAGACGAACTCGGGCCGCGCTTGATGCGCGAACAACTCGAGCAGCACCGCGTTGCCCTCGTCGTCGGGCATGCCGTCGATGGCGATCGTGTAGCCGGGGCTGACGAACAACGCGGTGCGCCCGGTCTCGGGATGGCGCCGCGCGATCGGATGCGTCTGCGTGGCCATTGCCGAGTCGTCGTAGCGGATCGCCATCGAGCGGCCCTTGTCGCTCTCGCCGTAGCGCCCCTGGCGTGAATAGCCGCGCCGCGCCGAGTGCACGCTCAGGCGATGCTGCACCGTGGTCTTCAGCGCGGTGGGCAGCGCGGTCCAGGCGTCGTACTGGTTGGCGAACAACGTGTCGCCGCCGACCGGCGGGATCACTTCGCCGTACAGCAGCGTGCCGGCTGGCGGGCTGGCGAGGAAGCTCCAGTCGGAATGCCAGGTGTCGGCGAAGATCGTGCTCGTCTCGTCGGCCTCGCGCTTGACCTGTGCGACGTGCGGGTGGCCGGGGATCGACTCGAAATACGGGTCGGGACCGAATGGGCCGATCGTGGTCGCGAAGCGTTCGAGGTCGGACACCGTCATCGGCTGGTCGGGAAACGCGAGCACCTGGTGCGCGAGCCACGCCGCCCGCAAGGCCGATGACTCGTCGCTGCTCAGCGGCTGCGTGAGATCGATGCCGCGCACCAGCGCGCCGCACGGCTGCAGCTGGACGGTGACGTGCAACGGCATCGCGGGCTCCCCTGTCTCGGCAGCAACTCTACGCCGCAGCAGCCACGCTGTGCCACTGCTATGTAACCTGTGCCACGCGCAAGACAGCCGATCGATGCCGGTCTGTCCCCTGCGATGCACGCGGCCCTTCCCCGCGCCGGGAAGGGCTCGCATCGATGCCGGTCAGCGGAACGACTGCGCCAGGTTGGCCAGGTCGACCCACGGTTGCGGCGGAGGCGGCGGGAACGGCAGGCGATGCGGCACGGTACCGCACCAGCCGCTGTCGTCTCCGCCCTTGGGCGGCAGCGGCGGGAAGTGGCGCGGCACGGTGCCGCACCAGCCGTTATCGTCGCCCCCCTTGGGCAACGGCAGGGGGATGTGTTTGAACACGGTGCCGCAGTAGTCGTCGGCGGCTTGGCGCAGCGTGGCACCGACTTGGCCGACCACCGCGGTCGGATCGGGTGGCGGCGGAGGGAACGGGATCTGCGTCAGTTCATGGGCCAGCGGTTTGTCGAACACCGCGGTGTTCAGGTGGGCCGCTGATGCGGTGACAGCGAAGGACATGATGGAACTCCCTGGTGCTGATGCGGCGTGTTGCGAAGTGCGAAGCCGTGCGTGCATTGAATGCGTTGCAACGACGGACGGCCAGTCGGGTCGTCTAGCAGTTGATGCGATCGCCGGTTGGGGGCGCTCCCAGTGCTGAACTCGCCCATGCTGTCGGACCACCGCAAGGCCGTGAACGCGTTTCAGAAGGTGGCCGACTCGGCCACGTGCACGCATTCGTTGGCAAGACGCTGCCCACGTTGCAGGAGCACCTGAAGCTCGCGCAAAGCGTGGAACAACAGCGTGAAGTCGAAGCAGTCGTCTTGCCGCTGCTGGCCGCAACGCTTGCGCAGGCGGCTAGTCGCCGCCGCGAGCGCGCGCGCCCGCGCTTCGCGCCAGTGCTGTGGCCACGCTCAGCCGGCCTTGGCGACCCAGGCGCTGCACCAGCCCGGACCCGCGACGCTGCGTCCAGCGAAGATCGTGCAGGGGCCGTTCGGCGCGGTGGCCGCGGCCGTGTAGAACTGACAGTTCCCGCAGTGCTGCGGCGGCGCGTACTTGGGGAACTTCGCCTTGTCGGCGCGCTTGGCGTCGGTCACGTAGCCGAGCGACATCGCTTGCGGCTCGCTCTCGGCAACCGGCTTGGACTGATCTTGTGCGGTCGCCCAGGGCGCAGCCGGCACGATGCCGGCGAGCGGGACGAGCTGCAGGAATTGGCGACGCGAGTGCATGCGAACCTCCGAGGGCAATGCGAAACGATGGAAGGAAGGGGTCGCGGATTGCCGCGCGAGTTGCAGCAATTCGTTTCCACTCCGCATCGGCACAGGGCACGACGACGTGTCGGTCCGGCGGCTGAGCGCACCGCAGCAAGCTGCGCTCCCGCACGAAGTTGGACGGCGAGCGCGGCGCTGGTGCAGCCGATCGCACCGTCGATCGAGCCGGCACCGAGATCGGTCCGGCGCCTCACCGCGAGTGCATCGGCCTCGATCTTCAGCGCAAGGCGGGTCACCATGCGCTGCAACGGCCTAGCGGCACACCGGTCTAACCCACTGCTGAGCGGACGGCTCGCGGCACGACGATCTGCATGCTGCGCCACCACCGCGCGCCGCTGCTGTTTCGCGCTACGCCGCGCGGCGACAACGGCGCGGCGGGGTCTCGCGCTCGCCGTGTGCCACGCGCCAGGAACGGGGCTTGCCTGAGCGCAGCGTGATGCAGCAACAGGCATCTGCGTGATGTTCGGCGCGACCGTCTTTCTCGGCGCCTTCCTGCTGTTTCTGGTGCAGCCGATCGTCGCGAAGCTGATCCTGCCGCTGTTCGGCGGCGGCGTCGGCATTTGGGCCACCTGCCTGGTGTTCTTCCAGGTGACCCTGCTGGTGGGCTACGGGTATGCCCATCTGCTGGTCGAGCGCGATCGCGGCGGCGCGCTGCGTCGGCTGCACGTCGCGTTGCTGGCGGCCAGCCTGCTGGCGTTACCGCTCGCCGTGCAGAGCGTGCAGCTGCAGCCGGGCGATTCCGGGCCGGCGTGGCAGATCCTGGTGCTGCTGATCGCGACGATCGGCGCGCCGTTCGCGTTGCTCGCCACCACGAGCCCCCTGCTGCAGGCCTGGCGCGCGCAGCGCGGTGGCCGCGATCCGTATCGCCTGTTCGTGGTGTCGAACCTGGCTTCCTTGGCGGCGCTGGTCGCCTACCCTTGGGCGATCGAGCCGTGGCTGGGCGCTGCCGCGCAGGCTCAGGTGTGGTCGCTGCTGTATGCGCTGTATGTCGTGCTCGCGGCGTGGGTGGCATGGCACAGCGGGCGCACAGCGCACGACGAGTACGCGTCGCCGGCACCGAGGGTTGCGGCGAGCGCATGGCACGCGCTCGGTGCGCGCAGGCTGCTCGGCTGGATCGCGTTGGCGGCGCTGGCGAGCTACGAGCTGGTCGCGGTGACCAACCATCTGACGCAGAACATCCCGTCGATGCCGATGATGTGGGTGTTGCCGCTGGGACTGTACCTGCTGACGTTCACGCTGTGCTTCGACGGCCAGCGCTGGTACCGGCCGCGGGCGTTCCGCATCGCCGCGCTGTTGGCGGTGGCGGCGATGTGCTGGATGCTCGGCGACGAGCGCCTGGCCCATCAGGTCGTGCTGCAAGCGGGCACGTTCGGGGTCGGCCTGTTCGTGATCTGCATGGTCTGTCACGGCGAACTGGCCCGCGACCGGCCACCGGCGCAGCAGTTGACGGCGTTCTACCTGTGCGTGGCCAGCGGTGGCGCGCTCGGTGGTGCGGTGGTCGGGCTCGGTGCGCCCGCGCTGCTGCCGGGCTACTTCGAGGTCGAGATCGGTCTGGTGCTGGTCACGCTGGCGTTGCTGTGGCGCTCGTCGCGGCGCAGCCGCGTGTGGGCGGCCGCCGGTGCGTCGGTGATGCTGGGTGCCGCGGCCACCGCCACCTACCGCATCGACGATGCCATCAACGACGTGGTCGCGATGAGTCGCAACTTCTACGGCGTGCTGCGCGTGCGCGAGTACGGATCGCGCAGCGACCCCGGCACCTTGGAGCGCCGGCTGGTGCACGGCAGCATCATGCACGGCCAGCAGTACCTCGACGACGCGCTGCGGCGCCTGCCGACCACCTACTATGTGCCCTCATCGGGCATCGGGCGCCTGCTGCTCGCGCTGCGCGGGCGCCCGATCACGCTGGGCGTGGTGGGGCTCGGCGCCGGCACGCTCGCCGTGTACGGCCAGCGCGGCGACCACTATCGCTTCTTCGAGATCGACCCCGCGGTGGTGGCGGTCGCACACAAGTACTTCAGCTTCCTCGGCGATTCGCCGGCCGCGATCGACATCGAGGTGGGCGACGGCCGCATGCTGCTGCAACGCGACGGCGCGCGGACGCGCTTCGACGTGCTGGCGGTCGACGCATTCTCGGGCGACTCGATTCCGGTGCACCTGTTGACGCGTGAGGCGGTGGCGCTGTACATGAGCCGCATCGCGAGCGACGGCGTGATCGCGCTGCACGTCAGCAACCGCTACCTCGACCTGCGTCCGGTGGTGGGGCGCATCGCCACGGAGCTCGGCCTGCAGGTCGCGTACGTCGAGGACGCAATCGCCGACACCGACGGCCCCCAGAAGACCTCGTCTGACTGGATCCTGCTGGCGCGCAACCGCAGCGTGCTCGACCGCGACGTGATTCGCGAAGGCACGCGTGCGTTGCCGCCGTATCCGCCGGGCCGGACCTGGACCGACGACTACAGCAACATCGTCGGCGCGCTGTCGCTGAAGAAGGCGTTCCTGAACTGAAGCGCGCCGGTCGCCGCGTGTGCCGGCTCAGGCCGTCACACGCTCGTTCATCCACTGAGTCAGCAGCGTGTAGGCGATCGCCAGCACCACCGGGCCGACGAACAGGCCGATGATCCCGAAGGCGATCAGCCCGCCGATCACGCCGGCGAAGATCAGCAGCAGGGGCAGGTCTGCGCCGCGGCGGATCAGCACCGGTCGCAGCACGTTGTCAAGGCTACCGACGATGATGGTCCACACCAGCAACGCGCTGCCCCAGCCGGTCTGATCGTCCCAGAACAGCCAGATCACCGCTGGGACCAGCACGATGGTGGGGCCGATCTGCGCGATGCAGAACAGCAGCACCAGCGCGGTCAGCAGGCCAGCGAACGGAATGCCGGCCGCCGCCATCCCGAGCCCGGCGAGCACCGTCTGCACCAGTGCCGTGCCGACGACGCCGATCGCGACCGCGCGGATCGACTGACCGGCGAGCACCACCACCCGCTCGCCGTTGTCTCCCGCGAGGCGGCGGCCGAGCTTGATCAGTGCCGCACGCGCGGTCTCGCCGCGCGTGTACAGGATGACCGAGATCACGACGGTCAGCAGCAGTTGCACGCCGAGCAGCCCCAGCCCGCCTGCGGCGCGAGCCAGCCACTTGGCGGCATCGGTCGCGTACGGCGCGATGCGCGCCGCGAGCTCGCCCTTGCCGGCCTCGGCGATCGCGGTCCATGCGCTGGCGACCTTGTCGCCGATCAGCGGCAGGCCGCGCACCCACTCCGGCGGTGGCGGGATCGGTGCGTTGGCCAGCCAATGAATGCCTCGTGTGATGGTGTCGGTGTTGTCGGCCAGCGTCTGGATCATCAGCACCACCGGCGCGAAGAACACCAGCAGCATCGCGCCCGACATCACCGCCACCGCCAGCGCACGCCGCCGCAATTGGGCCTGCACCGTGAGCATCAGCGGCCAGGTGGCGACCACGATCATCATCGCCCACACGATCGACAGCAGGAACGGCCGCAGGATCCAGAACGACGCCACGATCAGGATGCCGATCAGCAGCACCGCCAGCACGGTGCGCGGCAGGTCGCGCAGCATCACCGGCGCGGGCGCCGGTGCGGGGCCCGCGCTCGGCTCGCTGATGTTGGACTGCGCGTTGTCGGAACCGGTCACGTCGGTCTTCCTTTCTTCGGGAATCAAAGCGGCCGCAAGTCGCCGCAGAACAGCGGCCGGTCGGCGTCGGCAGGGCTCGACCGCACGACCAGCGCGTGGTCGCCCGCGCGCAGAGTTTCCAGGCTGACGGGTAGCGTGTTGGTCAGTGTCAGGAAGCCGTCGCCGCCGCGGCGTGCCAGCACACGCCCGGTCAGTGCGTAGGCGGGCTCGGCGGCCGTCGCTGCGCACGAGCCGCGTTGCACGTAGGCGTACAGATGCACGGGCCGCGCCACCCAGCCGGGGACGCCGCTCAGCGCCAGCGTGACGGCGGTGCGCTGCGCGCGCTCGAGCAGCCACGCGTGGCCGATCTCGCCGGCGTTGAACGCGCTGGCGCCGAGCTCGATGCGCTGCACGGCCGTGCCAGCGTCGGACACCGTCGGTGCCGTGCACGACGCCAGCAGCGCTGCCGCGCAGATGCTCGAGGCCATCGTCAGTCGGTGCCGCACGCTCAATCGCTCCCTCGCGGCGATTGTCGCTCGCCGCGCCGCCTTTCCAGTCTCCGTCGGGGTGCCGCTTGACATTGGCCCGAGGCGGGAGTTTGGGCAGCGACGACCACGATACAACGGTGCTCTCGCCCGCGCATCGCTGCTCGATGACGCCGGTTGCAGTGAGGCCGCCGAGGTCTAGAGGAAACCCGCATGGCGCGCTGGCGCAGCTGCGGCCGCCGGCTGTTCCCCGCGCGCGCTCTGGTCACGCGCATGGAGGGGCGAGCCTGCGTCGCTGCTGCGGACGTGGCTTCAGGCCTCGCGTGCCAGCAGCGCGCACAGCAATGCGACGAAGCCCAGCAGCTGCAGCGCGAAGCGCACTGCGTGCGAGTATTCCCAGCGCGCGCGCCAGCGCTGCCAGTCATCCGGCAGCGCCGCTTCGGTCCAATGCGCAGTGCGCCGGTTGACCACCCGGGTGACGCAGATCCACACGCCGAAGAAGGCCGCGGCCAGCAGCAGCGCCGCGAACGTCGCCAGCGGGAACGCCGGGCCTTCGTCGTGCACCAGCCAGGCCACGACGAGCGTGGCCAGCAGCGCACCGGCTTCGACGGCACCGCCGACCGACGCATGGCAGCGGTACAGCGTGTGCTGGTAGCGCAGCCACTGCGCGCCGTCGACCCGCATCTTCGGACCCATCTGCAGCACGTGGCTGAAGCTGGTGCCCATCAGCAGCGCGGCCAGCACGGTGGCCGCGATCAGCCAGATCATCTCGGTCACGACGAAGCGCGATGTTCAGGATGGAGGCGCGCCCTTGTCGGCAGGTGCTGTGGCCGGGCGGGCGACCGCGCCGCACACGCGGCGCTGGCCGGGCGTTCAAACGTTGCGCAGCAGCAAACGTCGTTCCCAGTACGCCAGCGCTGCCTCTTGCGATCGCCGTCGATCGCAGTACCGAGCAAGCCCCTGAGGGTTGGGGTGCGCGCTATCCTGCCGGCGCGGCGCGCGCGAGCGCCGGGAATCCCACCATCAACGAACCTGGCCGATGAACTTCGCATGGTCAGCCGAGCAGGAGCAGATCCGCGCTGCGATCGAGCGCGTGTGCGAGCCGTTCGATGCCGACTACTGGCTGCGCAAGGACCGCGACGGCGGGTTTCCGGAGGACTTCCACCGCGCGCTGGCCGCCAGCGGCTGGCTCGGCATCGCGATGCCCGAGCCGTACGGCGGCGCAGGCCTCGGCATCGGCGAGGCCGCGCTGATGATGCACACCATCGCCGCCACCGGCGCGGGCCTGTCGGGCGCGTCGGCGGTGCACATGAACATCTTCGGCCTGCACCCGGTGGTGGTGTTCGGCAGCGACGAGCAGAAGAAGCGCTGGCTGCCGCCGCTGATCGCCGGGCGCGATCGCGCGTGCTTCGCTGTCACCGAGCCCGACGCGGGCCTCAACACGCTGAAGCTCAAGACGCGCGCGGTGCGCGATGGCGACCACTACACCGTCAGCGGCCAGAAGGTTTGGATCTCGACCGCGCAGGTCGCCAGCAAGATGCTGCTGCTGGCACGCACGACGCCGGCCGAGCAAGCCAGCGGGACCGAGGGCCTGAGCCTCTTCTACACCGACTTCGACCGTCGCACGATCGAAGCGCGCGAGATCGACAAGATGGGCCGCAAGGCGGTCGACTCCAACCAGGTGTTCATCGACGGCCTGCGCATCCCGGTGGCCGATCGCATCGGCGAAGAAGGGCGGGGCTTCAGCTACATCCTGCACGGGCTCAACCCCGAACGCATCCTGGTGGCTGCCGAGGCGGTTGGCCTGGGCCGCGCGGCGCTCAAGCGCGCCGCGGCCTACGCCAACGAGCGCGAGGTGTTCGGCCGCCCGATCGGCCGCAACCAGGCGATCCAGCATCCGCTGGCCGCGTCGTGGATGGAACTCGAAGCCGCGCATCTGATGGCGCAGAAAGCCGCATGGCTGTACGACCAGGGCCTGCCGTGCGCCGCCGAGGCCAACAGCGCCAAGTACCTGGCCGCCGAAGCCTGCTACCGCGCGTGCGAGAACGCGATCCTCACGCACGGCGGCATGGGCTACGCGCGCGAGTACCACGTCGAACGCTATCTGCGCGAAGCATGGATCCCGCGGCTGGCGCCGGTGAGCCCGCAGCTCATCCTGTGCTTCATCGCCGAGAAGGTGCTCGGACTGCCGAAGTCGTATTGACGAGAGTCGGTGCGCCGGCCCGCTGGCATACTCGTCGCGGCACGGAACGCAAGGGCACCATGGCAACCCCCGGCATCTCGTGGATCGGCGTGCTCTGGCGCCTGTTGTTCGCCGTCGCGCTGGTGCTGCTGACGTTCAACCCCAGCGGCTACTCCTTCTATCACTGGCTGCTGGTCGCGCAGGTCGATGTCGCGGCCAAGGCACTGGTCGGCGTGGCGCTGCTGATCGGCTGGGTCGTCTGCCTGCGCACCGCCTTCATCGCGCTCGGCACGCTGGGTCTGGTGCTGGGCGCGGCGTTGTTCGGCGCTGCGGTGTGGCTGCTCGTCAACACCGGCATCTTGAGCCTGAGCGGCGTGGCGTCGCTGACCTGGGTCGTGCTGGTGGTGCTTGGCCTGCTGCTGGGCGTCGGGCTGTCGTGGTCGTTGATCCGAGCGCGCGCGACCGGGCAGATCGAGGTGGAGTAGCGTGCGCGTCCCGTGCGGTGGCCGTCGGCTGCGCAGTTGAACGCATCGCCGCGCAAGGCACGCGAACTGCCGACATTCGTCGTTCGCCAGGAGCGCGCGCCGAGGGCGCGCCGAGCCGCCGACTGAGCGCGAGCACATGCCCACGATCGTGCCAACCCTTTTTCAGTAGGAAGGAATGACGTTATGAGAGTCAGCGAAGCCATGACCCACGATGTGTCGACCGTCAGGCCCGACGAGACGCTGCAGCAGGCCGCCCTCAAGATGGCCGAACTCGACGCCGGTGTGCTGCCGGTCGGTGCCGACGATCGACTGGTGGGCATGATCACCGATCGCGACATCGCCGTGCGCGCGGTGGCCAAGGGCAACGGCCCCGAGACGAAGGTGCGCGACGCGATGAGCGAGGACGTGAAGTACTGCTTCGAGGACGAAGACCTCGATGCCGTGCAGAAGAACATGGGGTACATCAGAGTGCGCCGCTTGCCGGTGGTCAATCGCCAGAAGCGGCTGGTGGGCATCGTGTCGCTGGGTGACATCGTGAGCACCACCCGCAACGCGCGCAAAGCCGGGCAAGCGCTGGCCGGCATCTCGCAGCCAGGCGGCGGCCACTCCCAGGCCCTGCAACGCTGAGCGTCACTTGCCCGACGAGAATGCGAGCGCCACGAAGTCGACGAACGCCCTGACGCGCGCGGCCAACTGATGCCGCTGCGGAAAGACCGCGTGGATGTCGGCGTCGGGCGTGTAGTACTGCGGCAACACCTGCACCAGCCGGCCGTTCTTGAGGTAGCGATCGATGTCCCACTCGGCGCGCATCAGGATGCCGTGGCCGTCGAGCGCCCAGTTGACGGCGATCTCGCCGTCGTTGGTCGTCAGGTTGCCGCGGATCTTCACCGCCTCGGTGGTCGCGTGGTTGCCGCGGCCGCTGGACAGGCGCCACACGCCGTAGGCTTCTTCGCCCTGCCGGATGCCGATGCAGTTGTGTCGCGTCAGGTCGTGCGGCACCTTGGGCGTGCCGTGCTTGGCCAGATAGGCGGGTGCGGCGCAGAGCAGGCGCCGGTTGGCCGCGATGTGCCGGGCGATCACGCGGGCATCAGGTGGCGCGCCGAAGCGGATGCAGACGTCGAACGTATCTTCGGTCAACGCCGGCGGATTGACCGACAGCTGCAGCTGCACCTGCACCTGCGGGTACTTGCGGATGAAGCGCGAGATCAGCGGTGCCACATGGCTGCGTCCGAAGCCGAGCGTCGCGTTCACGCGCAGCAGGCCTTTCGGCGTGGCCTTCGACACGCCGAGCAACTGCTCCATGTCGTCGATCTCGCCGAGGATGCGGCGCGCGTGCTCGAGGTACAGCTCGCCCTCCGGCGTGAGGCTCATGCGCCGCGTCGTGCGGTTGACGAGCGACAGGCCGACGCGCGATTCCATCAGCGCCAGGTGCTTGCTCACGGCCGGCGTCGTGATGCCCAGCTCGCGCGCTGCGGCGCTCAGGCTGCCGGCGCTCGCCAACGTCGAGAAGAAACCGAGGTCGGAGGGTTGGATGCCGCGCATTCGCACACCCGGCGATCGGCGTCGATTGTTAGCTTCAGGTGAACGACGGGTTCACTTTAGCGGTGTGCAAACGGCCTGTCCATTTCATACAGTCATTCACCGCCCACCCATGCATCCACGGAGACAGGCCATGAAGACCTACAGGATCGCCACCATCCCCGGCGATGGCATCGGCAAGGAAGTCATTCCCGCCGGCCAGCAAGTGCTCGAGGCGCTCGCCGAGACGGGCAGCACGTTCCGCTTCGAGTTCGAGAATTTCGATTGGGGCGGCGATTACTACCGCGCTCACGGCGTGATGATGCCGGACAACGGCCTGGACGCGATCCGCAACAAGGATGCGATCTTGTTCGGCTCGGCCGGCGACCCGCACATCCCGGACCACATCACCTTGTGGGGCCTGCGCCTGAAGATCTGCCAGGGCTTCGACCAGTACGCCAACGTGCGGCCGACGCGCATCCTGCCGGGCATCGACGCGCCGCTGAAGCGCTGCAAGCCCGAAGACCTGAACTGGGTGATCGTTCGTGAGAACTCCGAGGGCGAGTACGCGGGGGTCGGTGGTCGCGTCCACCAGGGCCACCCAATCGAAGCGGCCACCGACGTGTCGATGATGACCCGTGCCGGCGTCGAGCGTGTGATGCGCTTCGCGTTCAAGCTGGCGCAGTCGCGTCCACGCAAGCTGCTGAGCGTGATCACCAAGAGCAACGCGCAGCGCCACGCGATGGTGATGTGGGACGAGATCGCGCTGCAGGTCTCGAAGGAGTTCCCCGACGTCACGTGGGACAAGGAACTCGTCGACGCGTCGACCGCGCGCATGATCAACCGGCCGGCGTCGCTCGACACCATCGTGGCGACCAACCTGCACGCCGACATCCTGAGCGACCTCGCCGCCGCGCTCGCCGGCAGCCTGGGCATCGCGCCCACCGGCAACATCGATCCCGAGCACCGCTACCCGTCGATGTTCGAGCCCATCCACGGCTCTGCCTTCGACATCATGGGCAAGGGCCTGGCCAACCCGATCGGCACCTTCTGGTCAGTGGTGATGCTGCTCGAGCATCTGGGCGAACTGGACGCTGCCAAGC
>DASTZF010000361.1:0-4567 GCA_035764445.1 Burkholderiaceae bacterium
CGGCCGCGCGTCAGCATTGCCACCGCAGGGCCGGCGCCCGGGGCCCTGCGTGATGTGCGGGCGCTGCTGCGGGGCGCGCAGCGGCCGCTGGTGATCGCCGGCGGAAGCGGATGGGACGCCGAAGCTTGCCTGGCGTTGCAGCGCTTTGCCGAGAACTGGGCGCTGCCGGTGGGTTGCGCGTTTCGCTTTCAGGACACGTTCGACAACCGGCACCCGCAATACGCCGGCGACGTCGGCATCGGCATCAATCCAAAGCTCGCTGCGCGCGTGCGCGAGGCCGACCTGATCATCGCGCTCGGGGTCCGGCTCGGCGAGATGACCACCGGTGGCTACAAGCTGCTGCAGGCGCCGCGCGCGGTGCAGAAGCTGATCCACGTGCACGCCGGCGCGGAGGAGCTGGGGCGCGTCTACCAGGCCGACCTGCTGCTGCAGGCGTCGATGCAACATGCGGCCAAGGCGCTCGAGACGTTGAGTGCACCGAGCGAGCTGCCGTGGCGCGAGTGGACCGCGGCCGCACAGCGCGACTATCACGCCAACCTCGAGCCGACCGCGGTATCACCGCTCGATCTGGCGCAGGCGATGAAAACCGTGCAGCGGCTGGCGCCGGCCGACACCGTGTACACGAACGGCGCTGGCAACTTCTCTGGCTGGCTGCACCGCTTCGTCCAGTATCACGGGCTGCAGCACCACGGCCGCACGCAGCTGGCTCCGACCTCCGGTGCGATGGGCTACGGCGTGCCGGCGGCGGTGGCGGCGTCGCTGCTGTATCCGCAGCGCACCGTCATCAACGTCGCGGGCGACGGTGATTTCCTGATGACCGGGCAGGAGCTCGCCACCGCCACCGGCTACGAAGCCGGTCGCGGCCGCGGCAAGCTGGTGTCGATCGTCGTCGACAACGGCAGCTACGGCACGATCCGCATGCACCAGGAGCGCGAGTACCCGGCGCGTGTCAGCGGCACCGAACTGCTCAACCCCGATTTCGTGCGGCTGGCCGAGGCCTATGGCTGGCAGGGCGAACGCGTCGAGCGCACCGAGCAGTTCGAAGCTGCGTTCGCGCGCGCGCTGGCTGCGCAGCGGCCGACGCTATTGCACCTGAAGCTCGACCCCGATGTCATCACGTCGCGCACCAGCCTGACGGCGATTCGCCAGCAGGCCCGGCAACGACAGGCCTGAGGACCCTCAGACCGCCAACCGCATCGCCTGCAGCGCGCGGTCGAGCGCATCGCCCTCGGCATCGCGCAGCGCCGCGGTGCGCAGCGCGGCGAGCGCCGCGCCGGCGTCGTCGCGGCCCGCCAGCAAAGCCGCCGCGCGCAGCAGGCGATCGAAGCGACCGCTGCCGCGCGCGTGGGTGTCGCTGTAGCCCTTGACCAGGCGGCGGCAGCGCAGCAATTCGACCGCCAGCGCATAGTCGCTGCTCAACGACCGCTCGACCGCGGCGAGCCAGGCCTGCAGGTGCGCCATCTCCTCGGCATGGCGAAGATTGCCCCGGCGCCAGCGACGCAGCCCGGCCACTGCTCGCAGCTGCAAGTGGCCACGCAGCGTGTGCGTGCGGATGCGGCGCCCGTGATCGAGCCGCGGCGCCAGCCACGCCTTGATCCTGGGCGAGTTGTCGAGCCACTCGGCTGGCCGGCGCGGCAGCATGCCGACCACCTCGGGCCAACGCGGGTGAAAGTACTCCTCGGTGCCGACCACGTCGTCGATCGACGCATCGACCTCGGCGCGCACGCGCGCTGCACGCTCGCCGCGGGTCTTCAGGTCGGCCACGCGGATCACATCGTCGTACGACATCGCGACCGCGATCCAGCGCGCCGCCTCGATGGTCAATGCATGACCGTGCGTGGGCGTGTCATGTCGAGCAAGGCGCGCCACTTGGTCGAGATACTCGGTGCCGTACGCGATGTCCTGCCAGTCGACCACCCGCGCGAGGCCTTCGCCTAGCCAGTCCCAGGCTGCGCGCGGGAACTGCCCCCGAACGCGCTCGAGCAAGGGCTGCAGCGCCGGACTGCCGGCGCGTTCGGGCAGCGCGCGCGGGGCGGTCTGCATCGGATCACGGGGCAGCCCGGGCGCCGGCGCCGCTGCACTCTGTGCCCCGGCGCGAAGCGCGGCGAGGCTGGCCTGCACACCGATGCCGCTGCGCTCGACCACCGCTTCGAACTGCTCGCGTGCAAAGGGCAGCGCACCGCTGCCGGCCAGCGCGCCGAACAGCGCTGCCGAGATCACACTGCCGTGCCGCACGGCCAGCGCCTGGAAGTCATCGGCCACCAGTCGCCTGGCCTCGCGTTGCACCGCCTCGTGCACCGCAGCGCTGTCGGCGATCGCGTTGCCAGGAGCGCTCTTCTCGGGCACGGCATACGCCCTGTGCGTGCTGGCGATCACCAGCGTGCGCTCGCGCGTGACGAGGCCGCGTTCGACCGCGCGCCCGGCTTCCATCAGCTCGGCGGCGATCACCACGTCGACGTCGCCCGGCACCGGCATCAGCGCCAGGATCGGCTGGCGGCCCGGTGTCGGCTCGACCATCTCGACGTAGTAGATCGTGGCGCCGGTGCGTTGCGCAACGCCGGCCACCGAGGTCGCCTGCGCCGTCCAGCCGGCATGCTCGGCGAGGTCGACCAGCCAGTCGATCAGCACGCCGCCGCCCTGGCCGCCGAGGGCCATCACCGCGATATGGATCGTCTGCGGCGAGGCGGCTATGTGGCCTCCTTGGCCCTTCGGGCCTTCCCCCAGGGCTCCGACGGAGCTCCTTCGTGGCTCCGGTGCAGCGAGTGCCTTCGCAGCGGCCGCGCGGCCCTCATGCCGTGCGGCCGACGGGATAGAGCGCCCGCTGCGCGCGGGCTCGCTGCTGCCGCGCCTGCAGCCAGCCGACGATGTGGCCGCGCCAGCGGGCAAGCCAGCGTTCGGCAGCGCGCGGGTTGTTGACCTTGTGGGCCTTGTAGAACGATGGGCACAGCACGGCCGCATCGGCCACTTCGCCGCAATGGCCACAGGCGACGCAATGCTCGTCGACGTACGCCACCGGGTCGGGCTTCAGCGCGTCGCCGCTCGGGGCCAGCGTCAGGCTCGGGCAGCCCGACACGCGCATGCAGGCGTGATCCCCCGAACAAACCGCCGCGTCGACTCCGAAGCGTTCCTTGACGATACGCTGCCCGGCCTTCACCGCCGCCGCGGTCGCGGGACGCTCGCGGCGCTGACGGTTGAGCATGCATTCGCTTTGCGCGATCACCACCTTCGGTCCGGGTTCGGTGGTCGTCAACGCGTCGCGCAGGGCATCGCGCATCGCGCGCACGTCGTAGGTGCGCGTGATCGTGCGTACCCATTGCACACCGACGCCGCGCACCGCGCGCTCGATCGCGTGCATGGTGCTGCGGTTGGGGTTGACGGCGCGTGAGGACGGGATGTCCTGGCCCCCGGTCGCTGCCGAGTAGTTGTTGTCGACGATCACGAACACGTTGTCGTGCTTGTTGAAGACCGCGTTGCCGATGCCCGAGGCGAGCCCGTTGTGCCAGAAGCCGCCGTCACCCATGAAGGCGATCGCGCGCTTGCTGGCGCCGAGTTGCGAGCCGGCGTTGAAGGCCGACGCGCTGGACGCACCAAGGCCGTAACCCATCGTGGTGGCACCGATGTTGAACGGCGGCATGATCGAGAACAGGTGGCAGCCGATGTCGGCCGACACGTGGTGCGGCCCCAGCTCCTGCTCCACCAACTTCAGCGACGAGAAGATCGGCCGCTCCGGGCAGCCGACGCACAGCCCAGGCGCGCGCGGTGGCAACAGCGGTGCGATCTCCTTGGCTGCATGCGCGGGCATGGCCACTGCCACGGGGCGCGCCAGTGCGGCCGGATAGTGCCGTTCGACGAACGCGCGCAGGCCGTCGCGCAGCACCGCCACCGTGTAGTCACCCGCCATCGGCAGCACATCCTTGCCGTGCACCGCGGTCTCCAGGCCGTTGCGGCGCAGGATCGCGTGCAGGTGCTGTTCGTGGAAGTCAGGCTGGCCTTCCTCGACCATCAGCACCGCCTTCTTGCCGCGGCAAAACCGCACCACCTCGTCGTCGACCAGCGGATAGGCAACGTTCAGGATGTACAGCGGCACGCGGCTGGTGCCAAACAGGTCGGCCAATTCGAGCAGCTTCAGCGCGCGCAGCACGTTGTTGGTCATGCCGCCCAGCATCACGATGCCGATGTGGCCGATGTCGCCGGCGGTCATCTCGTTGAGGCCGTGCTCGGCGATGAACTTCACCGCCGCTGGCCAGCGCTGCTCGACCTTCTCGCGCTCGTGCAGGAAGGACGCCGGCGGCAGCACGATGCGGCTGACGTCGCGCCGCGGATGCTCCAGCGCGTCTTTCAGCGTGTGCAGCGGACGCTGGTTCTCGCGCGTGGTGAAGCGACCGTGCAGGTGGCACGAACGGATGCGCAGTTCGAGCATCACCGGAGTGTTCGTCGCCTCCGACAGCGCGAAGCCGTCGTGCACCGCCTTGACGATCGACGGCAGGTGCGGCCGCGGGTCGAGCAGCCAGATCTGCGACTTCATCGCGAACGCATGCGTGCGCTCCTGCATGATGCTGGAGCCCTC
>DASTZF010000362.1:0-5835 GCA_035764445.1 Burkholderiaceae bacterium
GCGCCGCATAAATCACGCCACCACACACCCACCCGCGGCTTTGCCAGTGGCGCCGAGGTCGTTGTCGACAGAGACCACGAGCGTCTCTGCGCGGTGGGCGGTACCCGGGGCGGGCGATTTATGGGGCGGCGAGAAGCGCAGCAGCGCGCTCGGCACGCGCGCAGCGCGTGCTTCCACCTCTGACTCGCCGCGACTGTTTGAGCGCAACGAACGCAGTGAGTGAAGCGAGTTTCGCGGCGCGAGCGCGCTGCGAGCATCGCAGCGGAGTCGGCCGTTGCGGCCGACCGCCCCATCATGAGCCCGCCCCGGGTACCGCCCGCCGCGCCGCGTCGATGCCTGCCGGGAGAGTGGTTCGATCCGACGCCCGGCGCTCCATCTCAGCGGTTGTGCCTCTGCATGAACACCAGCTTCTCGAACAGCGTCACGTCCTGTTCGTTCTTCAGCAGCGCGCCCACCAGCGGCGGCACCGAGACCTTCTCGTCCTTGCTCTGCAGCGCTTCGAGCGGGATGTCCTCGGCCACCAGCAGCTTCAACCAGTCGAGCAGCTCGGAGGTCGATGGCTTCTTCTTCAGGCCCGGCAGGTTGCGCACGTCGTAGAAGGTCTTCAGCGCGGCGCCGAGCAGTTCCTTCTTCAGGCCCGGGAAGTGGACGTCGACGATGCGCTTCATCGTGTCGGCGTCGGGGAACTTGATGTAGTGGAAGAAGCAGCGCCGCAAGAAGGCGTCGGGCAGCTCCTTCTCGTTGTTCGACGTGATGAACACCACCGGCCGGTGCTTGGCCTTGATCAGTTCGCGCGTCTCGTAGACGTAGAACTCCATGCGGTCGAGCTCGCGCAGCAGGTCGTTGGGGAACTCGATGTCGGCCTTGTCGATCTCGTCGATCAACAGCGCTATCGGTTGGTCGGCCGTGAAGGCTTGCCACAGCGTGCCACGCACGATGTAGTGGTGGATGTCCTTGACGCGCTCGTCGCCGAGCTGGCTGTCGCGCAGGCGGCTCACCGCGTCGTACTCGTACAGGCCCTGCTGCGCCTTGGTGGTGCTCTTGATGTGCCACTGCAGCAGCGGCATGCCGATCGCCCGGGCCACCTCTTCGGCCAGCATCGTCTTGCCGGTGCCGGGCTCGCCCTTGACGAGCAGCGGGCGCTTCAGCGTGATTGCCGCGTTGACGGCGAGCATCAAGTCTTGTGTGGCGACGTAGGTGTCGGTGCCGTTGAATTTCATGGGGCGCGTGGCGTGCGGGCGGCGGGCCAGTATAAGGGCCACCCTATAATCGCCCGCCGTGGTGGAGCGCGCTCGCGCACCTCGAGTCGAACAACGCAATTCCCCTCCAATGAAGAACACGCTGCTCCTTGCCGTTGCTCTGGCGGCCGCGCCGATGCTGTCGATGGCCCAGGATGTCAAGGGCGATGCCGGCGCCGGTGGCAAGAAGGTCGCCATGTGCATCGGCTGTCACGGCCTGCCGGGCTACCAGTCGAGCTTCCCGACGGTCTACAAGGTGCCGAAGATCGCGGGGCAGAACGCCAAGTACATCGTCGCCGCGCTCAACGGCTACAAGAGCGGTGACCGCAAGCACCCGTCGATGCGCGGCATCGCCGGCACGCTGTCGGACCAGGACATGGCCGACGTCGCGGCCTTCTACGAGTCGCTCGGCAAGGAGGCCGCTGCCGCGCCGGTGCCCGAGACCGCCGCGACACCGCCGGCCGACCTGAAGGCCAAGCTGGCGGCCTGCGAGGCGTGCCATGGCAAGAACTTCAACAACACCACCGACCCCGCCAACCCGCGGCTGGCCGGCCAGTACGCCGACTACCTGCTGGTCTCGCTGCACGCCTACATGACCGACAACAACCCGCGCGTCGGTCGCGCCAGTGCCATCATGCGCGGGATGATCTCGCCCGACGTCGACGGCAAGAAGAAGCCGCTGTTCAGCAACGCCGAGTTGAAGCAGGTCGCCGAATATCTGTCCGGCCTGCCCGGTGAGCTGAAGACCGTGCCGCAGTCGCGTTTCCACTCGGCGCACCACTGAGCGGGCCGACAGCCGCGCTTCCGAGGGCCGCTTCGTGCGGCCCTCGTGCCGTTCAGTGGCCCGCCAGGTCGTCGAGGATCGGGCAGTCCGGCCGTGCGTCGCCGTGGCAGCTGTGCGCCAGGTGCTGCAGCGTGCGCTGCATCGACTGCATCTCGTCGATGCGCCGCTGCAGGTCGCCGGCGTGCGCCAGCGCGATGCGCTTGACGTCGGCGCTGGCGCGGCGGCGGTTGCGCCACAGGCCGAGCAGCGTCGCGATCTCCTTGATCGAGAAGCCGAGGTCGCGCGCGCGGCGGATGAAGCGCAGCGTGTGCACCGACGCCTTGTCGTACTGCCGGTAGCCGGCGGCCGTGCGCGGCGCCTTCGGCAGCAGGCCGAGCGACTCGTAGTGGCGGATCATCTTGGCGGACACCGCGCTGGTGTCCGCCGCCTGACCGATGTTCATCGTGGGGCCTCGTCGATCGGGTGTGGGCGCCAGCTCCGCAGCGTCAGCGCGTTGAAGACCACGCTGGCGCTCGACAGCGCCATCGCAGCGCCGGCAACCACCGGGCTCAGCAAGCCGAACGCGGCCAGCGGAATGCCGACCACGTTGTAGGCGAACGCCCAGAACAGGTTCTGGCGGATCTTGTGCGTCGTGCGGCGAGACAGCTCGATCGTCTGCGCCACCAGCAGCGGGTCGCCGCGCAGCAGCGTCACGCCGGCAGCCTGCATCGCCGCGTCGCTGCCGAGCACGCGGCCGGTGACATCGCTGCCACCCATCGCGATGCCGACGTCGGCGGCGGCCAGGGCCGGTGCGTCATTGATGCCGTCGCCCACCATCGCCACCTTGCCGTCGCCGAGTTGCTCGCGCAGTGACGCCACGACCTGCGCCTTGTCGCCGGGCAGCACCTCGGCGCGCACGTCGTCGATGCCGAGTGCGGCGCCGACCGCGCGCACCGCACCCTCGTTGTCGCCGCTGATCAGCAGCGGCGTCACGCCGAGGCGCTTGAGCTCGGCGATCGCCGGCGCCGCGGCGGACTTGAGTGCGTCGCCGAACGCCAGCAGCGCGAGCGCGCGCGCCGTGCCATCGCTGCGCACCTCGGCCAGCCACGACACCGTGTGGCCCTGCTGGCGCAGCGCGTGCGCGGTCGTGGCGCTGCCGTGCAGATCGGCGTGCAGCTCGGTCATCAGACGCTCGCTGCCCAGCCGCAGCGCGCGGCCACCGACGTTGCCGCCGATGCCGCGGCCGGCGATCGCGTGCACGTCGCTGGCCGCCGGCGGCGCCGTCGACCCCGCCGGCCGCGCGTCGAGCACGGCGCGCGCCAACGGGTGCTCGCTGCCGGCCTGCAGCGCAGCCGCCAGCTCGAGCAGCGCAGGCTCGTCGTCTGCGGCGAGGCGGTGCAGCGTCACCAGTCGCGGCCGGCCCTCGGTCAGCGTGCCGGTCTTGTCGAACGCGACGGTGCGCACCGCATGTGCCAGCTCGAGCGCCTGCGCGTCCTTGATCAGGATGCCGTGGCGCGCCGCGGTGCCGGTACCGACCATGATCGCGGTCGGCGTGGCCAGCCCGAGCGCGCACGGGCAGGCGATCACCAGCACCGCCACCGCATTGAGCAGTCCGGCTGTCCACTGACCGGCGAGCAAGCCCCAGCCGAGCAGCGTGGCGAGCGCCGCCAACACGACGATCGGCACGAACACCGCGCTGACCCGATCGACCAACCGCTGGATCGGCGCCTTGTGCGCCTGCGCCGATTCCACCAGCCGCGCGATGCGCGCCAGCGTCGACTCCGCGCCGAGCGCGGTGGTGCGCACCCGCAGCAGCCCCTCGCCGTTGACGGCGCCGCCGATCACGCGGTCGCCGCGATGCCGGGCCACCGGGATGCTCTCGCCGGTGAGCAGCGACTCGTCGAGGTGGCTCGCGCCGTCGATCACCTCGCCATCGACCGCCACGCGCTCGCCCGGTCGCACGATCACCACGTCGCCGACGCGCAGCTGTGCGAGCGGCAGTTCGACCTCGCCGCCGTCGCGCTGCACGCGTGCGGTGGCCGGACGCAGCGCGTGGAGCGCGCGGATGGCGTCGGTGGTCTGGCGCTTGGCACGTGCCTCGAGCCACTTGCCGAACAGCACCAGCGTGATCACCACCGCGGCCGACTCGAAGTACAGGTGCGGCGCAGCTTCCGCGGCCGTGGTCGCGAGCAGTGCCGCGCTCAAGCCGAAGGCGGCGCTGGTACCGATCGCCACCAGCAGGTCCATGTTGCCGCTGCCGGCGCGCAACGCGCTCCAGCCGGCGCGGTAGAAACGCGCGCCGAGCCAGAACTGCACCGGCGCGGCCAGTGCGAGCTGCCACCAGCCGGTCAGATGCCAGTGCCATCCGAACCCGGCGGCGATCATCGGCAGCAGCAGCGGCAGCGACAGCGCCGCGGCCAGCACGACGCGGGCGCCTTCGCTCAGCAGCGGCGATGGCTCGGCCGGCGCCGCAGCCGCCTGCGCGTCTTGCCCGTCGTAGCCCGCGGCCCGCAATGCAGCCAGCAGGTCGGCCGTCGCTGCCTGAGCGCGCCAGCGCGTGACCGTGGCGCGCTCGGTGGCGAGGTTGACGTCGACCGCCACCACGCCGGGCACTCGTGCCAGCGCACGCTCGACGCGGCCGACGCACGATGCGCAGGTCATGCCACGCACCACCAGGGTCACGCTGTCTTGCGGCACCGCATAGCCGGCACGGCGTACCGCATCGGCGAGCACATCGGCCCGCAGCGGCTGCACCAGGTCGACGGCGGCCGTCTCGGTGGCCAGGTTGACCGCCGCCGCGCGCACGCCCGGCACCCGGCTGAGGGCCTTCTCGACACGCTGCACGCACGAGGCACAGGTCATGCCTTCGATCGGCAACGAGAGGGTCGACGCAGCGGAGCCTTGCATGGTCGTAGCTTAAACCTTGACATCATGGCAGAGTCAAGCCCGGCGCGATGGCGGCACGGCGGGCACCCCAACGCCCCGCTTGACCTTGCCATCGTGGCAAGGTCTACGATGGCGACCGTTTCGCAACGAACCCGACGCACTCCGATGATCGAACTGAAGCTTCCGACGATGACCTGCGGCCACTGCGTGCGCACGGTCAGCGACACCGTGCGCCGCGTCGACGCCGACGCCAGGGTCGATGTCGACCTGCCGGCGCAGACCGTGCGCATCGAATCGCAGCACGCGCGGCAGGAGTTCGAGCGTGCGCTGAGCGAAGAGGGCTACGCTCCGGCCACCTGAGGGCCGCGTTCCAGCCGGCTCAGCCGCTGGCACGCCGACGCAGGCATTCGACGTACGCCAGCCCATCGGGCGGCGCTCCGCTGCGCTGCGACTGCCAGATCATCTGGCCCAGGCACTCCATCGCTTCGTGATGCGCGTCGTGCAACGACCCGCGACGCGCGGCGATCGCCTCGACCGCAGCGCGAACCCCCGCGGGCTGGTCGATCGAGCACTGCTCGCTGATCGACAGGTGCATCGACAGGTGCAGGAACGGGTTGGTGCGGCCGGCGTCGACGCTGTAGTTGGCGGCCAGCGCGGCTTCCTCGTCGCTCAGCGCTGCTTGGTATTCGGGGTGCTCTTCGATCCACAGCGACGCCAGCGTCTCCATCGGCGTCAGCGGCTGCGCTGCGCGCTGCTTGCGCCACGCGCCGCAGAAGAAGCGGCGCACATCGTGCTGGTTGGGTTGGAACACGGGAGAATTGTCGCCGGGCGTGCATCACCCGGCGCGCCGAGGGACTGCGATGCCGCTTTCCATCGACCAGCTGTTCGCCCAGGCGCGCACGGCCACCTTCTTTCTGGAGTCGCCCGGCGTCGACGACGACACGCTGC
>DASTZF010000363.1:0-8933 GCA_035764445.1 Burkholderiaceae bacterium
GGCGAGCGCCTCGATGGCGTCGCGCGGATCGCTGCAGGTCTTGACGTCGAAGCCGGCGCCACTGAGCCAGAAGCGCGTCGACTCGAGGACCTCGACGTTGTCGTCGACGATGTAGATCGTGCGGGTGCTCATGCTGGCCTCCTCATGCGGGGGAAACGGTGGCGATGGCGGCACTGGCCGCCCTCGGCAGACTGACGTGGAAGGTGGCGCCGCGATCGGCATTGCGGCTGAACCACAGGCGGCCCTGGTGCAGCTCGACGAACGAGCGGCAGATCGACAGCCCGATGCCCATGCCCGACGGCTTGGTCGATGCGAACGGCACGAACAGCTTGGCGGCAGCCGCGTCGTCGAGGCCGCAGCCGTTGTCGCACACCTGCACCTCGACCTCCTGCGCACGCACCAGCAGGCGCAGGGCGACTTGGGGCGCGGCGGGCGGGTCGCTGCGCAGCGCATCGAGCGCGTTGCGCATCAGGTTGACCACCACTTGCTGCAGCATCACCTCGTCGCCTTGCACCGGCAGCGGTTCGGCCGGCAGCTCGAGCGCGAGCGCGGCGTGGCTGCGACGCAGATCCCAGTCGAGCAGCGACGCGCTCGAACGCAGCAGCGCCGCCAGGTCGAGCCTGGCGTGGCGCGGCTGGTGCGAGTGCGTGAACTCGCGAATGCGCGCGATGATGCGTGCCGCGAACATCACCTGCTCGAGCGTGCGCTCCAGCGCACCGGCCTCCTCGGTGTTCAGCGGTACGCGGCGCCGCGTCAACCGCGAGCGCAGCCCGCGCAGCAGGTTGGCGGCCGCGCCGATCGGCTGATTCAGCTCGTGCGCCAGCGTGGTGGCCATCTCGCCCACCGAGATCACGCGCGAGGTGAACAGCAGCTGCTCGCGGTCGTCGAGCTGGCGCTGCAGCACGCGGCCCACCTCGCGCCGGTCGGCCATGCGCAGCAACAGGTGATCGTCGTCGAGCACGGCGAGCTGAGCGTCCCACTGACGGGTCGGTCCGAGGCTCAACCGTTGCGGGGCGGCCTCGGCGTTGCGGCACGCCACAAGCAACCCGGGCAGCGCCTGCTCGAGGGCGTCGCGCGCGGTGCGCTCGGTCAGATCCGGCAGCAGCGAGCGCCAGGCCGGCGTCGTCGCGGCGAGCCCGTGGTCGTCGCGGCGGATCAGCGCCACCGCGTCACCGAGCGCGGCGCAGGTCCGCAGGGTGGCACAGGTCGCGCTAGCGCGGCGCGGGGCCGCACGCAGCGCAGGCCGGCGCGCCGTGGAAGTCGGGGCGTTGAGCGTCATGCTGACCTCCCTGAGGTGGCGGCCAGCAGCGGCCGCGCGCTGACCACGACATGCACGCTCCACTGCTTGCCGAGCGCGGCCCAGAAGCGTTGCGCTGCGGCAATGTGCACTCGAACTTCGCACCAGCGCAGTGACCGTGCTAGCACCGGGCCGAGTTGCACCTCGCACGGCAGCGCGACATCGCGCGGCGTGACTTCCGACGACACCAGCTGCCGTCCGTGCCGCGGATGATGTTCCTTGATCACTCGCACGTGGCACCACGGCGTGGTCGGTGGCAGCGCGTGCCACTGCAGGCGCGCTTCGACACGCAAGCCACGCAGCGCGAGCGGTTGATCGGGCGCGGCGGCGCGTGGCCACAGCACGAAAGCCCAACCGGAACCCGTGTGATCGCGGCTCTGCGGGCAGGCCAGAACGACGCAGCGGCCACGCTGCCATTGCTCGGCTGCCGCCAGCAGCGAGCGCGGCACGATCCGCGCATTCAGCGACGCGCGCAGTGCGGCGGTGAGCGCCTCGCACCAGGCGCCGGCGTCCTCGGCATCGAGCACGTCATCGGGCGCTGACTGCGGTTGCGGCGGCGCTTCGTCGGCCGCTTCGACGGCTCCTTCGGGTTCGGGAGCCGGCGGCTCTTCGCGCGCTCGCTGCGGCGATTCGTCGCGGCGGTCGACCCGCGGCGTGGTCTGGTCCCACGGCGCGGTGGGTATCGGCAGCGGCCAGATCGTCGCAGGTTCGACCTGCAGGCCAGTCAGCGTGGCCGGCACCAGCAGCGAGGACGGTACCGCCAACTCGCTCTGTGCGGCGGGGGTGGCCAGCGTGTTCGGTGCGTGACTGCGCTGCACTTCGGCCGGCGGCGTCGGTGCGCGCCACGTCGTCTGCACGGTAGCGGCCTCGTGGCTGGCGTCGGCGTCGATACCGGGCAACGCGGGCTCCGACAGCGGCACCAAACGCTCAGCCTGATGCGGCGCGCCACTCGGCGCACCGGCGGCACCGCCAACGGCGTTCAGCGGTGGCGTCGCGTCGGGGACCGCGGCCGGCTCGGCGTTGATCGCCTCGACTGCCGCGGCCCAGGTCGCCATGGCCTGGTCGGTCGCACGGGCGGCCGCGATGCGTTCGATGTCCATGGGCCGAGTGCCGCGCGAGCCTTGGTTCGCCGCGCGCTCAGCAGCCGCGCATCACCAGGCCGTCCGGCCCGATCGTCAGCGCATCGGGGCTGAACCCGAGCATCTGCTGCAGATACTGGCGCGCAGTGCGGCGCAACTCAGCCGTCGCGCCCGGAGCCTCAGCCTTCGCCTTCGCGACGTTGCCGATCATCAGCACGCCGAGGATCGCAAGGCGCTCGAAGAAGAACTGGCGCTGCGCAGGTGACGCAGCGTCCCACTCGGCGACGCGGCGCGTCACGGCGCGCAACTGTTGCTCCAACGCATCGACCATCTGCTGCGAGGGCGCCACGGCGTGCAGCGCATGCATGTTGGCGGCGACGAAGAACGCCATGGCAGCCCCTGCATCGTCGGCCTCGGTGTCTTGCGGTCGGATCGCGTCGCGATAGGTCTGCAGGCAGCGGGCATACATCGCGCACAGGTCCGCACGCGTGGCGGCGTCCTGGACTTGCGTGGCCGCCATTTGCGCGGGCGCGGTGGGCGTCGGCGCGCGCTCGATGCGCAGTGGGTGGTCATGGTCCGGTGACAGGCCTGCGCGAAGCAGCATCGCGGGCAAGGTCTTGCGCAGCGTCGCCTGAAGCTGGCGATTGGTTGCATGGAGGCCTGAACGGGACTGGGTCATGCAGAGCTCCTCGTGGTCAGGAAGGGTGCCCCCGGCCGCTGCCGCACGGCATCGACGGGTCTCACGCATGGGTTGCGGTCCAACCGGCCGCGGTTCAACCCTTTGTCCCGCGGGGAATTCAGTTCGCGCGGTCGTCGGCATCGCGCTCGATGCGGACGTGGTCGACGTCGATCCCGTGTTTGCGCAACCTGTCGTGCAGCCGTGGCGCATGGCGGGCCACCACGTCGGCGCCAAGCGCGGGTGCACCGATGGTCAGCCCCCAGGTCGGCTGCGTCCCTTGCACCGCCACGCGCTCGGCTCTCAGTTCGACCGGGCCGCTGGCGCCGCCGATCGAGGCCTCCCACACCGAGGGGCGGTCGGTGCCGCCGATCGGGCAGAGGTCGTGCGGCACGCTGTTCTGCAAGGCGGTCTCGATCGCGGCGCGCGTGCCGGTGGCAACCTCGGCCACCGCGCCGGCGGGGGCTGGCACGGTGTCGGGAGTGCGAACCAGGGGCGTGCTCACCCAGGCCAGCATGGGCGGGGCGTTTACCAGGGTAGCGTCTTCATCGTCGGCGCGCGGTGGCTGGCGCTTGGTCTGCAGTACACGCTCGAACGCGTCGCGCATGCTCGAATCGCCCGAGCGGCACGACCCGGCACGCGGCGTCGCTTCGCGCCGACCTGCGGTGGCCTCCACGGCCTGGCCGCTCGGTGGCGCGGTGGTGACTGGCGAGTTCGTCAAGTTCATCGCGTCACCTCGCGCTGCGCGCGGCACGCCCCTGGTCGTCGAGCTCACGCTCGGCCTTCTGTTCGCGCTCGAGCATCCGGGCCCGTTTGACTTCACGCACCAGGCCCTGCACGGCGTCTTCGCGGGCCAGCGCGCGCGTCAACTCGGAGCGCACCTGCTGCAGCGCCTCTTGCGCTTCCTCAAGCGCGCGGTCGTCCTGCGTCAAACCGTACTCGTTGCGCTCGAGCTGATCGACCAGCCGTTCCAGGTGGGCACCAGTCACCGCGGACCAGCGCGGCAGGATCGGCGCCAACGTGGTAACCACCGCCTCGCGAGACTCGCTCAGTTGGCTGCGCAACAGGGCGATCTTCTGCTGCCGCACGCGCACCGCCTGCGCGGCCTGGTCGACCGCTGCCTGCGCCGGCGGGATGCGCTCGCGCGCGCGCTGCACGCGCAGCGCGCGCAGACGCGCCAGCTGTCTGGCCTCGTGCGGCTGCGGCATGCGTGCAGCGCTCATGCCACCAGGTCCTTGAGCTGGGCGATCGTTTCGGCGATGTCGGTGGCCTCGTCGGAGCGCTGCTGCAACAACGCCTTGACGGCGGGCATGCGCTCGATCGCACGATCGGCCAGCGGGTCGCTGCCCGCCTGGTATTCGCCCACGCGCAGCAGGAACTCCACCTCGTTGAAGCGCGCCATCAGTGAACGCAGCTGCGCGGCGGCGTCGCGGTGATCGCGCGCGGCCACGCGGGTGAACACGCGGCTGGCGCTGCCGAGCACGTCGATCGCCGGGTAGTGCGCGGCTTGCGCGAGTGAGCGCGACAACACGATGTGGCCGTCGAGGATCGAGCGCACTTCCTCGGCCACCGGATCGGAGTTGTCGTCGTCCTCGGCCAGCACGGTGTAGAAGGCGGTGATCGAACCGTGGGCGTCGTTGCCCGCGCGCTCGAACAGCTTGGGCAGCTCGGCGAACACGCTGGGCGGGTAGCCGCGGCGTACCGGAGGCTCGAGGGCCGACAGGCCGAGCTCGCGCAGGCCGCGTGCGAAGCGGGTCACCGAATCGACCAGCAGCAGCACCCGCTTGCCTTCGCGGCGGAACGCCTCGGCGATCGCGGTGGCGGCGTAGGCGGCGCGCACGCGCTCGAGCGCGGGGCGGTCGGAGGTGGAGACCACGACCACCGAGCGCGCGAGGCCGTCTTCTCCCAGGCTCTCGTCGAGAAACTCTCGCACTTCGCGGCCGCGTTCGCCGACCAGCGCGATCACGTTGACGTCGGCGCGCGCCTGCCGCGCCAGCATCCCGAGCAGCGTCGACTTGCCGCCGCCGGCCATCGCGAAGATGCCCACGCGCTGGCCTTCGCCAACCGTGAGGGCGGAGTCGATCGCGCGCACGCCGGTCGGCAGCGGGTGGTCGACGCCGCGTCGCTGCAGCGGCGATGGGGCATCGGCATGCAGGGGCGTGTGCCGCAGATCGGGGCCCGCCGTCAGCGGGCGCTCGTCCAGCGGGCGGCCGAAGGCATCGACCACGCGGCCCAGCAGCGCGGGGCCGCACGGCACCTGCGCCTCTTCGGCCAGGGCCTGCACCGCGGCGCCGACCGCCACGCCTTGCAGTGGGCCGTACGGTGCGAGGATCGCTTCGGCACCGGCAAAGCCGATCACCTCGGCCAGCAGCGGCGGTGCGTCGGTCGGGGCCGCGCCCGGCTCGAGAACTCGGCATTGCTGGCCGATGCGGGCGCGCAGCCCGGTGGCGCGCAGCACCGTACCGCCGGCCTGCACGACTCGGCCGTACTCGACGACCGTGCGAGTGGCGTGCAGCGTGCGCAGGAGCTGCCGGGTGTCAGGGGTTGCCGTGGTGTTCATCGTGCGCTCACGCCCCAGGCTTGCGCCAGGCGAACCAACTGCTGGTCGAGTGACGCGTCGGCGCTGCCCAGCTCGGAGTCGATGCGGCAATCGTCGGGCGCGCAGCCGTCGTCGGCCACCACCTCGAAGGCGACGCCCGAGTCACTGTCGGCGCGGGCGGCCATCCGCTGCAATTGCGCGCGCACGGCGTCGCTGCGCTGCGGATGCACGCGCACCGTCAGTC
The DNA here is from genome assembly GCA_035764445.1 of Burkholderiaceae bacterium. Taxonomy (GTDB): domain Bacteria; phylum Pseudomonadota; class Gammaproteobacteria; order Burkholderiales; family Burkholderiaceae_C; genus JAEUPI01. The sequence goes on from DASTZF010000363.1 coordinate 5,836, forward strand.
GCGGCGCCGGCAGCATCTCGCGCGCCGCTTCGCGCGCCAGCGCCGCCAGTCGCTGCCCGTCGTCGAGCTCGCCCAGCAGCTTGCGCGCAACCTGAAGCGCCAGCGCTGCGACATCGGCACGCCGCTGCGCCTCGTGCTGCGCGGCGGCGGTGGACAGCGCCGCCAGCGTGGCGGCAAGCTCGTCACGCGCCTGCGCGCGGCCCTCTTGCAGTCCGGCGGCCAGTCCTTCGGCATGCGCGGCACTGCACGCGGCCTGCACATGAGCCTGTTGATCGCGGCGCAGCGAGTCGAGCTCGGCGCGCATCTGTTGCGCGTCGCGCAGCGCCGGCACCTCGCCGGCGCGCAGCACCAACCGTGCCGACGCGATCGCCACGCCGGACTCGCGCTGCCATAGCAGAAAGCTCATGCGACCTCCTGTGCGTTTGGAGCAGCGAGTTGCGCTGCCAGATGTGTCGCGCGTGCGACCAGCGAGCGCGCCAGCGCGCTGGCCATCGACGAGGGCCGCGCTGGCGTCAGCAGCAGCGTGGCAGCCTGGCGCAGTTCGCCCGCAGCGAGCGCAGCCAACAGCACCGCGGCGCCACAGGCACGCAACGCCGGCGCCACTTGCTCGGCGCGTTCGATGTGGGGTGCCGGCGCGACGTCGCGCGGCAGCACTTCGCTGTCGGGCAGCGCAAGCAGCGCGCGCAGCATCGGCGCGCCAAGCGCACGCATGGCAGCGGCCAGGCGCGGCGCATCGATCCACAGCCGCAGCTCGGGCGCCAGCATCAGCGCGCCCACCTGCAGTTGCAGCGCATCCAGCGGCTCGGGGCCCCAGCCCATCCATTCGGGCGCACCGTTGAGCGCGTCCCAGTCAAGCGTGTCGACGGCGTGCGGGGCCCGAGCGATCAGCTGCTCGGCCACTGCCGCGCGCCGGCGCCGGCGCACGCTGGCGCGCGCCAGGATGGCGCAGGTGGCCGGGCTCGTGCTCACTGGCGGCTCATCGCGCGGCGAAACGCCGCCTTGGCATCTTCGGTGGCCTTCTTCGCCGGGGCAGGCAGCTTGCCGACCGGCTGTGCTGGCGACTCCAGCTTCAGCACGGCGGCAGTCGGCTCGCGGCGACGGCGCCACCACAGCAGGCCACCACCGCCCAAGGCCAGGGCACCCGCGGCACCGCCAGCGAGCAGCGGCACGAACAGTGGGCCGGCGGTCGACGCGACCGGCGTGCTGGCCGCTGGCGCGGGCTCGCGCGTCAGGCCGTCGGCCGGGAACAGCGCCACCGTCACGTTGTCGTACGCCAAGCCTTCGATGCTGTTGACGACCAGCGCCTTGATCTGCGCGGTCTGCGCCGACAGATTCTTGTCGGGCCGGTGCTTGATGAACACCGACGCAGCCGCCGGCTGTGGCTTGTCGACCAGCGGGTTGCGCTCGGGCATGACCACGTGCACGCGGGCGGTCACCACGCCGTCGATGTTGGCGATGGTGTTGGCGATCTCCTGCGACGTTGCGTGCATCAGGCGCGCACGCTCCTCCAGCGGCGACGACACGAAGCCCTCGCGCTTGAACACCTTGCCCATGGTGTCGAAGCTCTCGCGCGGATAGCCTTGTGCGTTGAGCGCGCGCACGGCCTGCGGGAAGTCGCTGCGCGAGGTGGTGACCGCAAACTTGCCCTCGTGCGAGGTCTTCTCGGCAGCGATGCCGGCGCTGCGCAGCACCGCCACCATCTCGTTGGCTTGCCGCTCGCTGAGTTCGCCGTACAGCTCCTGTTCGGAACAGGCGGCCAACATCAGCGTGGCGGCGGCCAGCGCCGCAGTGGCCAGGCGCGAAAGCGGGGTCATCGAGTGCGGCGCGGGCATGATGCTTCTTTCTTCAGGACTGTTGACGGAACATCTGCGACAGGCCATCCGACGTTCGGTTGGCGATGTTGGACATCAGCGTGCAGTGAAAGCTGAACTCCTGGCAGCGCGCAGTCAGCAGCACCATGTCGCCGGGGCTCATCGCGCCACCGTCGGCCTTGGCGGCCTGCGCGTCAGCCGACAGCTGGCTCGCTTCGGTGTTGATGTGGTCGAACGGTGCCGAAAGCACCTTCACGGCCTCGCTGGCAGTGCCAACGGGTCGCGCTTCGAGCCGGGCGCCGGCTTGTCCCAGCGCATGCTGGAACTGCCCGAAGTCCGACAACGAAACGCCGTAACCGGCCTGCACATGGGCGCCCCCCGCCGCCGAGGTCGCGGGCGACCCGGCGGCGATCGACGCCATGGCGGCGATGTCGATCGTCATGGCTTACCCCTTGCGAGCGACGGCTTCCAGCGACTTGGACGCCTCCGACATCGAGGTGTTCGAGCTGGTGGCCATGAAGTTCAGCTTCGACGCTTCGGCGGTCAGCAGCGTGATGTCGCTGATCTGGTCGCCGCCGTCAGCCACGGTTTGCGACTTGTCGGAGACGACCTGGGCCTGACGGTCGAGTGCACTGGCCCAGGCCAGCGACAGCGCTTCGAAGAAGTTGGTCGGTCGCTTGGTGGTGGTGGTCGTCTGCGGCAGGTTGCTGAGGGCCAGTTGCTGCAGCTGTGTGATGTCGCTCATAGGGATACTCCTTGCTAGGTGTGTTGCGGGTGGGGACTCAGAAGTTCAACGTCGTTTGCTGGCCGTGCAACTCGAGGGTCACGCTGCCGGGGTTGATGCGCGTCACCCGGTGGCCGCTGGGCAGCAACGCGCCGACGAAATAGCGCGATCCGTCGGCGGTCACGATGTAGGCCGGCTCGGCCGTGATCAGCGACGCGATGCGTTTGCCGGGATCGTCGGAGATCGGGGGCATCGGCGGCGGCAGCGGCTTGGCGGTGTTGCGCACCGCGAGTTGCTCCAGGCCGCGCACGTCGCGGCGCACCACCTCTTCAGCGCGCGCCAACCGCTCGGGATCGCGCTCGGCGGCTTCGGCGTCGATCCGGCCCGGGGCAGTGACGGTGGCTTTCACGGCGATGCCGTTGACCCGAAACACCTCGGCGACCTCACGCGCCACGGTCTCGTCGACCACCACGTCGATACGGGGCTGTACCCCGAGCTCAAGCAGCCGGGCATCCAGCTTCTGGCGCGCCGCCTCGCTCGGCAGGCGCCCGCGCAGGGCCATC
>DASTZF010000364.1:0-7733 GCA_035764445.1 Burkholderiaceae bacterium
CAGGCGCAGGCGCAGGCGCAGGCGCAGGTGCAGGTGCAGGTGCGGTTGTCGAGACAGTCACCACGGTCGACACGCTCGACGTATTGCCCGCCAAGTCTTCGGCAGTGAACGTTAGCTTGTTGGTACCCGACTGCAGCGGCAGCGATGCGGTCCAGCTCTTGTCAGTGGAGCTACCGCTCACCGATGCCAAGCCCTTTCCGCCGCGGTCGTTGACCCACCTGATGCGGTACAGCTTGAAGTTGTCGGTCGCCGAGCCCGCGACCGAAACAGACAGTGCCGAGGTCGTCGACGGTGCCGACGAGATCGCGATGACGGGCGGAACGGAATCAATATTGCGCCAGCGGGTTCGTTGTTCCTCGGCGATCACGCCGTCGGCTGGCACATCGGTTGCCGTGGCGATGGTGTCGATCGATTCGTCGTTGGCGCCTCCGCAGCCGGCGACGATCATCGAGGCAATGGCCTGACCCACCAGGACAGCGGTGGCGTTCAACTTGAATCTCATTCCCAACGTTCCTTCGTTAGTTCATGCGGCCGCATTGCGTATCACTGGGAGACAAGGCCGCCGTCGCGTGCCGCGGCGTGTTGAGCGCGCGGCGATGCGGGTCAGACTAACGAGCGAGGTGGGCGCGCCCGTAACGGCACCCCCATCCCTGTAACAGGGCAGGCTACGAGAGGCGTCCCGTGCAACCCCTCGATTGCGGGGGTGGGGCGATCCGCGCGGCGCGACCCCGACGGATTGCGCAGTTCTTACGAATGCAAACCGTGCGGTTCGCGACAGCGCGTGCTCAGAGTCGGACTGCTGGGTGTTGGTAGGTCAGTTCGTGTCTTCTCACGCGCCGCCGCAGGCGGCGGTCAGAACTGCCAGTACAGGAACTCGCTCTTGCCGCCGAGCCGCATGATCGCGGCGACCATGAGGGCCGATACGGTGAACGCCCACGGTAGGCTGGGAGCCCAGTTGAGCACCCTTCGCAACCAGGCGGCGCCTTCGACCGGAGCCGCACGCAGGCTCAGCGCCGGCTCGAAGCGCGCGGTCAGCTGCAACGTGTTGGGCAGCAGAAGCGCGATCGCCAGCAAGACCGCGACCCATGCCAGCCGCAGCGCGAGTTCTTGCGTCGACCACTCGATCGGCACCGCCGCCGGGCTCACCAGCCGACCCAGCAACCCCTGCAGCTGCGGCGGCACGCCGATGCCGTGCTGCCCGGTCATGGCCTGCACGATGTCGCCGGCGGCCGCAGCAGTCGGCGATCGGAACAGGACCATCGCGAACGCCACCGCGAGGAACGTGAGCACCAGCCCGAGCGGCCCCATCCAGCGCGCGTAGCGATCCCTGTCGATCCTTGCGCGTGGGCCGAACACTCGCCACGCGTGGTTGACCGCAAGGTACACGCCGTGCAGCAAGCCCCACGCGATGAACAGGTAGCCGGCACCGTGCCACACGCCGGAGACGAGCATGGTCAGCAGCGTCGGCCCCACCAGCAACTGCAGGAACGCGCCGACGCTCGGCGCGCGACCGCCGAATCCCGGCTTGCCGCGGGCCAGTCGGCGCCGCGTCAGCCACAGCACCAACGGGTTGTACAGATACGCCGTCAGGAAGCGCGTCAGCGTCATGTGCCAGCGCAGCCAGAAATCGATGATGCTGGTGGCCTTCAGCGGCGAGTCGAAGTTGGCCGGCAGCTTGAGGCCGAAGCAGCGCGCAATGCCGATCGCCATGTCGCTGTAGCCGGCGAAGTCGAAGTAGATCTGCAGCGTGAAGCCGATCGCCGCGATCCAGGCGGCGATGAAGCTGACCGGCTTGCCGGCCGCCGCCGTCTCGTAGATGGGCGACACGTATTCGGCGATGCCGTCGGCCAGCACCACTTTCTTGAACAGGCCGAACGCCAGCAGCGTCAGCCCGAGTGCGAGGTGATTGGCCTGCACACGGCACGACGCCTCCTTGAACTGCGGCATCATCTCCCGGTAGTGCACGATTGGCCCGGCGATCAGCTGCGGGAAGAACAGCACGAACAGCCCATAGTCGCGCAACGTGAACGAGTCGACGCGTCCGCCGTGCACGTCGATCAGGAAGGCGATCTTCTGGAAGGTGATAAACGAGATGCCCAGCGGCAGCACGATCTGCGTCAGCACGAAGTGGGTGCCGAACAGATCGTTAGATGCAGTGGACAGGAAGTTGACGTACTTGAAGTAGCCGAGGAAGGCAACGTTGAACACGATGCCCAGCGCAAGCACGAGCCGGGCGCGCCCGGCGCGCGGCTTGTCGCCGCGCAGCCGCAGCAGGGTGCGCGCCAGGATGAAGTTGACGGCGATCGACGGCGCGATGATCAGCACGTTGATCGGGCGCCACCAGGCATAGAAGGCGAGCGAGGTCACCACCAACCAGGCGAGCGCCAGCGAGCGCGACTGCGAGCCGAGCAGGAAGAAGCCGAGCAGCGTCGCCGGCAGGAAGACCAGCAGGAACTCGTAGGAATTGAACAGCATGGGTCGGTTGCCGGGGGCCTCAGTGCGGGGCGCTCAGCAGCGCGCGCGTGTTGGCCACGATGTCGCCCACGGTTTCGAACGACTCCACGTCGGCGACGCCGAACTTGACCCCGAGGTCGAGCTCGACCGCCACGATGAAGTTCACGTACATGAACGAGTCCCAGCCGGCCACGTCGCTGCGCCGTGTGGCCATCGACAGCACGATGCCGTCGTCGCCGAGCAGGTCGCGCAGCGTGCGCGTGAAGCGATCCAGCAGCTCTTGATCGGTCAAGCGTCGGCCTTTCGGGTCATGAAGGTCGGGCGGGGCGTATAGGCCGCGAGGTCGAGCGACCAGCGGCTGGGTGCAGTGGCATCGACCGGCGCGTCGACGCGTGTGAAGCCGAGTTCCGCGAACAGGTTGCGGATCACTCCGTTGCGCTCGGTGGGCACGAAGTCGGCATACAGGTGGCGGATGCCGCGCGCGCGCAGCGCCTCGACCGCAATGGTCATCGCCTCGTGCTCGAGACCGCGGCTGAACACACGGCAGCTCATGACCCAGTTGTCGAGCGCCATCGCGTCCGCGCCATCGTGCGGCCGCAGCACCATCACGCTGACCAGCCCGTTGTCGCCGAAGCGGTCGCTCAGGCGGAACTGCAGCATCAGATGGCCTGCGGCCTCGGCGATGCGCTTCACCTCGTCGGGCGCATAGCGCCGCGTGGTGGTGTTGAACTGGTTGGTCTTGTTGATCAGCTGCGCCGCTCTCGTCAGGTCGACCGGCCGCACGGCGCCGAAGCTGACGACCATCTCGAGTCCACGCAGGAACACATCGATGCTGCCGGTGCTGTCGCGTAGCGACTCGCGCTGCGCGTTGCTCACGTACTGCTGAGCGCGCTGTTGGTCGTCGCTGGTGAAGCTGGTGGCCTCGAAGTAGCCCGCCTCGGCGACGCAGCGCACGTACAGCGCGGGATCGGCCGGCAGTTCCGGCACGGCGACCATCGGCAACGCCTCGCGCACGCGCGCCCGCTCGACCGGGTTGTCGTCGACGAACACCAGGCTGTCCAGGCCGATGTTCAGGCGCTCGGCGATCTGGCGCAGGTTCTGCGCTTTGTCGTCCCAGTTGGCCACGAATGCCGCGATGTCGTCGAGGCGCAGCACCATCTCCGGATGGTCGCGAAACGCGGCCTGCGCCAGCGCCGGATCGTTCTTCGAGCACACGGCGAGGATCACGCCGCGCTCCTGCAGGCGCTTGGCATAGCGCTGCAGGGCCAGGTGCGCCTCGCCCTGCGCGCTGCCCTCGCCGAGCACGATGCCGCTGGTGCCGACGTCGCCGACGACGCCTCCCCACACGGTGTTGTCGAGATCCAGCACCAGGCACTTGCGCGCGCCACCACGTTGGGCCCGGATCAGGCGAGCCATCAGCTCGCCCCAGCGCCCGGCGGCCTGCGGGGTGATCTCCATCTTGCCGTGCAGCCAGCGCCCGACGTCGTACCACGCGGCGAGGCCGTCACGTGCGCTGGCACGCGCCACGTCGAGCAGCAACACCTGCTCGCGCTGGGCCGCGCGGGCCACCTGGTCGTTGAGCTGCGCCACGAGGTTGGACGGCGCGCCCGGCACCACGCGGTCGAAGCTCCCGAACAACGGCTCGGTCACGTCGAGGAAAGTCTGCTGAACCACCGTGGCCCTGAGCGTGTCGCGCAGATGGCGCCACAGGCTGCGCAGTTCGTCGACCGCGCGGGTGATCGCCTGCTCGGCTTCCTCGGCGGTGGCGGCGACTGGCACGCCGGCGATCGTTTGCTGCGCCGACAACGACAGCACGACCCAATCGGGCTTGAATCGATGCAGCGGCGACGCCGCATCGAGCACGTCCTGGCGGAACTGGCCGTACGTGCCGACCTGGGTCTGCAAACGCAGGCCTTGCGCCAGGCCGGCCACCCGCAGCGCAGGCTGCAGGTGCTCGACCGTGTGCGACGACAACAGCGCGACCCGCACCGCGGGGAAACTGGCGGCGGGCTCGGTGGCAAAGCCGGCCAGGGCCTTGTCGAGTTGCAGTGTCTCGATGAACCCGAGTCCGCTGCGTGCCAGGCGAGATAGCCCATCGAGCTTCGCGCGCAGGTCGGCCTGCGTGAGCGCGGCGCCGAGCTGTTGGCGAAAGTCGCTGTTCGCGGATGGCGGCGCCAGCATCTGAAGACTTCGTGTCGCGAGTCGGGGTGTCGTCGCGCTCAGCCCGCGCCGCCGCGCACGCAATGGCGCAGTTGCGGGCCCGCCGCCTGCAGAAACGCGTTGGACCAGCGCGTGGCGCTCGCCTCGTCGAGGTGCGAGCCATCGAATGTCCGCAGGCCGTCGAGCTGCGGCGAGACCAAGGGCAGCCCGAGTTTCGCCGCGATGGCTAGCGCTTCGTCGCGCTTGGTTTGCACGGTCGGTACCAGCGTCAGGATCACGCAGCCGCGGTCGACCGGCAATCGCTCAACGAACGCCTCGGCCAGCGCTGCATAGCGATCCCAGCGCTCGACGTTGCTGGGTTTGCCGTCGGACGTGCTCTGGCCGGCGAACGGCGCCGATCCCAGGCGTCGCCAGCTGCCGTCGGTGCGCGTGCGATAGACACCGATCGCGTTGCCGCACAGCGCCGGCAGCGCGCCGCACACGCGCGCGTGGATGGCCTGCCAGTTGCGCTTCTCCTCGTAGCGCTGCCGGGCGTCGTGGCTGTGCAGCAGTTGCTCGGTCGGTGCAGTAACGCGGTCCTCGAACAGGCGATCGACGTTGAGCACATAGACCTTGGCGCGCGGGTGCAGCTTGGCCAGCAGCGGGTCGAAGTAGGAGACCGTCTCGCTGTGGCTGAAGCCCAGCAGGTAGTGGCTGATGCCGAGTGCCTTGAACCACTGTTGGCGATTGGCGCCCGACAGCGCGAACTGCAGCCTGCTGCTGCCGATGAACACCACGTCGGCCTCACTGACCGCACGCTTGGCCTGTGGTTCGAGGCCGAACCAGAACGCGCCGTGGTCGTAGTCGCCGAAGTTGCTTGCCGTGCAGTCGGACAGGTAGGCATCGGGTCCGTATCCCGACGCGGGGCACGCGAAGACGCCGTCGATGCGCATCTTGTAGACAAACGCCGCCAGCAGGCACAAGCAGACGACGGTCACATAGGCCGCCGGCAAAGCCTTGCTGAACCAAGCGGACCGCTTCAGCGTGAGTGCCTGGGTGCTAGCGGTCATGTGCGCGGCTCGACATCGGGTGAGATGGGCATCGCACGGATCGAGCGCGCGGCTGGCGACAGAGGTGGAAGAGGTGGCGAATTCTATCGTTGCGGGTGTGCAGTTCGGCCCCTTGTTCGCGGTGGGGAGGTCGCTGGCATCGCTCGCTGGCCAGCGATGCTTGGCAGAATCGCGCCGCCGGAAGCGCTCGACCATCGTGCCGGTGTGCGAGTGACTGACGGCGTCATCTGACCGGCCGGGCGCGTGCCATTTCTTTCCATGTCACATCGACGAATCGCGTCGATTCTGGGTCTGATCGCCATCGTCGCTGCGATATCAGTCGCGGCCATGGCGCGGTTGTCGCCTGAGTTGCGTTGGCGCATCCAAGTGCTGGCCGCCAAGTTGACCGGCGATCTGAGCGAAGTACCGCTGGCGAACCTGCTCGGCTGGTTGACCCCGGGCAGCCCGGTCTACCTGATGCCGTTGGCCGACAACATGAATCCGCACGCCGCGATCAAGAACGGCTTCACTGGCACCGATGCAGCGGCCGCGGGCAAGGCGATATATCTCCGCAACTGCAGTTCGTGCCACAGCGACGGTGGCCATGGCCAGGCGGGGGCGCCCAACTTGAGCAAGGCGGTCGCGGAAAAATCGGACTGGTCCTTCTTCGCGGCGGCGAAGTGGGGACGCGCTGGCACCTCGATGCAGGCTCAGCCATTGAGCGATACCGAGATCTGGCAGGTGCATGCCTATCTGCGCCGGCAGGCGATGGCTGCGACGCCAGCAAATCCAACGCCAGCGACTCCGATGACCGCGTTGGATGTCGATGTCACGCCGCAGAGCCTGCTCGAGCCCGACGCGAAGCACGGGCAGTGGCTGACCTACGCCGGCAACTACGCGGGACACCGTCACAGCCCGCTCACGCAGATCAACAAGGCCAACGTCAGCGCGCTGCGCCTGGCGTGGGCGGCGCAGCTGCGGCAGGTCGACCGCGAGCTTCAGGTGTCGCCGATCGTCGCCGGCACGGCGATGTACGTCACCGAGTCGCGCGAAGGCGTGGTCGCGCTCGACGTGCGCACGGGTGCCGTGAGGTGGACATTCAGGCGTGCGGTGCCCGATGGCCTGTCGATGTGCTGTGGCATGCCCAACCGCGGCGTCGCGGTGCTCGGCAAGACGGTTTTCGTCGCCGCCATCGACGCCCAGCTGATCGCGCTGGACGCCAACATGGGCAAGCAGCGCTGGATCTCGAAAGTTGCCGACTGGCGCGATGGCTACACGATGACCGGCGCGCCCCTGGCCCTGGCCGATCGCGTCATCGTCGGCGTCTCGGGAGGCGAATTCGGCGCCCGCGGTTTCATCGCCGCATTCGACGCTACCGACGGCCGCCTGTTGTGGACCTTCCATACGGTCCCCGGGCCGGACGAGTTCGGGCACGACAGCTGGGGTGGCGAGTCGTGGAAGACCGGTGGAGCACCGACTTGGTCGGTCGGCGCCTACGACCCGCAACAAGATCTGATCTTGTGGGGCACCGGCAATCCGGCACCGGCGTATGCCGCCAGTACGCGGCCGGGCGACAACTTGTTCAGCAACAGCGTCGTGGCGCTGGAAGCCAAGACCGGACGACTGCGCTGGTACTACCAATTCACACCCGCCGACGAGCACGATTGGGATTCGAACCAGCAGCCGATGCTTGCGGAGATCGATTGGCAGGGTCGCAAGCGCTCGGTTGTCCTGTGGGCCAATCGCAATGCGTTCTTCTATGCACTGGATCGACGCACCGGAGAGTTCTTGTTTGCCCGCCCCTTCGTGAAGCAGACCTGGAACGAAGGCTTCGACGCCAGGGGACGCCCGCGCATGGCCGCTTCGGCGAGGCCCAGCGAAACGGGTGCGCTGGTCTGGCCGTCGGTGATGGCGGCGACCAACTGGTGGCCCCCTTCGTACGATCGCACGCGTCAGCTCGTTTACGTGCCGTGGTCCGACGCTGCCGGCGTCTACTACGCGTCGAAGGACGCGCCGTACCGCCGCGGTCAGCGCTTCGACGGCGGCGCCGCAGAACCGTATGCACGCAACCAAGTTCCGACAGCCTCGATT
>DASTZF010000365.1:0-7462 GCA_035764445.1 Burkholderiaceae bacterium
CGCTTTTCGTTCGACGAGATGCTGCCGGCCGCCGGGCAGGGCGCGCTCGGCATCGAGGTGCGCGCGTCCGATGCCGCATTGCGCGCGACGTTGGCGCCGCTGATCCACATGCCGACCTGGCTCGCGGTGCATGCCGAGCGCGCGGTGTCGCGCACGCTCGGCGGCAGTTGCAGCGTGCCGCTGGCCGCGTTCGCCAGCTGGGACGGCGACACGCTGCGGCTGAGCGCGCTGCTCGGCCACCCCGGCGAGCCGACGCGTGCGCTGCTGCAAGCACGGACGCAAGGGCAGCCACGCGATGCCGCGGCGGCTGCGGCAATGGGCGAGCGAGTCGCGGCCGCGCTGCGCGAGCAGGGTGCGGCGGCCTACCTCGCCGACGCGTGAGCCGACGCGGCGTGTTCGCTCGTTCCCGCTCGGTGGCCAACGGTGCAGCGCGATGAACACCGCGATGAGCAGGCCGCAGATGCTGGTCACGCGCCCGCAGCCGCAGGCCGACGAGTGGGTCGCTGAGCTGGCTGTGCGCGGCGTGCCCGCGCGCGCGCTGCCGCTGATCGACATCGAGCCGGTCGAGGATCCCGCGGTGAGCATCGCGTGGGCCACGCTGCCCGCGCACCGCATGCTCGTGTTCGTGAGCCCGAACTGCGTGCACAGCTTCTTCGCGTCGCGCCCGGCGGCCAGCGCCTGGCCGCCCGCCACCGTGGCGGCTGCCACCGGCCCGGGCACGGCGCAGGCGTTGCGCGATGCCGGGGTGCCCGCGGCGGCGATCGTCGAACCGGCCAGCGATGCAGTGCAGTTCGACTCCGAGGCGCTGTGGCGGCGGCTGCAAACCCAGCCTTGGGGCGGGCAACGCGTGCTGGTGGTGCGCGGCGATGGCGGCCGCGACTGGCTGGCCGAACGCCTGCGCGAGCGCGGCGCGGAGGTCGCCTTCGTGCAAGCCTATCGGCGCACGCTGCCGAGGCTCGACGCCGCCGCGCGCGCGTTGCTCGCCGACGCGATGGCAGCACCGGCGCTGCACTGGTGGCTGTTCTCGAGCTCGCAGGCCGTGGAGCATCTGCTGCAGCTGGCACCGCAGTCCGGCTGGTCGTCGGGTTGTGCGGTGGCCACCCATCCTCGCATCGCGCAGACCCTGCGCACGCACGGCTTCGGCACCGTGCACTCGGCGCGGCCGACGCTCGACGCGGTGCTCGACGTGTGGGAGCGCTCGATACAATCGATGCCCGCATCGGACCAGCGACCGTGATCGCTGCATCGTGAACCAGCCCGTCGTCGAATCCTCGCCGCCGCGTGCGGCGGTCGACCCCACGCCACCCGACTCCAGCGCCGCGCGCAGCGGCGGCGCACCGTGGTGGCTGCTGCTGTTGACGGCGGCACTGGGCGCCGGTGCGCTGTGGCTGGCCTGGCAGACCAGCCAGCGCGTGCAATCGCTCGAGCAGGAGTTGGTGCGCCGACAACAGGACAGCGCGACGCTGGCCACCGAGGCGCGCGTGCTGGCGCGTCAGGCGCAGGACGCGTCGCGCGACGCGGTGGCCAAGGTGGCGCTGCTGGAGTCGCGCGTGGCCGAGAACACGCTGCAGCGCACGCAGCTCGAAGAGCTGCTGCAGTCGATGACGCGCTCGCGCGACGAGAACATGCTGGCCGACATCGAGGCCGCGTTGCGCGTGGCGACGCAGCAGGCGGCGATCACCGGCAGCACCGAACCGTTGTTGGCCACGCTGAAGCAGGCCGACGAGCGGCTGGCGCGCAACGCGCAGCCGCGGCTCGAGCGCGTGCGTCGCTCCGTCGTGCACGACCTCGACCGCGTGCGCGCGGTGGCGGTGAGTGACATCTCGACGCTGGTGATCAAGGTCGACGAGGCGGTGCGCATGGTCGACGAGCTGCCGCTGCTGGTGCAACCCGATCGCCGCGCAGCCGGCGACGACAAGGCGCGCGCCGGCGCGGGCCCGGCCGCGGCGTCGGCTGCTGCCGCGTCCGCGGGCGGCTGGCGGGCCGAACTGGCCGCGCGCTGGAATCTGGTCGTGCAACGGGTGCTCGACGAGGCCCGCGCGCTGGTGCGCGTGACGCGCATCGACCAGCCCGAGGCGATGCTGGTGGCGCCGGAGCAGGCCTACTTCCTGCGCGAGAACATCAAGCTGCGGCTGCTCAACGCGCGGCTGGCGCTGCTGTCGCGCCAGTTCACCACCGCGCAATCCGATCTGCGCGAAGTGCAGCTCGCGCTGGAGCGGCACTTCGACCGCTCGAGCAAGCGCGTCAACCTGATGAACGAGCTGCTGCGCCAGGTGAGCTCGCAGTCGCGCGGCATCGTGGTGCCGCGTCCCGACGAGACGCTGGCAGCGCTGACGGCCGCGATGGCCGGGAAATGATCAGACCATGCGCGGTGCCATTTGGCTCGTGCTGCTGTTTGCCGCGGCGACCGTCGCGGCGCTGACGTTGGGCGACAACAAGGCACTGGTGTCGTTCTTCTACGGCAACCAGCGCGTCGACCTGTCGCTGAACCTGTTCCTGATCGGCGCGCTGGTGGCCACCTTCGTGCTGATGCTGGTGATCAAGGCGATCGACTCGCTGATCACGCTGCCCACGCGCGCCAAGGAGTGGCGTGCGCTCAAGCGCGAGCGCGCCGCGCAGGCCGCGCTGCGGGAGGCGATGGCCGAGCACTTTGCGGGGCGCTTCAACCGGGCGCACAAGGCGGCGCAGCGCGCATTGGCGATCCAGGCCAGCACCGATGAGCTGGCCGGCGACCGCGAGCTGCGCATCCTGGCGCATCTGCTGGCCGCGCGCAGTCTGCACCGCGTGCAGGACCGCATCCGGCGCGACCAGCTGCTGCGGCTGGCGCTGAAGGCGGTGCGCCGCGCCGCCCCGCAGCAGGCGGTCGACGAAGGCGCGCGCCTGCTCGGCGCCGAATGGGCGCTCGACGATGGCGACGCCCCGCGCGCGCGGTCGCTGCTGTCGGAGCTGGCGCCCGGCGTCGCACGGCGTACGCAGGCGCTGCGGCTGAAGCTGCGTGCGGCCAGGCTGTCGAGCCACCATGCCGAGGCGCTGAGCACGGCGCGGCTGCTGGCCAAGCACCAGGCGTTCTCGCTCGAAGCCGCGCAGGGGCTGTTGCGCTCGCTGGCGCTGCAGCTGCTCGACGCCGCACGCGACAGCGACCAGCTGCGCCGCGCGTGGGCCGCGCTCGACGAGGCCGATCGCAGCGATGCGTTCGTCGTCGCGCGCGCGGCGCGCCGCGCCGCCGAGATGGGCAACGCGGCCGACGGCCGCTCGTGGCTGCGTCCACTGTGGAGCACCCTGCGCGAATTCAGCGCCGAACAGCGCGCGCAGATCGCGCTCGCGCTGGTCATGGCCAGTGAAGGCATCGGCACCGACTGGCTGCAGGCCACCGAGGCGGCGCAGCAGGCATTTCCTGGCGAAGCGGCGGTGCAGGCCGCGGCGGGGGCCGTGTTCGCGGCGCGCGGCCTGTGGGGCAAGGCAAGGGGGCCGCTGGAGTTCGCCGCCGCCGACCGCGGGCTGCAAAGCGCGGCGCGCCGGCGCGCATGGCGAGCCTTGGCTCGGCTCGCGCGCGAAGACGGCGACGAGGAGCGCGCACTGCGCTGCGAGCAGGCGGCCGCGGCGATCGACTGAGCTGCGCCGAGGGCCGCCGATACCCCGCTGCTATACTGCTCGGTCCGCGCGGCTGTAGCTCAGTTGGATAGAGTACTTGGCTACGAACCAAGGGGTCGTGGGTTCGAATCCTGCCAGCCGCGCCAATCAGATCAACGGGTTAGCTTCGAAAGGAGCTGACCCGTTTTGCTTGGTGAGGCTCCAGGGGTCCACTGAGGGGTCCACCAGCTGCAGGACGCTATGGCACTGCTTGGTGCTGCGTTGGATACAGACCGCCACTCCGTTGCGACAAGTCTGCGCGTTCCAAAACGGCCTACGGCCTTTCGCGTCCCACTGGCTTGCTCGGATGTCACCGCAAGGAGGGCTTCGAGCGGGGCAGACCTACTGGCGCCCTTGCCATTGGGGTGATCGGCGGATCCCTACTGCTAGGCGGACTTTCGAGTGGACGAGCCGTCAGCTGTGCAGCGTTCTCGGTCGCTCGCATGCGAACGCCGGACTTGCGCTGACCGACATCAAGCAGTCACTCGCTCAGCGACCTCGAGTGGCATGAAGGTCTGCAGTGCGAGGCACAGCGGTCGTAGGCGTCGCCCTGTGGCGTACCTGGCCGCCGCTGACTGCTTCTCCTCCGCATGAACTCGCGCTGCCGACCCATAGCGGAACCTCGAGATCGAGCTAAGCGGTCATTCACCTGATCTTGTCGCTTCACCGGGCTGCACCGGCAGCGCCGGCACCCGCGCCGGCGTTCGATCAAGCCTCAGCGAGACCGCCGTTCCTACGTTGCGGGCAGATTCGCAAGTAGCTCCTCGATCATGTCCGGTTTCACCGGCTTGACCAGGTGCGCGTCGAACCCGGCCCGACTGGACTTCTCGCGAGCTTCGTGCTGACCCCAGCCGGTCATGGCCACCAGCACCATGCCCTTGCCCCACGGCTGCTCGCGGATCTTTCGCGCCGCGTCATAGCCGTTCAGCTTCGGCATGCCGATATCGAGCAGCACCAAGTCGGGCCGAAACGCAGCGGCCGCTTCCACTGCGCCGAGACCATCGTGTGCCAGTCGTGTCTCGTGGCCCTCGAACTTCAACAACTCCGCGAGTGACTCGGCCGCGTCGCGGTTGTCGTCTACCACGAGCACGCGCCGGCTGACCGTGGTGGCTGAGGCAGAGGCTGACTCGAAGGTCTTCTGCGTCGCCATCGGTGCATCCGCGTCGGCCGCGAGCGGCAGGCGCACCACGAACTCGCTGCCCATGCCGGCACCCGCGCTCGTGCCTTGCACCGTGCCACCGTGCAACTCGACCAGGTTCTTCACCAGGCTCAGGCCGATGCCCAGGCCGCCCGCCAAGCGCTCCAGCGAGGTGTCGGCCTGCACGAACATGTCGAAGATGCGCAGCAGTGCATCGGCCTCGATGCCGATGCCGCTGTCGCGCACCCGGATGACGGCCAGATCACCGTCGCGCTCCAGAGCGAGCCAGACGCCACCGGAGTTGGTGAACTTGCAGGCGTTGTTCAGCAGGTTGCTCACCACCTGGACGAGGCGGATCGGGTCGGCGTTGGTGACCACCGGCCGCTGCGGGAGCGAAACCGTCAGCTCGATACCTTTGCTCTGGTACGCCGGCCGCACCGTTTCGACGGAATGCTGTAGTACCGACGCCAAGTCGGTCGGCACCTTGCGCAGCTCGATCTTGCCGCGACTGATGCGGCTCACGTCGAGCAGGTCATCGACCAGGCGGACCATCTGAGCGATCTGGCGCTCCATCACCTGCGTTGCTGACTGTATGGCTGCGCCATTGCCGTTGGCTAGCCGGATGATCTGCAGCGCATTGCGGATCGGCCCCAGCGGATTGCGCAGCTCGTGCGCCAGCATGGCCAGAAACTCGTTCTTGTGCCTATCGCCCTCGGCCAGCTCGGCGGCGGAACGTCGCACTTGTTCCGACATTTCGCGCTGCCTGGTGATGTCGCGCGCAACCTTCGATGCCCCGACAACGCGTCCGCTCGCGTCCTTGAGCGGCGAAACCGTCAACGAGATGTCGAGCAAGGTGCCGTTCTTGTGCCGCCGCACGGTGTCGTAGTGCTCGATCGCCTCGCCACGGCGAATGCGCTCCAGAATCGCTGGTTCCTCGTCGAGGTGATCCTCGGGGATCAGCAGCGTCACCGGCCTTCCGATGGCCTCCTCGGCCGTATAGCCGAAGAGGTTCTTTGCGCCATCGTTCCAACTCGTGATCACGCCGTTCAGATCCTTACCGATGATGGCGTCCCGGGATGAGGCGACGATCGCGGCCAGCTGCGCCATCGCGAGCTCCGCCCGCTTGCGCTCGGTGATGTCCTCGATGGCGAGCAGAATCATCGCCGGGCCGCGATCCGCCGGTTGCAGCAAGCGCCGCGCGTTGAGCAGCATGGTCCGTTTGCCGATCTGCTCGAACTCGTGCGACACCTCGTAGTCGTTGAACGAGCTGTCACCTAGCAGCACCTGCTCTAGCAGGCTGCGCAGCGCTGGGATGTTCCATTGGCCGTTGCCCAGTTCGTACAGCAGGCAGCCCTCGGTTTGCTCGCGCGCCACTTGGAAGTGGCGGAAGAACGACTGGCTGGCCGTCTGCACCCGCAGCTCGGAATCGAGGACGAGCATCGGCTCGCGCACCGTTTCCACGATGCTCGCGGTGTACTCGTGAGCACGCTTGAGCAACTCGATGTCGAGCAGCATCAAGACGACGCCGTCAATCTTGTTGTCTAGGGTGCGGTAAGGCCTCAGCCGCAGCAGGTAACGGTTGCCGCCGCTGTCCCGAGTCTCGATCTCGCGGCTGCTCACCTTGTCGAGCACCTCGCCGAGCAGCGGGTCGAGGTCGGGCAGGTCGACGAGCCCGAGCTTGATGTGCGCAAGCGGGCGGCCGATGTCGCCGGGCATCAGATGGAGCTGCTTCTCGGCTGCCGGCGTGAAGCGGCGCACGCGCAAATCGGGGCCCACCAGCACGATCGGCATCTGCACGCTGGCAAACACGTTGACCAGGTCGTTGTTGAGCCGGTTCAGCTCGCTGTTGCGGCTGTTCAGCTCGTCATTGACAGTAGCCAGCTCCTCGTTGCTGGACTGAATCTCTTCCTTCGATGTCTCCAGTTCCTCGTTGATGCTTTGCAGTTCCTCGTTGGCCGACTGGATTTCCTCGTTCGACGATTGCAATTCCTCGTTGGCCGCCTCCTGCTGATCGATCACCGATTGCAGGTATTCGCGCGTCACGGCCAGTTCGTGCGCCAGTCGCGCGCTGTCCTGGTCTGCATCGGGCGAGGGCTGCGTCAATGCGGCAGCGTCTTGCGCCGACGCGTGCACGCCTGCCGGCCCTGACTCGTCGAACAGCACCAGGAACCCGCCGTCCTTGGGGCTGCCATCCTTGCCGTTGCCGGCGAGGGGCACCACCTCGATGGCGAGCTCGCGCCAGCCGTCGTGCGACCTGACGCGCAGGCCCTCCTCGCGCGTCGGCTGACCCGACTGCTCCGCGCGCTGCAAGGCGGCGCGCACCCCGACCAGCAGCCCTTCGCGCAACATCTTCGGCAGGTTCAGGGTCGCCTTGCCCGGGGCCGGCGCGAGATAAGGACTGGTGTCGCCGCGGTACTGCAGGATGTCGAGCTCGGCCGACACCAGGACGCTCGGCGGCGCGAACCGATTCAGCAACAGGCGATCGGCTTCACGGTGCAGTTCCGGCGCGGCGCTGCTGGTCCGCGCCGCGACCGCCACCAAGGTTGCGCGCGCCGCGGCGCCGCGCTGGAGCGGGAAAAGCGCGCCGTGCGGGCCGGGCCTTCTGAGGTAGATCTTCTGCCTGGCGTCCAGCGGCTCGAACAGGTCGCGATAGCCACCGATCGTCTCGGACGTGCCGAGCCACAGAAACCCATC
>DASTZF010000366.1:0-2223 GCA_035764445.1 Burkholderiaceae bacterium
GCAGAGCACTTGATCATCGGACGACCCATGATGCGCCTCACTGCTTTCGTGTGTTTGTGCGTCGCAGTGATGGTGACTGCATGCGGCGGCGTCGGCTTGGCCGTCCCCTACAAAGGTCGCAGCGAAGCGGAACTCGTCACCGTGAAGGGCCCACCAACCGGCCGCTACGCGCTGCCCGACGGTCAGCAACGGCTCGAGTTTGCGCGTGGCCCACAAGGTCGCCAGACCTTCATGGCCGATGTGGATTCGCATGGCCGTGTCATCCGCTTCGAACAGGTGCTGGACGTGCGCCGGTTTGCCCTGGTGACACCCGGCGCGACGCGTGATGGAGTCCTGCGCACGATTGGACAGCCGTCGGACCGCGCGCCCTTGCGCGACGGCGAGATGTGGGCCTGGCGCTATGCGAACAGAGACTGCGTCTGGTACGAGATCGAACTAGACCAGCACGGTGTGGTCAAGGCGACGGGCTTCACGCCGGAGCCGGGATGCAATGACGTGGCTGGCGCTTCTTCAATGCGTGTAGGGGGTGGTTGACGCGCTTCATGGGTTCCCCTGTCTGTTATTGGCCGATAGCAGCCACTGGGCTGCGTCCGCTACCGGACCCGACGCGGAACTTGTCGCAAGAGTGAAGCGAACTTCGTAGAACGGTTCTCCTTGCTCGCGCATCACCCATGGCGAGGGGGGCAACAAGCTGCCGCACGGCATCGAGGAATGTCGCGACCCCCACCCGGGCCGCCCCGCTCCTCACCGAGGGCCTGGTAAACGTTGAAAGAAGCGGGTCCCGGGCTGCATGCCGAGCGCACGTGCACGTCGGCATCCCAACCCGGCTTCCGTCGTCAATCGCGATGATGCCGTCGCCGCGACGCGGCACAACGTTCCCGGTAGGACTCGCGCTCAAGGTGCCTTCGCGTGCGAAGAGGGCGACCGGTCGACCACGCCGCAGCGATCCAGCTCGAGCCGCGCCAGTTCAACGCGCAGCGCCGCCCGGCGCAGCAGCGCACAGGCCTCGGCGGGCGACGCCGGGCCGCCCTCGCCGTGGATCAGCATCATCGCCAGGTTGTACTGGCCGAGTGGATGGCCGCGCCGCGTCGCGGCGAGAAAGTGGCCTCGCGCCTTGACGTGGTCGCCCACCAGCCAGGCCGGCCAGGCCAGCAGCAGGTCGGGATCGGGCGCCGGCTCGGGAAACGGCTGGGCCACGGCGGCGGTCGCGCACGCGAGCAGCAGCAACGAAGCGGTCAGGTGGCGCATGATGGACTCCTCGAACGATGCGGCAGAGGCGGCCATCGTGTCCGCCGCGTCGCCGCAAGTCGTGAAGCTGCGCCGATATGAAACCGAAGAAATCGTGAAACCGGAGCAGGCGATCGAATCCGAGGGCGCGGCGCGCCGGCTGCAGGTCGGCGCCTGCGTGCTCGACCTCGCGGCTGGTGAGCTGCGCGCGCCCGACGGCCGGCCGGCGGAGCTGCGCCGCAAGGCGCTTGACGTTCTGCTGCTGCTCGGCGAGCGGGTGGGTCACGTGGTCGACAAGGCGACGCTGATGCAGCGCGTCTGGCCGGGCGTCGTGGTCGGCGACGATTCGCTCACTCAGACGGTCGCCGAGATCCGCCGCGCGATCGGCGACGGCGGCCGGCAGATCGTTGTCACGGTCGCACGGCGCGGCTACCGCCTGGAGGCGGGCGACGCGCCGGCGCCGGTCGATGCGGCGCCGGCGTTCTCGATCGCGGTGCTGCCGATCGGCCATGTGGCCAGCGACGTTGACGCGGCCCGCATCGCCGCGATGCTGACCGCCGAGCTGACCGCACGTGCGGGCGCGGACGCGATCGGCAGCAAGGTCGCGGCACGCGAGACCATCGCCGCGATCGGCGCGGTCGCGCGCGACCCGCGCGTCGCGGCGCAGCGGCTTGGCGTGCGCCAGGTGGTCTGCGGCGATCTGCACGCGAGCGAAAGCGGCTGGACGCTGGTGCTCGAGATCATCGACGGCGCGAGCGGAGCACGCCGCTGGTCGCATCGCTTCGCGTTAGGGCGCAGCGATACGGCCGCGTCGCTCGAGACGCTGGCCGCGCAGGCGGCGCGCGCCGTGCTGGTGGAGATGCACCGCAGCGCTGCCGAATCGGCCGCCTCGGCACCCCCGGAGCGCCGCAGCGCCGACGATCTGGCGCTGCAAGGCTGGACCAGCCTCTACGACGGCATTACCGCCGCGAACGTCAGCCGCGCACTGGATCTCTT
>DASTZF010000367.1:0-3381 GCA_035764445.1 Burkholderiaceae bacterium
TCAGCCCCAGCACCAACTGGTCGATCTGACCGAGGTCGCACTCGCGCTGCGCGAGCGCATCGCGCGTCACGGCGACCGCCACGTCGAGGCTGGAGACATCGGCCAGGCTGCCCTGCCAACGCACGAACGGCGACGACCAGACGTGCCGTGCGCTCAACGCTGCACGCTCGAACTTCATGGGGGTGTTCCTTTCGCGGGGTCGCGCACCGCGACCAGTGCGTTCTTGTAGGTGCCGCGCGGCAGGCTGTCCGGCGGCAGCACCGTCACCGCCACGCGCACCTGCAGCTGGTTGCGGATGTCGGCCTCGATCTCGGCGGCCAGCGCCGCACGCTGCGCATCATCGAGCGCAAGCGGCGACTCGACCTCGAGCGGGAGCGCGTCGTCGAAGCGCACCTGGTCCTTGTGGTCCTTCACGATGCGCAGGATCGGTTCGACCCGATCGGCGAAGCGCTGCAGCACGCGATCACGGATCGCGCTCGGGAACACGTTCATGCCCCTGTAGATCAGCATGTCGTCGGTACGGCCGATGCAGCGGATGCGCGGGCTGGTGCGACCGCACGCGCAGCGCACGCCGCTCACCCGCGCATGGTCGCGCGAGCGGTAGCGCACCAGCGGCGTCGCGTCGCGGTCGAACGCGGTATAGACCAGTTCGCCGGTGGCGCCGTCGGACCATGGCACACGCTGCCCACTCGCCGGATCGATCAGTTCGACCGCCACGTAGCGCTGCGCGTTGAAATGCATGCCGTCCTGCACCTCGCATTCGCCCCACATCGACGGCAGCACGTCGCCGAGCCCCATCGTCTCGCGCAGATGCATGAGGCCGAGGCCGCGCTCGATGCGCGTGCGGATGTCCGGCACGCCCAGCCCGGGCTCGCCGCCTCCGAGCACCTTGGTCAACGACGACGGCAAGCCCGTCTCGCGACCGACGTCGTCCCAACGCGCGGCGAGGTAGAGCGCGAACGACGTCGTGGCCAGCAGCGCGGTGACGCGCAATCGCCGCATGTCGCGCAGGATGCGCTCGGTCGGGAACCCGCCGAGCCAACACAGCGTCGCACCGACACGGCGAAAGCCGTCGGCATACGGCAGGCCGCCGGCGACCATCGGCAGGCCCACCAGGTGCGCCACCGTGTCGCCGCGCCGGATGCCGGCGGTGAACCATACGTTGGCGATCGCATCGGCGAAGATCTCGACGTCGCGCGCGGTCAGCGCGTAGTACAGCGGCGCGCCGGTGGTGCCCGACGACGAGATCGCCTGCACGATGTCGGAGCTCGGCATGGCCTGGTTGTCGCCGAACGGCTGTTCGGGACTCGAGCGCTCCTGCGCGATACGGATCTCGTCCTTCAGCGTGAACGGCAGCGAGGCGAGGTCGGCCAGATCGCGCATCGCAGGCTCGCCGGACAGATCGGCGTGCAGGCGCGCGTACAGCCGCGAGCGTTGCCGCAGCGCGGGCAGCATCGCCGCGATGCGGCCGGCCTGCCAGCGCTCGACCTCGTCCCATGCCAGGGTCTCGAGCTCGGCGTTCCAGTAGGCTCCCGCGGCTTCGCGATGGTTGGTCATGCTCTGTCGCGGTCCCAGCAGGTCGGCGTGACGCCGCGCTCGCGCAAGCGGTACTTCTGCACCTTGCCATTCTCGGTGCGCGGCAGGTCGGCCACCAGATCGATGTAGCGCGGCAGCGCGAACTTCGGCAGCAGCGCCGCGCAGTGGTGCGCGAGGTCGGCCGGCGCGACCGCCGCACCCTCGCGCAGCACGACGGAGGCCATCACCTCGTCTTCGGCAAGCTCCGAGCGCACCGGATACACCGCCACGGCGGCCACAGCGGCATGGCTCATCAGCGCCTGCTCGACCTCCCACGACGAGATGTTCTCGCCCCGGCGGCGGATCGCGTCCTTGATGCGATCGACGAAACGGAATGCGCCGTCGGCGTCGCGCACCACACGGTCGCCGGTGTGGAACCACAGATTGCGCCACGCCTCGACGGTCTGGTCGGGCTTGCCGAAATAGCCGCTCGCGAAGGCGAACGGCTCGTCGGCGCGCAGCACCAGCTCGCCCGCCTCGCCGGCCGGCAAGTCGACGTCGTGCTCGTCGACCACGCGGGCGTCGAAGCCCGGCCGCAGCCAACCCATCACGCCGACGCGCGGCGAGTCGGGCGCGGTGGCGATCACGAAGTTGGTCTCGGTCGAGCCGTAGCCTTCGAGCAAGGTCACGCCGCAACGCTCGCGGAACGCCGCACCGGCGGCGGCCGGCACGCCGGGGCCGAGCCCGATGCGCACCGAGTGCTCGCACTCGTGTGCGCCCGCGGGTTGTGCGAGCAGCATCGGCACCATCGCGCCGAGCAGGTAGATCACAGTGGTGTCGCGCGAGCGCATCTCGGGCCAGAACGTCGATGCGTGGAAGGCGCTCGCGAACTCCACGCGGCAACCCACGATCGCCGCCTGCGCGAAGGTGTTAAGCGCGTTGATGTGGAACAGCGGCAAGGTCGTGCACAGCACGTCGGCGGCGCCGAGCTGCAGCACGCTCGCGGTGTTGACGCCCCACCAGTGGTATTGCGCGTGCGGGCACACCACGCCCTTGGCCGGCCCCGTGGTGCCCGACGTGTAGAGGATTGCCAGCGGGTCGCCGTGCTCAACGGCTTCGGCAGGCAACGCATCGCCCGTTGCCGGCCAGCCGTGTGGCACGGTCCACACTGACTCGGGCACGCGCTCACCCAACCGCTCGGCGAAGCGGCCTTCGATCACCAGCAGCCGCGCGCTGCAATCGGCCAGCACGTACTCGATCTGCGGCCGCATCGACGCGCTGTTGATCGGCACCAGCACCGCACCCAGCCAGCCGCAGCCGAGCAGCGTCTCGATGAACTCGGCGCGGTTGCCGCACATCACCGCGACGCGGTCACCGCGGCGGATGCCGGCGGCACGCAACGCGCCGGCGCGGCGCGCCGCCACGCCCGCCATCTCGTGGTGCAACCACGTCGCGCCGGCGATCGACAGGAACGGTCGCCCGCCGAACTCGCGCGCCTGCCGAACCAGCATCGCCGGCAGCGTGCGCTCGTGCGGCGCGAACGCTCTGTCAGTCGTCATCGGTGGCACCGCCGAGGTAGGTGGCCTGCACGCGTGGATCGCCGGCGAGCTGCTGCGACTCGCCGCTCAGCGCCACCTCGCCGGTCTCGAGCACGTAGCCGTGATCCGAGCTGTCGAGCGCGGCGCGCGCGTTCTGCTCGACCAGCAGGATCGCCACGCCGTCGTCGCGCAGCCCGCGCACGATGGCGAAGATCTCATGCACCACCAGCGGCGCCAGCCCGAGGCTCGGCTCGTCGAGCATCAACAACCGCGGCGACGACATCAGTGCGCGCCCGAGCGCCAGCATCTGTCGCTCACCGCCCGACAG
>DASTZF010000368.1:0-3103 GCA_035764445.1 Burkholderiaceae bacterium
CGATGAGACCCACAGTTGGCTCAGGCCGTAAGCAGCGCGCGCGCCTCGACGACCTTGTGCCGGTACGACTCGAAGACGCGCCGCAGCGACGCCTCGAGCGCAACCTGCGGAGTCCAACCGAGCAACCGCATGGTCTGATCGATCCTCGGCACGCGGGTCTGCACGTCCTGATAGCCGTCGCCGTAGAACTGGCGCGACGACGTCGGCACCACCGTCGTGCGGCGCGCCGCCTCGGCGTACTCGGGAAAGCCGGCCGCGATGCGCAGCATCAGGTCGGCGAGCTGCCGCATCGAGCGGTCGTTCTCCGGGTTGCCGATGTTGAAGATGCGCTGGCTGGCGATACCGCCTTCGTTGGCGATGATCCGCATCAGCGCGTCGACGCCGTCGGCGATGTCGGCGAAGGTGCGCCGCTGCTGGCCGCCGTCGACCAGCTCGATCGGCTCGCCACGCACGATGCGCCCGAGGAACTGCGTCACCACGCGCGAGCTGCCCTCCTTGCTCTCGAAGATCGAGTCGAGCCCCGGGCCGATCCAGTTGAACGGCCGGAACAGGGTGTAGTTCAGCCCCTGCTCGATGCCGTAGGCGTGGATCACGCGGTCGAGCAGCTGCTTGCTGCAAGCGTAGATCCACCGCTGCTTGTTGATCGGGCCGTAGACGAGCGGCGAAGTCTCGGGGTCGAACTCCCCATCCGGGCACATGCCGTAAACCTCGGAGGTCGACGGGAAGACCAGGTGCTTGCGGTGCTTGACCGCTGCGCGGACGATCGGCAAATTGGCTTCGAAGTCGAGCTCGAACACCCGCAACGGCTCGCGCACGTAGGTGGCCGGCGTCGCGATCGCCACCAGCGGCAGCAGCACGTCGCACTTGCGCACGTGGTACTCGATCCACTCCTTGTTGATCGTGATGTCGCCTTCGAAGAAGTGCAGCCGCGGATGGCGCCTGAACTCTTCGAGCCGGCTGTCCGACATGTCCATCGCATACACCTGCCAGTCGGTGGACTGCAGGATGCGCGCGGCCAGGTGATGCCCGATGAAGCCGTTGGCGCCGAGGATCAGGATCTTCTTCACCGCACTGATCCTCAATGCCCCAGCAGCGGGCCGAGCGCGGCGGCATCGATCGCCGTCGCGCCGCAACGCAGTTCGTGCACGTCGATCACGCCACCATCGCCGCACACGCCGACGACGCGCTCGCCATCGAGCTGCAGGCCCGGCTTCGATGTCGAGACGAAGGCCTTGCGCAGGCGGGCCCGCGCCACGACGAGGCGCGCAGCGCCGAGGTCGGTGTGGGCGCCCGGGAACGGCGGCGCCACGGCGCGGATCAGGTTGTAGACCTGTTGCGCCGGCTGCGACCAATCGATGCGGCCATCCTCCGGCTTGCGGGCGCCGAAGTAGCTGCCTTGCGAGATCTCGTTGGGCCGTCGCGGCGCTCGTCCGGCGACGATCGCCGGCAGGCTGCGCCACAGCACCTGCTCGGCGGCGACCGTGACCTTGTGGAGCACCTGAGGCGCGGTGTCGTCGGGCAGGATCGGCACCGCGCTGTGGTCGACGATGGCGCCGGCGTCGGGCTGGGCCACCATCTCGTGCAGCGTGGCGCCGGTCTGCGTCTCGCCGTGGAGGATGGCCCAGTTGACCGGAGCGCGCCCGCGGTACCGCGGCAGCAGCGACCCATGCATGTTGAAGGCGCCCGCACGCGCCAGCGCCAGCAGCGCGGTCGGGATCAGCGCCCGGTAGTAGAACGAGAACATCAGGTCCGGTCTCGCCGCGGCCACCCGCGCGGCGAGTGCCGAGTCGCTCGGATCGTCGGCGCGCACGAGCGGCAGCTGGAGTTCGGCCGCCGTGTCGGCCACGCGCGCGAACCAGATCGTCTCGCCGGGGTCGTCGTGGTGCGTGACCACCAACGGCACCTGCACGCCGCTCGCGTGCAGCACGCGCAGGCAGCGGTCGCCGACGCCCGAGTAGGCGAACACCACCGCTCTCACCGCCGCATCCCGCTCACGCGCTGAGGTGAGCGCTGCGTGGCCGGGCTCGGTGCCTGCAGCACCGCGCTGACGCGGTAGCGCGGCCGGCGCCGCACCTCCTGCTGGATGCGGCCGACGTACTCACCCATCAGCCCGATGCCGAACAGCAGGATGCCGATCAGGAAGAACTGCAGCGCGAACAGCGTGAAGACGCCCTGCACCTCGGCACCGAGCACGAAGCGCCGCACCAGCAGCAGCACGAACAGCGCGCCCGAGCCCAGCGACAGCAGCATGCCGATCAGCGCGAACCACTGCAGCGGCACGATCGAGAAGCCGGTGACCAGATCGAAGTTGAGCCGGATCAGCCGGTACAGCGAGTATTTCGATCGGCCGGCAAAGCGCTCCTCGTGGCCGACCTCGATCTCGGTCGGATTGGCGGCGAACGTGTACGCCAGCGCCGGGATGAACGTGTTCGCCTCCTGGCACGCATTCAGCGTGTCGACGAGGTCGCGGTCGTACGCGCGCAGCATGCAGCCCTGATCGGTCATCTCGATGCGGGTGATCCGCCCGCGCAGCCAGTTCACTGCCCGCGAGGCCAAGCGGCGAAACGCCGTGTCTTCGCGCCAGCGGCGGATCGTGCCGACGTAATCGTGGCCGGCACGCACGGCTTCGATCAACCGCGGAATCTCCTCCGGCGGGTTCTGCAGGTCAGCATCGAGCGTGACGGCGATGCGCCCGCGCATCTGCTCGAACCCGGCCAGGATCGCCATGTGCTGGCCGAAGTTGCCGTTGAACAGCACCACGCGGGTGACGTCGGGACGCCGGTGGAACTGTCGTGCCAGCAGCTCCGCCGAGCGGTCGCGGCTGCCGTCGTCGACGAACACGACCTCGTACGATTCGGCCATCGCATCGAGCGTGCGGTACAGGCGCTCGAACAGCGCGGGCAGCACCTGCTCCTCGTTGTAGACGGGGACGATCACCGAGATCTCGGGCGCGTTCATCGGGCACCGTTCAGCTGCGAGCGACCAGCCACACGCCGGCGAGGATCAGCAGGACGCCCGACGCGCGCAGCGCGCCGACCGCCTCGCCGAGCAGCCACCAGGCGGCCAATGCGTTGACGACGTAGCCGAGCGACAGCATCGGGTA
>DASTZF010000369.1:0-28606 GCA_035764445.1 Burkholderiaceae bacterium
TTGGTCCACAGATCGGCCGGGTGGATGCGTCCGGCGCCGGCCAGCTCCTGCAGCGCCTTGTACTGCGGGAACATTGCCGCCGGCGAGATCAACTTGCCCGCCAGCAGACGCGCCAGGTAGTCCATCAGCGCGAACGAGCCGCGCTCCAGTGCTTCGACGGCAGCCGGCGTGACGCCGCGTGTACGCCCGGCCAGGCGTGTGATCGCCGCCTCGGAGGCGCGCAGCATCAACGCCGCAGTGGGCAGGCCGACCAGCTCGAGCGCGCCGGCGCCCTGGTGCATCTGCGAGCGCGCGTGGCGCAGGATCGCAGGGTCGACGGTGTCGACGTCGGAGCCGCCAGCAGCGTCGGCTTCCTTCAGGTAGCGGCGCAACGACTTGTGCGCGGCCTCCAGCGTACGACGCAGTTCGTCGTGCACCCAGGCCAGGGCGCTCAGGTCATGGGTCACCTCGTTGTCGCGAGCAGCGGACATGTGCGATCCACCCGGAGTTCGAGTTCAGTACGGTCGGTCGGCGTGCGCTTCGATCAGCTGACCTTGAATCGCGCCACCGATTGCTTGAGCTCCTCAGCGCTGCGCGACAATTCGCGCACCATCTGCGCCGTCGAACGAGTGCCCTCTCCGGTCTGCTCGGTCACCGCAAAGATGTGCTGGATGTTCGATGCCACCACGTTGGCCGATTGCGCTTCGCTCGACGCCTGCGTGGAGATGTTCTCGATCAGTTCGGCCAGTTGGCGCGTGACGCGGTCGATGTCGGCCAGCGCGGAACCCGCCGCGTCGGACAGTCGGGCACCGTCGACCACGCCCTGCGTCGACCGTTCCATCGCGGCCACGGCGTCCTGGGTGTCGGTCTGAATGGTCTTCACCAGTGCCGCGATCTGGCGCGTTGCGTCGCCGGAGCGTTCGGCCAGTCGCTGCACTTCCTCGGCCACCACCGAGAAGCCGCGGCCCGCTTCGCCCGCCGACGCCGCCTGAATGGCAGCGTTCAGCGCCAGCACGTTGGTCTGCTCGGTAATGTCCGAGATCAGCTCGGTGATTTCACCGATCTCCTGTGACGATTCGCCCAGCCGCTTGATCCGCTTCGACGTCTCCTGGATCTGGTCGCGGATCGAGTTCATGCCGCCGATGGTGTTCTGCACCGCCGACAGGCCCGACTCGGCGGCCCGCAGCGACTTGCGCGCCACTTGAGCGGTTTCCTGCGCCTGCGTGGACACCTGGTTGATTCGGTTCGCCATCTGCAGCACTGACTCACCGGTGTCGCGGATCTCGCGCAGCTGTTCGGTCGACGCGGCGAGCAGCTCGGTCGACGTGGCTTCCACCTGCTGCGTCGTCTCCGTCACGCGGCTGGCCGTACCCTGCACCTGCGCCACCAGCGATCGCAGCTCTTCCACCGTGTAGTTCACCGAGTCGGCGATCGCACCAGTGATGTCCTCCGTCACCGTGGCCTGCTGCGTCAAGTCACCTTCAGCGACCGACTGCAGTTCGTTCATCAATCGCAAAATCGCCGCCTGGTTGGCGTCGTTGACGCGCTTGGCTTCCTGCTCCTGACGCTCGGCCTCTTGCCGCTGCGCCTCGGCGGTCTGTGCACGTTGCGCCTGGTCCTGCACGAACAGCCGCAGGAAACCGATACCGCCGACCACCATTGTCAGCACCGACAGCAGCATCAGCGACAGATGGCTCATGCGGATGCCGGTCTCCTTGCCGAGCTGGTCCTGCAGCGTCTCGAGGCCTTTGCGCAGCGGTTCGCTGTCGTTCAGGATGCCGGCCTGCGCCTCACGCGCCGTGACCAGGCCTTGCAGGTTGCCCAGAATCGAGCTCGCCTGCGCGCGTGTCTCGTCGTATTGCTTGATCAGCTGGCGCAGGCGGTCCTTGGTCTGCGCGTCCTTGGTACCGGGCAGGCGCAGTTCGGGGTTGCCGTTGTTCAACCCTTCGGCGATCTCGCGGAACGAGTTCAAGTCCTTGCCAAGCAAGAACACCGCCTCGGGACTCACGCCCTCGATGGTCAGGAATTCGTTGGCCGACTTGCCGATCCGCTGAGTCAACATCACCAGCTGGCCGACCGCGGCCAATTCGGCCGGCGTGGCTTCCTGCTGCAGCTTCAGCGACGACACCGTTTCGGCGGTTTCGAGCAGGTCGGCCGACTGGCGGTTGATCGTGCGCAGCGCTTGGCCCACCTGCGTCAGCGTCTTCTGCTGACCGAGCACGTGGTTGGCGTTGCGCTCGGCGCGGTCGATCAGCGGCAGCAGGGGCTCGATCGTGTCCTGCACGTTGGCCGGCGCCGCCGCGAGTTCGCCCTCGCCGGTGCGCAGGCCGCGCACGTTGGTGGCCAGAATGGTCGACGCGTCGCGCACCTCGGGGAACGCCTGCGCGCTACCGACCAGCGCCTGCGACACCGACTTCGCGAGCCGCTGCGACTGCATCAGTGCCTGACCGACCGCGGCCACCTGATTGGCACCGCGGCTGGCCGCACTCAGCGCCAGCACCGTGCCGAGCACCAGGCCGAGCAAGCCGAGCAGCACGACACCGCCGAGGATGCGCTGTTGCTCAGGAACCGTCTTGTTGCCGATCAGCGGCAGCGTGGCGACGGCAACCGGGCCGGCATGCGGACGCGAGTCGTTGAACTCGGGCGCCAGCTCCGACGGCGCAGCCTCGGAGATGATCGACGTGCTGATCTGGCGCGTCGCCTGCGACGGGTGCATGTCCAGCGACACCGTGCTCGCATGGCTGTTGCCACGATCCGCCGCGCTGCCGCCGTGGGGGATCACCATTTCGTCGAACGGAGACAACTCGGCCGTCGCGACGCCGCCGTTGCCACGGCCCTTCGCTTTGAATCGTTCCATGAAGCCCATACGAGTCCTCTCGTCGTCGCGGCATCTAGATGCCAGTCGATGTTCCCACCCTCGCTCCCTGCGGCCCGTGTCAGGCCGCGATCGCGAGAAACTGCATATCAGCCGCCAGGGCGGCCAATTTGATCTCTTGCCAGTTGCGCCCGGCGCTGTCGCGCCAGCTTGCGCCGGCGAAGGCTGGGCGTTGCGCACCCGCTTCGTCGGCTTTGTCGCTCAAATCGTTTTCGTGCCGCAGGCCCGCCAAGCGGTCCACCAGCAATGCGCAGTTCACGCCGAGCGCCGGGTTCAGCGCCACCAGGCGCGCGCCCTCGACGCCGTGGTCTTGGGTGCTGCGCGCACGCAGACCGAGGAACACCGCCAGGTCGACCACACCGTGCAAGCCACCGCGCAGATTGGCGACGCCGGCAAACCACGGACGCGTGTGTGGGACGGCCATGATGCGTCCCGCGTTGAAGATCTCGCCGGCCTGCTCCAGCGGCAACAGCAAGCCCTGCTGGGCGCACTCGACCGCCAGCCAGGCATGCGCGGCCGGTTCGTTGCGCGCCACCTGCATGCGCTGGGCAAGGCGCGTCTGCAGTTCGCGCAGGGCTTCCTTGTTGGCCATGGCCGCTCGCCGTCCTTACACCCGTGTCAGTCGAAGGCCTTGATCTTGGCGATCAACTCGTCGGCGACCACCGGCTTGACCACGTAGTCGCGCGCGCCCTGGCGCATGCCCCAGACGCGGTCGGTCTCCTGGTTCTTGCTGGTGCACATGATCACCGGCACGTCGGCATACGCCGGGTCGCGGGTGATCGCGCGCGTGAGCTGGAAGCCGTTCTGACCCGGCATCACCACGTCCATCAGGATCAGGTCGGGCTTGTCTTCGGCGAGGCGGCGCATCGCCTCTTCGCCGTTCTCGGCGGTGCGCACCGCGTAGCCTCGCTTGGACAGCAAGTCCGACAGGTGGTGCAACTCGGTCTTCGAGTCGTCCACCAACAGCACCTTCTTGATCGTCATCTCAACTCTCCTGCAGCCGTTGCACAGCCAGCGCCTCACGCGCTCTGCGTACCTCTTTCAGCGTAACGGCTGAATTGCTCTACGGCGCGCAACAGCTGTTCCTTCGTGAAAGGTTTTGTCAGGTATTCCTCGGAACCGACCATCCGGCCGCGCGCCTTGTCGAACAGACCGTCCTTCGACGACAACATGATGACGGGCACGTGGGCGAAGCGCGGGTTGCGCTTGATGATCGCGCAAGTCTGGTAGCCGTCCAGGCGCGGCATCAAGATGTCGCAGAAGATCAGTTGCGGGTCATGGTCGTTGACCTTGGCCAGCGCGTCGAAGCCGTCCTCGGCCAGCACCACCTCGTAGCCGCCTTGCCGCAGGAAGATCTCGGCGCTGCGGCGAATGGTGTTGCTGTCGTCGATGACGAGAACCTTCGCTGCGGAGGGCGCCCCCTCGGACACTGCGTTATCCACGTACTCTCCTTGGGTCGCTGTACATCGGGGGCGGATGGTGCCGATGCATCAGTCGTCAGACCTGCACCATCTCGAAGTCTTCCTTGCGCGCGCCGCACTCCGGACACGTCCAGTTCATCGGCACGTCGGTCCACCTCGTGCCGGGCGCCAGTCCGTGCTCCGGATCGCCCGCGGCCTCGTCGTAGATCCAGCCGCAAATCAGGCACATCCAGGTGCGCGGTTCACTCACGTCGATCGGATCGCTCACTACAATGACGAATCATTGTATCCACGCGTTTTGTCCGAAAGCCAAAGGCGCGTAGGCACCTACGCAACATTCTTCACAATCCCCTAGAGGTCAATCTGCGCTGTGAAGATTGACTCATTCGAGGGGCATCCGCTGTCATTCATGGCCTCCGACCTGCCGACCGGCAGCACCCCAAGCGAAGCCGGCGAAGAAGCTGCGCAAGAGGGCAGCACGCCGAGCTGCGTGATGACCTTCAACGCCGCAGACCCCAGCGGTGCAGGTGGCATTGCCGGCGACGTGGCCACGCTGGCCGCGATGGGCGCGCATGCGCTGCCGGTGACCACCGCGTTGCTGATGCGTGACAGCGCCGAAGTGTTCGACCAGCACGCGATCGACGCCGACGCGATCGCCGAGCAGGCGCGTACCGTGCTCGAGGACATCACGGTCTCCGGCTGGAAGGTCGGCTTCCTCGGCAGCGCCGAAGGGGTGAGCGCGGTGGCCGAGGTGCTGTCGGACTACCCCGACATCCCGCTCGTCTCGTACCTGCCCAACCTCGGCTGGCTCGACGACGACGCGGCGTCTCAGTACATGGAGTCGTTTCGCGAGCTGATCCTGCCGGCTACCGAGGTGCTGGTGGGCAACCACAAGACACTCACCGACTTCCTGCTGCCGGAGTGGGATTCCGACCGGCCGGCATCGCCGCGCGAGTTGGCGGTGGCCGCGGCCGAGCACGGCACGCGCTTTGTGCTGGTGACCGGAGTCATGTTGCCGGCCAAGGGCAGCGAGCAGTTCATCGACAACGTGCTGGCTGCGTCGCAGGGCGCGCTGACCGGCGAGAAGTTCGAGATGTTCGACACTGCGTTCGTCGGTGCCGGCGACACGCTGTCGGCTGCGCTGGCGGCCCTGCTGGCAGCTGGTAACGAGTTGCACGCCGCGGTCGGCGAGGCGCTCGCCTTCATGGATCAGAGCCTCGACGCGGGCTTTCGACCCGGCATGGGCAGCGTGATTCCGGACCGCTTCTTCTGGGCGCTGCCGCCTTCGCAAGACGACGCCGAGGGCGGGACTGGTGCGAGCCCCAGCAGCGAACCCCCCGCCGAACCGGGTGAAGGCAAAGGCAAGCCGGCGCAGCGCCGCATCCATTGACGCCGGCGCGATGGTCGACCGCAACCAGGCCCTGTTCGAGCGCGCGCAGCGCGTGATTCCGGGCGGCGTCAATTCGCCGGTGCGGGCGTTTCGGGCGGTCGGCGGCACGCCGCGCTTCATCGCGCGCGCGCAGGGCGCCTACCTTTGGGACGCCGAGGGTCGCCGCTACATCGACTACGTCGGCTCATGGGGGCCGATGATCCTCGGCCACGGGCATCCCGCCGTGCTAGACGCCGTGCAGCAGGCGGCGACGCGTGGCCTGAGCTTCGGCGCACCGACCGAGGCCGAGATCGAGTTGGCCGAGGCGATCATCGCGCAGGTGCCCAGCGTCGAACAGGTGCGGCTGGTCTCCAGCGGCACCGAGGCCGCGATGACCGCGATCCGGCTGGCGCGCGGCGCCACCGGCAGACCCAAGTTGATCAAGTTCGAGGGCTGCTACCACGGTCATGCCGACGCGCTGCTGGTCAAGGCCGGCTCGGGGCTGGCGACGTTCGGTCACCCGACCAGCGCCGGCGTGCCGCCGGAGGTGGTGCAACACACGCTCGTGCTCGAGTACAACAACCTGGCGCAACTGGAAGCCGCGTTCGAACAGCACGGACGCGAGTTGGCGTGCGTAGTGATCGAGCCGATCGCCGGCAACATGAACTTCGTGCGCGCGCAGGTGCCCTTCGTCAGACGCCTACGCGAGCTGTGCACCGCGCACGGCGCGTTGCTCGTGTTCGACGAGGTGATGACCGGCTTCCGTGTCGCGCTCGGCGGCGCGCAGAGCCTCTATGCGCGCTCGATCCCCGGCTTCAAGCCCGACATCAGCGTGTTCGGCAAGGTGATCGGCGGCGGCATGCCGCTGGCCGCCTTCGGCGCCGCGCGCGACATCATGTCGCAGTTGGCACCGCTGGGCCCGGTCTACCAGGCGGGCACGTTGAGCGGCAATCCGGTCGCCACCGCCTGCGGGCTGGCCACGCTGCGCGAAATCGCCAAGCCCGGCTTCTTCGACGCGCTGGCGGCCAAGACGCGGCGGCTGGTTGACGCCTTGTCGGCCGCTGCGCGCGATTGCGGAGTCGCCTTCAGCGCGGACAGTGAAGGCGGCATGTTCGGGTTCTTCTTCGCCGCCCAGTTGCCGCAGCACTACTCTGCGGTGATGGCCACCGACAAGGAGCGCTTCAACCGCTTCTTCCATGCCATGTTGGCGCGCGGGGTGTATCTGGCGCCGGCCTTGTATGAAGCGGGCTTCGTCAGTGCCGCGCACAGCGACGCCGATGTGGCCGCCACGGCTGCGGCCGCGCGAGAAGCGCTCGCCGCCTGAGGCGCTTATCCATGCACATCCACATCCTCGGCATCTGCGGCACCTTCATGGGCGGTCTGGCGGCGATCGCCCGCGAGGCCGGGCATCGCGTCACCGGTTGCGACGCCAACGTCTATCCGCCGATGAGCGATCAGTTGCGCGCGCTCGGCATCGAACTGTTGGAAGGCTACGCTGCCGATCAACTGGCCTTGCGGCCCGATCTGTTCGTGGTCGGCAACGTGGTGACGCGCGGCAACGCGCTGATCGAGGCGATCCTCGACGACGGCGCGCCGTACACGAGTGGTCCGCAGTGGCTCGCGGAGCACGTGCTGCAGGGCCGGCACGTGCTGGCGGTGGCCGGCACGCACGGCAAGACCACCACCACCTCGATGCTGGCCTGGATCCTCGAGTGCGCCGACCTGAAGCCGGGCTTCCTGGTGGGTGGCGTGCCGCAGAACTTCGGCATCTCGGCGCGCGCGGGCGAGGGGCGCTGCTTCGTGATCGAGGCCGATGAGTACGACACCGCGTTCTTCGACAAGCGCAGCAAGTTCGTGCACTACCGCCCGCGCACTGCGGTGCTGAACAACCTGGAGTTCGACCACGCCGACATCTTTCCCGATGTGGCCGCCATCGAGACGCAGTTTCACCACCTGGTGCGCACGGTGCCATCGCAGGGACGGCTGATCGTCAACGCGCGCGAGGCCTCGCTGGCGCGCGTGCTCGAGCGCGGCTGCTGGAGCGAGGTGCAGCGCTTCGGCGCGCGCAAGGAGGAGCCCGGCACGCTGCGCGCGCGCGGCGAGCCCAACGCGTTCGACGTGCTGCGCGGCAGCCTGAAGATCGCGCGCATCGAGTGGTCGCTGCTCGGCGAGCACAACCAACTCAACGCGCTCGCGGCGCTTGCGGCGGCCGAGCACGTCGGTGTCGACCCCGAGGTCACCGCCGGTGCGCTGGCGCGCTTTCAGAACGTGCGGCGGCGGCTCGAGCTGCGCGGGGAGGCGGCGGGTGTCAAGATCTACGACGACTTCGCCCACCACCCGACCGCGATGCACACCACGATTGCCGGCCTGCGCCGCAAGATCGACCACGACATCACGTTACCCGGCGCGGCGCCGCAGCGCATCCTCGCAGTGTTCGAGCCGCGCTCGAACACGATGAAGCTCGGCACGATGAACGCCCATCTGCCGTGGGCGCTCGAGGAGGCCGACCTGTCGTTCTGCCTGCAGGGCGACTACGGCTGGGACGCCGCCGCTGCGCTGGCGCCGATGGGAGCCCAGGCGGTGGTCGCCGGCAGCGTCGACAAGCTGGTCGAGCATGTGGTGCGGGCGGCGCGCACGGGCGACCATGTGCTGGTGATGAGCAACGGCGGCTTCGGCGGCATCCACGGCAAGTTGCTGACGGCCTTGCAAGCGCGCCGTTGAGCGACGGCGTCGATGGCCAGCCACCTGCTGTACCTGCACGGATTCCGGTCGTCGCCGCAATCGTTCAAGGCCCGCATGCTGCACGCGTGGCTGCAGCAGCATGCGCCTGCCGTGACCTGGTGGTGCCCGCAGCTGCCGCCGTCGCCGCGCGCGGCCTGGGAACTGATGATCACGGGAACCCGCGATTGGCCGGTCCACTCGATGGCGGTGCTGGGTAGCTCGCTCGGCGGCTTCTACGCCACCGCGGTGGCCGAGCACCGCCGGTGTCGGGCGGTGGTGCTGAACCCGGCCGTGGTCCCGGCGCGCGACTTGGTGCGCTACGTCGGCGACCAGACCGCCTATCACGATCCGGCGACGCATTTCGAGTTCAAGCGCGAATACATCGGCGAACTGCGTGAGCTGGCACCCGCGAAACTGGCGCAACCCGAGCGCTACGCGGCGGTGATCGCCAAGGGCGACGAGTTGCTCGACTGGCGCGAGATGGCCGCTCGCTATGCCGGCGCGCGCATCAAGCTGCTCGAGGGCAGCGACCACGCGCTGTCGGACTTCGACCAGCACTTGCCGTTCGTGCTCGAGTTCCTGCAGTTGCCGCCGAGCTGACCCGCGGCGCGTCGGCTGCACGCGACGGCAGACGATTGGTTACCGATCTGCGCCATCGGCACGGGCGTGCGCCGCTTTGTGCGAGCGGTTCGGGCGGTGGCCGATGGGACAATCGGCCCGCTCGCCCGCGCTCGGCCGATCGCCCGCGACGCCGAGCACGAAGGTTGACCGATGTCCTATGCCCTGTTCGACGACGCCGGCAAGTTCCTCGCCGGCCGCGTGATGTCGCACACCGATGCCTCGCTGCAGGTCGAGCTCGAGTCGGGTCGTCGCGTCAAGGTCAAGGCTGCACACGTCCTGTTGCAGTTCGACACTCCTGAGCCGGCGAGGCTGCTCGAACAGGCGCGCGCGCTGGCGGCCGAGGTCGACCCCGAGCTGGCATGGGAGTTCGCGCCGCCGCGCGACTTCACGTTCGGCGAACTGGCCCGCGAGTACTTCAACGCCAAAGCCGACGCTGTGCACCAGGCGGCGATGCTGCTCGGCCTCTTCCAGGCGCCGCACTACTTCAAGCGGGTCGGCAAGGGCGTGTTCCACAAGGCCGGCCGCGAGACGGTACAGGCGGCGCTGGCAGCGATCGAGCGCAAGAAGGCGCAGGCGGCGCAGGTCGACGCTTGGGCCTGCGAACTCGCCCAAGGCCGCTGCGCCGAACCGATCCGCGCGCAGCTGTACCGCATCCTGTTCAAGCCGGACAAGAACGCCACTGAATACAAGGCGGTGGTCGAAGCCGCACGGCGCTCGCAGCGATCGCCGCTCGACCTGTTGCGCGCCGCGGGTGCCATCGAGTCGGCGTACCAGTTCCACTGGCGGCGCTTTCTCTACGAGCAGTTTCCGCGCGGCACCGGCTTCGCGGAGCTTGCGGCGCCGGACATCACGGGTGAGTTGCCGCTGGCCGACGTGCAGGCCTTCTCGATCGACGACAGCTCGACCACCGAGATCGACGACGCGCTGTCGGTGCGTGGGCTCGGTCAGGGCACGGTCGTGCTCGGCATCCACATCGCGGCGCCGGGGTTGGCAATCACGCCGGATTCCGGCCTCGACCGCGTCGCACGCGAGCGGCTGTCCACCGTCTACATGCCCGGCCACAAGATCACGATGCTGCCCGACACGGTGGTGCAGCGGTTCACGCTGAGCGCGGGCCGCGATTGCCCCGCCCTCAGCCTGTATGTGCAGGTCGACGAAGCGAGCCTGGCGCTGCGCCAGTTCGACACCCACATCGAGCGGCTGCACATCAGCGACAACCTGCGCCACGACCAGCTCGACCAGGTCGTCACCGAGGCGTCGCTGCAAGGGGACGCCGCGGCCACCTATCCGCACGCTGCCGAACTGGCGTTCGCATTCCGCCTCGCGCGAGCACTGAAGGCGCAGCGCGAACAGGCGCGCGGCCGGCCCGAGACCTTCAACCGCCCCGACTACAACTTCCGTCTCAACGGCGTCGCCGGTGGCGAGCCCGCAGGGGACGAAAGCGTGGCGATCACGCCGCGCCTGCGCGGCTCGCCGCTCGACCTGATCGTGGCCGAGATGATGATCCTGGCCAACAGTCACTGGGGCGGCTGGCTGGCCGCGAACAACGTGCCGGCGATCTACCGCAGCCAAGCGAGTCTCGCGCCGGGCGTGAAAGTTCGCATGGGGACCAAGCCGGCGCCGCACGCCGGCATCGGGGTCAGCCAGTACAGTTGGGCGACCTCGCCGCTGCGGCGCTACGTGGACCTGGTCAATCAGTGGCAGATCGTCGCCTGCGTGCGGCACGGCCGCACCGCGGCGCTCGCCGCGCCGTTCAAGCCACGTGACGCGAGCCTGTTTTCGATCATCTCGTCCTTCGACGCCAGCTATGCCGCGTACAACGACTTCCAGCACACGATCGAGCGCTACTGGACTTTGCGCTGGCTGCGTCAGCGCGGCGTGCGCGAACTCGAAGCCACCACGATGAAGGACGGCCTGGTGCGTGCCGACGGGCTGCCGCTGGTGTTCCGCTGCGTCGGCTGCGAGGCGCTGCCGCGCGGCACGCGGGTGCGCGCCGCGCTGCAAGCGCTCGATGAGCTCACCCTCGAGGTGCACGCCACACTGCTGGCGCGCCTGGGCGCCGAGGCTGCGGTAGCCGGCGAGGCCGTCGATGACGAAGAGGCCGAGGCGCAGCCACTGGCGTTGCAGCTGGCGATCGACGTCAACGAGGGCGCAGTGGATGAATCACCCGCGTCCGACGCCGTGGCCCCCTGATCCATGGCGCTGAAACAGCTGACCACGCTGCACTGGGCGTTGATCGTCTCGGTGGGCGCGCATGCCGGACTGTTGGCCTTTCGCATTGCCGACCCGACGCGCTTCGAGCGCGCGTTTCGCGACACGCCGCTGGAGGTGATCCTGGTCAACGCGCGTTCGCTCGAGGCGCCGACCAAGGCGCAGGCGATCGCGCAGGCCAACCTCGCCGGTGGCGGCGAGGCCGACAAGGGCCGTGCCACGACGCCGCTGCCGGCATCGGCCACGATCGAGCTCGGCGACTCGCCGCAGGAGGCACGGCGCAAGGTCGAGCAGCTGATGGAGCAGCAGCATCAGCTGCTGGCACAGGTGCGCCGGCAGGTGGCGATGCTGCCGCCGCCGGATCCGAGGCGCGAGTCCGGCACGCCGCAGGAGCGCGAGCAGGAGGAGCGGCGGCGGCAGCTGCTGAAGCTGCTGGCCGAGATCGAGAAGCGCATCAACGACGAGAACGCGCGGCCCAAGAAGCGCTACATCAGCCCGGCCACGCGCGAAGAGGTGTACGCCATTTATTACGACCAGCTGCGCCGGAAGATCGAAGAGCGCGGTACGCGCGACTTCCCCGAGTACCAGGGCAAGAAGCTGTACGGCGAGTTGACGATGAACGTCACCGTCGATGCCGCCGGCCGCGTGGTCGAGGCCGACATCGTGTACCCGTCGAAGTCGCGCGTGCTCGACCGCCGCGCGATCGCGATCGTGCACGCGGCGTCGCCATTCGGCAGCTTCTCGCCGGCAATGCGTGCGCAAGCCGACCAGATCGTCGTGACGTCGCGCTTTCGGTTCACGCGCGAGGAGGGCCTCGAGACGACTCCGCTGAGCGCGGTGCCGCAGCAGTGAAGACGCCAGGCGATGCACCGCCCGACCGCTACGCGGTGCTCGGCAACCCGGTGGCGCACAGCCGCTCGCCGTTCATCCACGCCCAGTTCGCGCAGCAGACCGGTGAGCGCATCGAGTACGGGCGCGTGTTGTGCCCGTTCGATCGCTTCGACGCGAGCGTGCGTGAATACGCGGCCTCGAGCCAGCCCGGCCAAGGGCCGGCACGCGGGTGCAACGTTACCGTGCCGTTCAAGCTGCACGCCCCGGCGCTGGCCGCCCGCGTCAGCGAGCGGGCACAGCTGGCGCAGGCCGCCAACGTGCTGCGCTTCGACGCCAACGGCTGGTTCGCCGACAACACCGATGGCATTGGATTGGTGCGCGACATCGAGCAGCACGCCGACGTCCGCATCGCCGCTGCGCGCGTGCTGCTGATCGGTGCCGGCGGTGCTGCCGCCGGCGTGCTCGGACCGCTGATCGCGGCGCGGCCGCGCGAGATCGTGGTCGGCAACCGCAGCCGCGAGCGCGCCGCGGCGCTGGTCGAGCGGCATCGAGCCGTGGCGGGCGATCTGGCGCTGCGCGCCAGCGACCTCGACGACTGCGGCACGGCGTTCGAGCTGGTCATCAATGCCACCTCCAGCAGCCTGCAGGGGCTGACGACGCCGGTCAGCGCAACGGTCCTGCAGCGTGGCACGCTGGCGATCGACCTGATGTACGGCCCAGCGGCGCAGCCTTTCTTGGACTGGGCGCGTTCGCACGGCGCGCGTGGGCGCGACGGCCTGGGCATGCTGGTCGAGCAGGCCGCCGAAGCCTTCTTCGTCTGGCGCGGCGTGCGCCCGCACACGCCGCCGGTCTTGCACGCACTGCGCGAGCACCTGGCGCAGGCCGGCGGATGATGCGCCAGCTCGCGCGCGCTCTGGCGCTGCTGCTGATCGCCGTGGCCAGCCTGCAGGTGTTCTTCGTCGTGCGCATCGCGCTGATGCGCTGGGTCGACCCGCAGTCGACGACGTTCCAGCGCAGCGAATGGTGGCGCCTCGAGCACGGTGCGCGCTTCGCCTGGAGCCAGCAGTGGGTCGATGCCGATCGCATCGCCGAGCCGCTGAAGCGTGCGGTGATCGCCAGCGAGGACGCCGGTTTCGTCGACCACAGCGGCGTCGAGTGGGATGCGATCGAGCGCGCGTGGCAACGCAATCAGCGAGCGCAGAACACCGACGCGCGCCGCGTGGCGGCGGGCGGGCGCCAGCGCCCGGTCAAGCTGGTCGGCGGCTCGACCATCACGCAGCAGCTGGCAAAGAACCTCTTCCTGTCGGGCGAACGGACGGTCGCGCGCAAGGCGCAGGAGTTCGTGCTGACGTGGACGCTGGAGGCGCTGCTGGGCAAGCGGCGCATCCTGGAGATCTATCTCAACAGTGTCGAATGGGGCGAGGGCGTGTTCGGCGCGCAGGCAGCGGCGCGTCACTATCACCGGGTCGACGCATCGCGGCTGAGCCCGGCGGCGGCCGCCCACCTCGCCGTGCTGCTGCCGGCGCCCAAGCGGTTCGAGCGCAACCCGGGATCGCCTTACGTCACCGGTCGCGCCGCGGTGATCGAGGCCCGGTTGGGCGACGTCGAACTGCCCTAGGGAGGCGCGCTCGACGCGGCCTATGCGCTGCGCGCGCGCCTCCGCGCCGGGCGCTTTCCAGTTTCTAGAATGTGCGCATGAGCGGTGCCCCGGAAACCCTGGCCCAGGCGGCGGCGCGCCTGGTGGTCGACGACGGTCTCGAATACGGCGCTGCCAAGCGCAAGGCGGCGCGCGACCAGACCCGTCGCGGCGCGCGCCGCAGCGAGCTGCCCAGCAACGAAGCGATCGAGGACGAGGTGCGCGACTACCTGGCGCTGTTCCAGGCCGACACGCAGCCGGGCGAACTCGAATCGCTGCGCCGAATGGCCTTGCAGTGGATGCAGCGCCTGGCCGAGTTCCGGCCCCATCTCACCGGCGCGGTGTGGCGTGGCACGGCGACCCGGCGCTCGGCGATCCAGATCGAGCTGTATTGCGACGACCCGAAGGCGGCCGAGATCGCGTTGCTCGACCGCCGCATCGCGTTCGAGCCGGTCGGGCAGCCCGACGGTCCTGACCTGCTGCGCATCGACGCGCGGTGCGACGACCTCGACCAGGCGGTGTCGCTGTTCCTGCACGTGCTCGACCGCGACGACCTGCGCGGCGCCTTGAAGCCCGACACGCGCGGGCGCACCTGGCGCGGCGACACGCCGGCCCTGCAGCGACTGATGCAGGCCCCCGCGCCGTGAGCCCCAACCGCCGCACGGCGATTGCGACGGGAGTCGGTGTGGCCGCGGCCGCGGCGGGCGGCGCGTTCGCATGGTGGCGCGCCAGAGCCTCGGCTTTCGAGCGCGCGACCGCGGCGTTGTGGACGATGCAGTTCGAGCGGCCGGAGGGCGGGCGCCTGGTGATGGCCGAATTTCGCGGCAAGCCGATGGTCGTCAATTTTTGGGCTACGTGGTGCG
Source organism: Burkholderiaceae bacterium (assembly GCA_035764445.1). Lineage (GTDB taxonomy): Bacteria > Pseudomonadota > Gammaproteobacteria > Burkholderiales > Burkholderiaceae_C > JAEUPI01. The sequence continues at coordinate 14,528 of DASTZF010000369.1, forward strand.
TGCCTTGCATCCGTGAGCTGCCGGCTCTGCAGCGCTTCCAGCGCGAGCACGCCGGGCGCGGCTGGCAAGTGATCGCGCTGGCGGTCGATCAACCGGTGCCGGTGCTCGAGTTCATGGCGCGCTTCAAGCTCGAACTGCCGGTTGCGCTGGCCGGCATCGACGGCTTGGAGTGGCAGCGCGCCATGGGCAATACCGCCGGGGGGCTGCCATTCAGTGTCGTGCTCGACGGCGGCGGCCGTGTCCGCGAGCGTCGCCTGGGAGAATCGCACTACGACGAGTTGGTCCGCTGGGCCGCCCAGGCCGACCGCGGCTGAAACCCGGCCGGTTCGACGACTCGACCGCCTGCAGGCACTATTTTGGCTCGAACGGCGTCGAACTGCGCCGAAATGGGCTAGAGTGCGCCCCTCGCGGCTCGGCACGTGAGCGCTCCGCAAGGGGTGCGGCGCGGTAACCGCAGCGAAGCCGGGACTGCGCTCGATAGCCGCACGTCCGTTGATGGAGTGGGCTCAACGCCGATCGAGGACGGTGGATTGTCGAGGCTTAGCGACGAATAGAAGCAAGAAGCGGCGTTGCGGTTGTTGCGGCCAACGGCCGCCCTGGAGGAACGTGCATGGATCTGCGCAAGCTGAAGACGCTCGTCGATCTGGTGTCGGAGTCGAACATCTCGGAGCTCGAGATCACCGAGGCCGACGGCAAGGTGCGCATCGTCAAGGCCGACCCGAATCTCGCTCGTCCCGCGGGCGCCTGGGTTCCGGCGCCGGTGATGGCCGCGCCGGTGATGGCCCCGGCATTGGGCGCGACAGGCGCACCGGCCGTCGGCACGGCGGTCGCCGCGGGCGCGACACCCGCGGCGCCACCCGAGACCGGCCACGTGATCCGCTCGCCGATGGTCGGCACCTTCTACCGCGCGTCGAGCCCCGGCGGCAAGCCGCTGGTCGAGCTCGGGCAGGCGGTCAAGGAGGGCGACCCGATCTGCATCATCGAAGCGATGAAGATCATGAACGAGATCGACGCCGACAAGGCGGGAACAGTCACCAAGATCCTGGCCGAGAACGGTCAGGCGGTCGAGTTCGATCAGCCGCTGGTGGTCATCGAATAGATCCAGGCGCGCCATCGGCGGCGCGCCCCAACAGCGAGACGAACTGCGCAGCCGCCATGTTCAAGAAGATCTTGATTGCCAACCGAGGCGAGATCGCCCTGCGCATCCAGCGCGCTTGCCGCGAAATGGGCATCCAGTCGGTGGTGGTCTACTCGCAGGCCGACCGCGACGCCAAGTACGTCAAGCTGGCCGACGAGGCGGTGTGCATCGGCCCGGCGCCGTCGGGGCAGAGCTACCTCAACATGCCGGCGATCATCGCCACCGCGGAGGTCACCGACGCCGAGGCGGTGCACCCGGGCTATGGCTTCCTGTCGGAGAACGCCGACTTCGCCGAGCGGGTCGAGCGCAGCGGCTTCGTGTTCATCGGACCCGCACCGGATTCGATCCGGCTGATGGGCGACAAGGTCACCGCCAAGCAGACGATGATCAAGGCCGGCGTGCCGTGCGTGCCCGGCTCCGAGGGGGCGCTGCCGGACGACCCGAAGGAGGTGATCCGCATCGCGCGCACGATCGGCTATCCGGTGATCATCAAGGCCTCGGGTGGCGGCGGCGGCCGCGGCATGCGCGTCGTGCACACCGAAGCGGCGCTGGTGCACGCGGTGGGCACCACGCGCGGCGAGGCGCAAGCCGCGTTCGGCAACCCGGCCGTCTACATGGAGAAGTTCCTCGAGCGGCCGCGCCACATCGAGATCCAGGTGCTGTCCGACACCCAGCGCAACGCGGTGTGGCTGGGTGAACGCGATTGCTCGATGCAGCGTCGCCACCAGAAGATCATTGAAGAGGCGCCGGCGCCGGGCATCGCGCGGCGCGCCATCGAGCGCGTCGGCGACCGCTGCGCCGCCGCCTGCAAGAAGATGGGCTACCGCGGTGCCGGCACCTTCGAGTTCCTGTACGAGGACGGCGAGTTCTACTTCATCGAGATGAACACCCGCGTGCAGGTCGAGCATCCGGTCACCGAGTGGGTCACCGGCATCGACATCGTGCAGGCACAGATCCGCATCGCCGCCGGCGAGAAGCTGCCGTTCACGCAGCGCCAGATCCAGATGCGCGGCCATGCGATCGAGTGCCGCATCAACGCCGAGGACCCGTACAAGTTCACGCCATCGCCCGGCCGCATCACGGTGTGGCATCCGCCGGGCGGCCCCGGCGTCCGCGTCGATTCGCATGCCTATGCCAACTACATGGTGCCGCCGAATTACGACTCGATGATCGGCAAGATCATCGTGCACGGCGACACCCGCGAGCAGGCGTTGGCGCGCATGCGCACCGCGCTGTCGGAAACCGTGGTCGAGGGCATCCACACCAACGTGCCGCTGCACCGCGAGCTGATGGCCGACGCCAAGTTCATCGAAGGTGGCACCAGCATTCACTACCTTGAGCACTGGCTGTCGCAGCGCGACCGCTGAGTCGCCGGTGGCCGCGATGTTCGAGCTGGTGCTGCTGGCCGCCGAGCCCGCGGTCGAGGCGCTGACCGAGGACCTGGTGGAACGCTGCCACGCGCTGTCGGCCGCGATCGAGGATGCGGACGAAGCGGGACCGCACGAACATGCGCTGTTCGGCGAGCCCGGCGTCCCGGTGGCGCGCGCCGCCTGGCCGCTGTCGCGCGTGGTCGCGCTGTTCGACGACGAGGCGTCGGCGCAGGCGGCCGCGACCCACGTCCTGGCGTATCACGCTGCCGACCGGGCCGTGCGGCTCGAAGCGCTGCGCGAGGTCGCCGAACAGGACTGGGTGAGTCTCACGCAATCGCAGTTCGACCCGGTGCCGATCACCGACACGTTCTGGATCGTGCCGAGCTGGCACGCGGTTCCGGCCGCAGCCACGCGCGTGATCCGCCTCGATCCCGGTCTCGCGTTCGGCACCGGGACCCACCCGACCACGCGCCTGTGCCTGCGCTGGATCGCTCAACATGCGGCCGCGCTCGCGCCAGCGTGGCGGCGCACGCTCGACTACGGGTGTGGTTCGGGCGTGCTGGCGATCGCCGCCGCGCTGCACGGCGCACGCGGCGTCGATGCGGTCGACATCGACGCGGCGGCGGTCGACGCCACGCGGGCCAATGCCGCCGCCAACGGCGTGGCGCTGCGTGCCGGCGCGCCCGAGCTCGCGCACGGCGCCTACGACCTCGTGCTCGCCAACATCCTGGCCACGCCGTTGCGTCTGCTGGCGCCGATGCTGTGCGCGCACGTGGCCACCGCAGGCCACCTTGTGTTGTCGGGCATCCTGGCGCGCCAAGCCGACGACTTGCGCGACGCCTTCGCCCCCTGGCTCGCGCTGACGGTGACCGGCGAGGATGATGGCTGGATCCTGATGCAGGCGCAGCGTCCGGCGTGACGGGCACGCCTAGGCGCATGGCATGATTTCCACATGAGCCTGGCCACACGCTGCCCCGTTTGCCAAACGGTGTTCCGCGTCGTGCAGGACCAGCTCAAGGTCTCCGAGGGGTGGGTGCGCTGCGGCCGTTGCGCCAAGGTCTTCAACGCCTTCGAAGGCTTGTTCGACCTCGAGCGCGAATTTCCGGCGCTGCGTTCGCCGACGCCGTCGCAGCGCGTGCTCGAGGATCTGGCCACCCGCAACCGCAACCCCAAGCCGCAATCGCAGTGGCCCGAGGATTTCGACACCGCGGCGGCGACGCGCGAAGTCGCTCCGCCCACGGTTCCACCTTCGCGACCTGCGACGACGACCACCACGCTGCCAGCGGCACGCGGCGCGAGCCCCATACCGCCCGCGCCGGCGTCGCCGCCGCGCACTGCAGCAACGCCGTCGACTGCGGCACCACCGACGCAGCCACCGCCCGCATCAGCACAGCCGGTGCCTGCGGTTCCCACCAGTTCAGCGACGCCGACCACTGTCGTGGCGTTCAAGGACAGCGCGCCGTTCGGCGCGCGCGTGACGCGCCCGCCCGCAGAGTCGCCGCGCGACGACGGCGCGACGATCCCGCCTCGGTCGGTGGTGGGGGTGTCGCCAGCCAAGTCGCCACCGGCAGCCGAGCGACCGGCCTTCACCTCGTCGGCGCCGGCGGTGCAAGCGCAGCCGGCGCCCCCGCAGCCTCCCACAGTCGTCGGAACAGCTCGCGCCGCCGCCCCTGATATCGCGATCCGCGACGAGCCGGCCCCGGTGCCCGGCACCGAAGAGCCCGAGCCTGCCGTCCAGGACGAGACGTTCGACGCTCTGTTCCGCAGCGACGGCGAGCTGGCGCAGCCGGGCACCGCGGCCGATCTCGACATCAATCTCGACAGCGATGTCGAGCCGGCGTCTCTGGACGATGCCGTCGACTCGCGCTTGCTCACCTTCGTGCAGGAGGCCGACCGCGCGGAGCGCTGGCGCCGCCCCTGGGTGCGGGTCTCGCTGGCGCTGGCGGTGCTGGCGCTGGTGCTGCTGCTGGCGGTGCAGTTGCTGGTCGCGCAGCGCGACCTCGCGGTCGTGCAGTGGCCGGGGACCCGCGCGCTGGTGCAGGCGCTGTGCGCACCGTTGAACTGCCGCATCGAGCCGCTGCGTCGCATCGACCAGCTCGGGGTCGACAGCAGCGGGCTCACGCGTCTGGACGACGGCCCGGTCTATCGCCTGGCGCTGGTGCTGCACAACCGCGGCGAGACCCCGCTGCTGATGCCGTCGATCGACCTCTCGCTCACCGACGCGACGGGCACGCTGGTGACGCGCCGCATGCTGAGCGCCACCGACCTCGGCAGCGCGCGCACGACCATCGCCGCCGGGCAGGAGGTGCCGCTGCAGGCCCTGCTGATGTCGGCCGACCGCCCCTTGACCGGCTACACGATCGAGATCTTCTACCCTTGAACCGCCCCTGCTGGGAGTGACATGTCCGTTCTGATTTGCGGCTCGCTGGCGTTCGACACCATCACCGACTTTCCGGGCCGCTTCGCCCAGCAGATCCTGCCCGAGCAGGTGCACATCCTGAACGTGTCGTTTCTGGTGCCGACCTTGCGCCGCGAGTTCGGCGGTTGCGCAGGCAACATCGCGTACACGCTCAAGCATCTCGGTGGCACGCCGCTGATCAAGGCAGCACTGGGCAACGATGGCCACGACTACCTCACGCGGTTGCGTGGTTGGGGGCTCGACACGTCGCTCGTGCACGTGGCGGTGGACAGCTACACCGCGCAGGCGATCATCATCACCGACACCGACAACAACCAGATCACCGCGTTCCATCCGGGCGCGATGCAGCTCGCCCACGCCACGTCGGTACCGGGCGACAAGGGCATCGAGCTGGCGATCATCGCGCCGGACGGCCGCGAAGCGATGCTGCAGAACGCCCAGCAGTTGCACGCCCTCGGCATCCCGTTCGTGTTCGACCCGGGGCAGCAGCTGCCGATGTTCGACGGCGACGCGCTCCGGCGCCTGGTCGGCCAGGCGAGCTGGATCGCGCTCAACGACTACGAAGCCAAGATGCTGTGCGAGCGCATGGGCACCACGCTGCAGGCGCTGTCGGATTCGCACCTGCAAGGAGTCGTCGTCACGCTGGCCGCGCAGGGGTGCGACGTCTGGCAGCGCGGCAGCATGAGGCACGTGCCCGGCGTCACTGCCAGCGCGGTGGTCGACCCCACTGGCTGCGGCGACGCCCTGCGCGGCGCGCTGCTGTACGGGTTGCAGCAGCGTTGGCCGCTCGAGCGTTGCGTGGCATTGGGCAACCGCGTCGGCGCGCTCAAGATCGCACACCGAGGCGGTCAGAACCACCCGCTGAGTGCAGAGCTGCTGCACGGCCTTTAAGGTCACGCGCCACGGCGGTGCGCTGGCGCAGCGACCCGTCGGCTCAGGCGTCACGCTCCCAGGCGACGCCATCCTCCGTCAGCATCGCGTCCAGCGGCACGTCGTGCGGCTCGGCCGTCAACCACGGCACGAAGCCGTGGCTGTAGCCCACGCCCACGGTGGTCGGCCGTGGCCGCAACGCGGCCAGCGTGCGGTCGTAGAAGCCGCCGCCATAGCCCAGCCGGGTGCCGTTGGGCCCATAGCCGACGCATGGCACCAGCAGCAGCGTCGGCTCGAACATCTCGGTGTCCTTGGGCTTGGGGATGCCGTAAGCATCCTCCTCCATCGGACAGCCGGGGAACCAGACGTGGAAGCGCAGCTGCTTCGTGCCGCGGTCGATCACCGGCAGCCCGATGCGCCGCGACGGGTCGGCCTCGCTCCAGCGATACAGCGCAGGCATCGCGTCGAACTCGCCCTTGATCGGCCAGTAGGCGCCGATGCTCGAGTCGCGCCGCGCCAGCAGCCACACGCGCAACACCTCCTGCAAGTGCATCGCCCGCTGATGGCGGTCGACCATCGCCAGCCGCTCGGCCTGCAATTGCTTGCGCAGCGTCGCCTTGTCGCGCGACGGCTCGAGCGGCAGCGAGAACGGCAGCGTCATGACCGCATTGTGCCGCTGCGCCGTGCGCTGCGGCGCGACCCCTACACTGCCCGTCATGCGCAGCGATCCGGCGTTCGTCTCGCATTGCCTGGAGCTGCTGGCGCCGCTGGGCGCGGTGCACGCGCGCCGCATGTTCGGCGGCCACGGCCTCTATGTCGACGATGTGTTCATCGCGCTGATCAGCGACGAACGCCTTTACCTGAAGACAGACGATGCCTCGCGCGCCGCGTTCGAACGCGCGGCGTGCGAGCCGTTCGCCTATTCGAAGCGCGACCGCTCGGCGGTCACGCTCTCTTACTGGACGGCGCCCGACGAGGCGCTCGACTCGCCGCGCGCGATGGAGCCCTGGGCGCGCTTGGCACTGGCGGCCGCGCTGCGGGCCAGGGCCGCCCACGCGGCGCCCACCGTCGACAAGCCACGCCGAGCCGCCGCCAAGGCATCGAAGGCCCGCGCTGCCAAGCTGCGCGGCTGATCAGTGCGCCACGCGAGGCTCGCGCCGCCCTCGCCCCAAGGCTCGACGACCACCTGCTCGTGCGCGCGGATGGCCAATGCCTGCCCTGCCCCGAGCACATGATCGTCGAGGTCACCGGAGCGCGTGACCCACACGCGGCCGGCCGACACGGTCAGCCGCCCGGGCCTGCGGCTTCGCAGCAGCCTGGCGCGGCAAGCCGAGAGCGGTCCGTCGACGAACCAGGCCCAAGTGACGTTGTGTTGCAGAATCATCATGAATCGCTCCTTGCTTCCAGCACCACATCACACTGGATTTCGGGTGATGTCTCAGAGGAGATGGTGCGGACGATGAGAGGCAAAGTCCAATGACATGTTCGTCTCGCATTGATGCGGGTTGCGCATGAAAACACCGCGCCAACGACCGCTGCAACTCGACCATCTGCGCACCTTCGAGGTGGTCGCGCGACGCCTGTCGTTCAGCGCCGCGGCCGACGAGCTGCACCTGACGCAAAGCGCGATCAGTCGCCAGATCAAGGCGCTCGAGGAGGACCTGGGCGCAGCGCTGTTCAACCGCGGCACGCGCCGGGTCGAGCTGAGTGCAGCCGGCGTCGCGCTGCGCTACACGGTGACGCAACTGCTCGAGCAGCTCGACCGCACCGTGCGCGAGATCCGTGGCCGCGGCGGCCGGCCGCGCGTCAGCGTGTCGACGTTCGCGTCGTTTGCGTCGCTGTGGCTGATGCCGCGGCTGGCGGCCTTCCAGAAAGCCAACCCCGATTTCGACATCCGGCTGTCGGCCACCGACCACATGACCGCGCTCGACGAGCCCGAGCTCGACACCGTGCTGCGCTACTGCGCGCCGGTGGACGCGCCGCCGTTCGCCGAGCGCCTGTTCGGAGAGTTGATCACCCCGGTGGTGAGCCGACAGCTGCTCGAGCAGTCGCGCTCGGGCGCGGCGCCGCCGTTGGTCGCGCCCGCCGACCTGGCGCGCCACACGCTGCTGGAGGAGGACGACCCGCGGCCGAGCACCTCATATCAGTTGAGCTGGCGGCGCTGGTTCGACGAGCACCGGTTGAGCGGTCAGCAGCCGCAACGCTGGCTCTACCTCAACTTCACGTATCAGCAAGTGCAGGGCGCGCTCGCCGGCCAGGGCGTCGCGCTGGCGCGGCTGGCGCTGGTGCACGACCTGCTCGAAGGCGGCGAACTGGTCGAGCTGTTCGACGGCCGCTGCCGCATCGAAGGCACCTTCGCGTACTACTTGATTCAATTGCCGCTGGCGCCGCTGCGCGCCGAGCTGCGCCGCTTCATCGATTGGGTGCACGCGGAAGCGGCGCGCACGCGGCGCGCGCTGGGCGAGCCCGAGCGGCCCGCGCCCTGAGCGTGCCGCCGCGCGATCGATGCGAGCCCGTCATCGCGGCGATGCCGATCCGTCATCGCGGCGCCTGTTGCGCACGCTTACGATGGTCGGCTCAAGCGCGGAGGTCCCATGCAACTGTTCATCGGCAACAAGAACTACTCGTCGTGGTCGATGCGGCCCTGGGTGCTGATGCGGCACTTCGAGATCCCGTTCGAAGAGGTGATGGTGCGCTTCGACGGTTTCGGGCCCGACACGCAATTCAAGCGGCGCATGATGCAGATCGCACCGACCGGCCGCGTGCCGGTGCTGGTCGACGATGGCCTCGCGGTGTGGGAGACGCTGGCGATCGCCGAGTACCTGGCCGAGCGCTTCAACACACATCCGCTGTGGCCGCGCGGCGTCCGTCAGCGCGCCCGCGCGCGCAGCCTGTGCGCCGAGATGCACGCCGGCTTCTCCGCGTTGCGCACCCACTGCCCACAGAACATCGAAGCCTCGCTGCCCGACGTCGGCCGTCGCGCGCTGCGCGAGCAGGCCGGCGTGCGCGACGACCTGCAGCGCCTGCAGGCGATGTGGAGCGAGGCGCTGCGCACCAGTGGAGGCCCCTTCCTGTTCGGCGACTTCGGCATCGCAGACGCATATTTCGCCCCGGTGGCCGGCCGCATCCGCACCTATGCGCTGCCGGTCGACGATGTCGCTCGAGGCTACCTCGAGCGCGTGTTCGCGGCGCCCGGCGTCGCAGCCTGGGTGCGCGACGCGCTGGCCGAGCGTGAGTTTCTCGACTTCGAGGAGCCGTATCGGACGGCGCGTGACGGCTGAGCACGCGCACAACGACGACGACGCTCCTTTGAGGCGCTCGTTAGATGGCGTGGCGAGCGCGGTTTGATTTCACTCGTCGGCGATGCGCGGCATGCGCCGCGCCCGCGATGCTGCGCTACAGTGCCGGTGCGCTTGAGTTCCGACTCCGAATGGTCATGGGTCGGGTCAGAGTGCTGTCGGCGCATAAGCGCGCTGCGTCGTTGTCGTTTCGATGCCCATCCGTTCCTTGCTCACCGGCTGCCTGCGCGTCGTCTGCGCGCTGTGGCTGAGCAGCGCGTTCGCGCATGCGGCGCCCGCCCCCGCCGCGCCCGCGGCGAGCGACCCCATCAACGATGCTCGCGAGGCACTGCGCAAGCGCGACGCCAAGCAGCTGGCCGCGCTTCGCAGTGCCACGCTGGCCGACAAGCATCCGCTGGCGCAGTGGGTCGACTACTGGGAGCTGGGCAACCGCATCGGCGAAGCCACGGTTGCCGAAGTCGAGGTCTTCTACCAGCGCTGGAGCGGCAGCTACGTCGAGGACCGGATGCGCAACGACTGGCTGCTCGAGCTCGGCCGGCGCCGCGACTGGGTGTCGTTCGTGCGCGACTACCCGCGCTTTCGCATGAACGACGACCGCGAGGTCAGCTGCTACTGGCAGCTCACCGAGCACATCGCCGGCAAGCGGGTGTTCGAGACCGCGCGCGCCTTGTGGCTGGCGCAGCGCGATCTCGACGACGGCTGCGTGCTGATGGCCGGCACGCTGGTCGAGTCCAAGGTGTTCCGCGCCGATGACACGTGGCTCAAGCTGCGCTTGAGCGTCGAGGCCAACCGGCCACGAATGGCGCGCGCCGTCGCGCCGCTGATCGACAAGCAGGCGGCCACCGACGTCGGCGAGTTGCTCGACAACCCGGTGCGCTACCTGCGGCGTCGCGGCAACGGCGCGAGCCCGCCGGGCAACGAGCTCGCGCTGCTGGCGATCGTCCGCGCCGCCACCAGCGACCCCGATGCCGCCGCCGGGCTGATGGACGAGCGCTGGCACACGGCGCTCGGCCCCGAACGCGCAGCGTGGGCGTGGGCGGTGATCGGCAAGCAGGCGGCGTTGCGGCTGTCGATCGATGCACCGCAGTACTACAAGCGCGCCTTCGCATCGCTGCCGAGCTCGCCGCGCGCAGCGCAGTGGACTGATGACATGCTGGCGTGGGCTGCGCGCAGCGCGCTGCGCGCGGGCCGCAACGGCGACCGCTGGCCGATGGTGCTGCGCGCGATCTCGTCGATGAGCGACAGCGAGCAGCTCGAGTCCACCTGGATCTACTGGAAGGCGCGCGCGCTGACCGCCACCGCCGACGAAGGCAACGGCGGCGACTCGCAGCGCGAGGCCGCGCGTGCGCTGCTGGCGTCGATCGCCGGGCCGCTCACGTTCTACGGCAAGCTGGCCGCCGAGGAGCTGGGCTTCGTGCCGGAGCTGCCGTCGCTGGCGCCGACGCCGAGCGAGGCCGACCGCGCACAGGCGCGCGCCAATCCCGGCCTCTCGCGTGCGCTGCAGATGATCTCGCTGGGCCTGCGCAACGAAGGCGTGCGCGAGTGGAACTTCACGCTGCGCGGCATGAGCGAGCGCGAGCTGTTCGCCGCCGCCGAGCTGGCGTGCGAGCGCGAAGTGTGGGACCGCTGCATCAACACCAGCGACCGCACGCGCCAGGACATCGACATGGCGCAGCGCTATCCGATGCCGTTTCGCGACATCGTGCTGGCACGCAGCCAGGAGACCGGGCTCGACCCGGCCTACGTGTTCGGCCTGATCCGCCAGGAATCGCGCTTCATCCCCGATGCGCGCTCCAACGTCGGCGCTGCCGGTCTGATGCAGTTGATGCCCAATACCGCGCGCTGGGTGGCGCGCAAGCTGGCGCTCGACTACCGGCCCGACCAGATCATCGACCCACTGGTCAACGTCAGGCTCGGCACCGGGTACTTGAAGCTGGTGCTCGAGGACTTCGGCGGCTCGCAGGCGATGGCGGCGGCGGCCTACAACGCTGGCCCGAACCGGCCGCGCCGCTGGCGTGAGGGGCCGGCGGTCGAACCGGCGATCTGGGCCGAGAACATCCCGTTCAACGAGACACGCGACTACGTCCGCAAGGTGCTGTCCAACGCGGCGGTCTATGCGTCGCTGCTCAACGGCACGACGCTGTCGCTGAAGTCCTGGCTGGGCCCTGCGGCGATCGGACCGCGCGATACCGCCGCGCCCGCAATCGACGTCGACTTGCCGTAGACCGTGCAGCACCCCGACAGCCCCACCGCGCGCCGATGAAGGCCTACGTCGTGGGCGGTGCCGTGCGCGATCGCCTGCTCGGTTGCGCGGTCAACGACCGCGACTGGGTGGTCGTCGGCGCCACGCCCGAGCAGATGCTGGCCGCCGGCTACACGCCGGTCGGACGCGACTTCCCGGTGTTCCTGCACCCGACGACGCACGAGCAGTACGCGCTGGCGCGCACCGAACGCAAGTCCGGGCGCGGCTATCACGGCTTTCAGATCCACGCTGCGCCCGACGTCACCTTGCAGCAGGACCTGGCGCGCCGCGACCTGACGATCAATGCGATCGCCGAGGACGCCGACAGCGGCGAGTTGATCGATCCGTTCGGTGGCCAGCGCGACCTGCACGACGGGGTGCTGCGCCATGTCTCGGACGCTTTCGCCGAGGACCCGGTGCGGCTGCTGCGGCTGGCCCGTTTCGCCGCGCGCTGGCCGCACTTCACGGTGGCCGATTCGACGCGCGCGCTGCTGCGCCGCTTGGTCGACGACGGCGAGGTCGACGCACTGGTCCCCGAGCGCGTGTGGCAGGAGGTGTCGCGCGGCCTGGATGAGTCGCGCCCGAGCCGCATGTTCGACGTGCTGCTCGAGTGCGGCGCGCTGCAGCGGCTGGCACCGATGTTGCAGCCGTGCTTCGCCGACCCGCCGCGGCGCGCCATGCTGATGCAGGCGATCGACCACGCGCCCGCGTCGATCGCGGTGCGCTGGGCTTGCCTGTGCCATGCCATCGATGCCACCCCGGCTGGAGTCGCCCCCGACCTGCCGCAGCTGCGCGCGCTGTGCGAGCGCTGGCGTGTCGACGTCGACAGCCGCGACCTGGCAGTCATGGTGGCGCGCGAGTGGCCGTTGATGACCGCCGGCAGCACGTTCGACCCGGTGCAGTGCCTGGGCTTGCTGGAACGCTGCGACGCATGGCGGCGCCCGGAGCGGCTGCAGGTCGCGCTGGCCGCCTTCGACGCGCTGGGCCGAGCGACACCGGCTGCCTCGACGAGCGTGCAGCGCCGCTGCGAGCAGGTACGACTGGCGCTGCAGTCCGCGCAGCGAGTCAGCGCCGCCGCGCTGCCCGAAGCGTTGCGCCACGCGGGCGGGCCGGCACTCGGGCAGGCGCTGCGCGACGCGCGTCTGCAGGCGATCTCCGAAGCCTTCGATCGGACCTGACGGCTCAGGCCACAGGTGCTCGGCGCAAACCGCTAGAGCCGATGCGTGCGGTCGCCCGCCGCGAAGCCGACGGCGTCGAACGTGCAGCCTTTGGTGAAGGCGATCACCTTGAACAGCTCACCCATCTCGTGCTCGGCCAGCAGCAAGTGCGCGGCCGCGCGTTGTGCGGGGGCGGCATCGCGCATCAGCTCGAGCAGCCCGCAGTTGAGCAGGAAGCGCGCCTGCGACGTGTAGCCCAACACGTGCAGGCCGGCATCCTGCGCGGCGACGGCGATCGCCGTGAAGTCGACGTGCGCGGTGATGTCCTTGGTGCCCGGCTCACTCAGCGGCTCGCTATCGGCACGGTGGGCGCGGTGGCACATCAGCGTGCCGCCGCTGCGCTGCGGATGGTGGTACTCGGCCGCGGGAAAGCCATAGTCGATGAAGAACGCCGCGCCGCGCCGCAGCCACGACGCCAGGCTGGTGACGAACGCCTGCGCCTGCAGGTGGAGCTCGGTCACGCTACCGGGGGCGAAAGCCGCCTCGACCGGCGGACGCAACGCGCTCGGGCGATCGCTCCACGTCAGTTCGCCTCGCGCGTCGAGCGCGACACCGCGCTGGTGCCAGTGGTGACCATCGAAGGCCAGCAGCTGCACCGGCATCGCGTCGAGCACCTCGTTGCCGATCACCACCGCATCGATGCCTTCGGGCATGGTGTCGAGCCACCTGACGCGATCACCGAAGCGCCGCAGACGCTGCTGCTGGCGTGCGCGTAGCGCCGCCGAGACCTCGACGATGCGGTAGTGGTCGACGGCGTCGCTCAACGCATCGAGCAGACCTTCGGCGAGCGCTCCCGAGCCGGCCCCGAATTCCAGCAGCGTCGCCGTGTCACTGGCGCGCAGCGCCTGGCGCAGCTGCACCGCGAGCGCCTGCGCAAACAGCGGCGACAGCTCAGGCGCAGTGACGAAGTCGCTGCCCGATGTCGGCCATCGGCCGAAGGCTCGCTCGGCGCGTGCGTAGTAGCCGAGTCCAGGCGCGTACAGCACCAGCCTCATGTACTCGTCGAACGGCAGCCAGCCGCCGGCCTCGACCACTGCTGCGCGAATGCGCTCCAACAGGGGCGCCGATACACTGTCGGCATCGCTTGCGCGCATCGGCCGATTGTAGGAAGCCGGTGCGGTGTATTCGTCATGGCCCACAGCAACCCGACCCGCTTCGCCGCACGAGGTGATCTTGCCGCTGCGGCACGGCGCCAACGCGTGAAGTGCTGTCGCGCATGACGCCGCTGGATTGCGTGATCATCGGCGGCGGCCCTGCCGGCTGCAGCGCCGCCACGTGGGCTGCCCAACTCGGCCTCGCGGTGGCGCTGGTCGAGCGTGCGAGCCAACCCTGCGCGACGCTGGGCGCGCTCGATTTCGAGCAGGACTGGGTGCTCGGCCATGGCCACACATCGTTGGCCGCCGTGGGTCGAGCGGTGGCCGACCATGCGCAGAGCGTGCCCGGCGTGCACTGGCATCTCGGCAGCGCGGCCGTTGGGCTCGATCGCCCCGACGGCCACTGGCGCGTCGCGCTGGCCGACGGCCG
>DASTZF010000370.1:0-9521 GCA_035764445.1 Burkholderiaceae bacterium
CGTCCGTTGCCGTGCTGGGGGCGTGGTATTTGAAGGGCGCGTCGCCAGCCAGCTTGCCGGCGGGCCCTTCGCTTTGGACTACATGGGCTACAGATAGGCTGCATGTTGCCCGTCTGTGGCCCACGCGCGGAACGAACCGCGGATGACCTTTGCACACTTGTAGCCCAGCCGCCGAATGACCTACGCACGATGTGTGCGATGACCAGGTGACAAGCCGTTTGGCAGCTGACCATCGCGCCGTCGCAGGCCAACACCGCAGTCGCCTTGGGCCGCGCGTGCGAAGGTCAAATGGGCTGCATGGGCTACACGCTCAACCCAGGCTCAGCGGGGCTCGCGGCCCGAGAAGCGAGATCCGCGACGCCACGCTAGCATCGGCAGTCCATGGCCGCCGCAGATCCTAGTTCGGTCGACGTCCTGATTGTCGGAGCCGGCCACAACGGCCTGGTCTGCGCCTGTTACTTGGCGGCCGCGGGTTTGCGCGTGCGCATGCTGGAAAGGCGCGGCGTCGTCGGAGGCGCCGCGGTCACGGAGGAGTTCGTCCCCGGCTTCCGCAATTCGACCGCGAGCTATACGGTCAGCCTGCTGAACCCGAAGGTGATCCGCGACCTGCGCCTCGCCGAACGCGGGCTCGTCATCGTGGAGCGCCCGTTCTCGAACTTCGTGCCGCTGACGGATGGCCGCTTCCTGCAGTTCGGCGGCGACGCCGACGCCACACGGCGCGAAGTCGCGAAGTTCTCGGCGCGCGATGCCCAGGCGCTCGGCGCGTACCACGCACGCCTCGACCGGCTTGCCGACCAGCTGAAGAAGTGGTTGCTGCGCGCGCCACCGAATCTGGGCGGACCGCTTGTCGTGCCAGGACTGCGCGATGCAGCAGCGGCGGTGCGCCTGCTACTCGACTTCGGCGCGCTGCCGACTGGCGGCAAGCGTGACTTGATGGATGTGTTCACCAAGAGCGCGGGGCACTGGCTCGACGCGACATTCGAATCGGACCCGTTGAAGGCGGTGCTCGGTTGGGACTCGGTGGTCGGCAACTACGCCAGTCCGTACGCGGCCGGGTCGGCCTACGTGCTGCTGCACCATTGCTTCGGCGAGGTGAACGGCAAGGCGGGCAGGTGGGGGCACGCGATTGGCGGCATGGGGCGGATCACGGAGTTGATGGCCGATGAAGCGCGTGCGCGCGGCGTGCAGATCGACCTGGGACACGGCGTCGAGCGCGTGCTGGCCGAGCACGGTGCGGCGGTCGGTGTGCTGACCGATCGCGGGGAGGAGATCCGCTCGCGCAGCGTGGTGTCGAACGTGCACCCACAGGTCCTGTATCAGCGCCTGATCGACGCGAGCGCGCTGCCGGCGGAGTTCCGCGAGGCGATCGACCGCTATCGCAGCGGTTCGGGCTCGCTGCGCATCAACGTCGCGCTGTCGGCGTTGCCCGATTTCGCGTGTGCGCCGGGCACGACCCCTATGCCCCATCATGCGAGCGGCATCGTTTTTGCCCCGTCGCTCACCTACATGGACCGCGCGTGGCTCGATGCAGAGGCGCATGACTTCTCGACCCAGCCGATCGTCGAGATGATGATCCCGAGCGTGGTGGACGACTCCCTCGCCCCGCAAGGCGCGCATGTGGCGAGCCTGTTCTGCCAGCAGTTCAAGCCCGGGGCGGACTGGGATCGGTTGAAGGAGCGTGCAGTGCAAGCGGTATTCGACGTGGTGCAGTCCCACTGCCCGAACTTCCGCGCGTCGCTGCTCGGCTACCGCGCGCTGACGCCGCTGGACCTGGAGCGTGAGTTCGGTCTTGTCGGTGGCGACATCTTCCACGGGCAGCTTTCGCTCGACCAGCTGTTTTCCTTGCGACCTCTGCTCGGCTACGCGCGCTACCGTGGACCGTTGCGCGGGCTGTATCACTGTGGTTCGGGCGCTCATCCCGGAGGTGGCGTCACCGGAGCGCCCGGCCACAATGCCGCGACCGAAGTCAAGCGCGATCTGGCGTGAAGCGACCCTGCCATTCGCTGAATGAGGGAACGGACACTCAGCGGATGTCGCACGATGGCGAGCGCCTAGGTTTGCGCTCAGTGCTCCCCGAGAAGTGCAGCCTTGGCATTCGTGGCAATCTCGACGATGCGGTCAATCACCACGCGAACGTCGGGCGAGCGTCCGACGTCACGGTGGAACAGGAGCCACAACTCCTGTGTCCATGGCGGCGCTGGCGTCGGGACGCGGATCAAGTCGGGTTGGCTCGAGGCCATGACGCACGGGAGCACCGCCAACCCCAACCCGGCGCGGACCGCCGTCAGGAGCGTCGAGAGATCGTTGGAGCGCAGCGCCAGCGCGCGCTCTCCACTCAGTGCTTTCAGCCACTGCTGCTGCAGCAGATGATCCAGGCTGTCGTCGTAGCCAAGAAAATCTCGATCGGTCTCGCTGCGCCCTGCGAGATAGTGGCGTGATCCATAGAGGCCGTACGCCACCAGCGCGAGTCGGCGCGCCACGATCGCTTTCTCGCTCGGCCGCACCGTTCGGATCGCAACGTCGGCTTCGCCCCGATCGAGGTTGATCAGGCGAGCCTCGCCGACGAGCTCGATGCGCAGCCCCGGGCGCTCCTTCTGCAGCGGAAGAAGACGGGGAGCGAGGAACCGGGTGACGAACGTCGGCGGACCGTTGACGCGGACGGTCCGATGCGGCGAGCCGTCGGCGTTGTGCGCGAGGCGTGCGATGCCTGCAATGCGGGTCTCGATTTCCTTGACCCGGTCGCGGACCTGCCCGCCCTCGGCAGTCAACCGATACGATCGCGCCAGGCGCTCGACCAGCCGCACACCGAGTTCTTGTTCGAGCAATTCGATGCGGCGCGCCACCGTGGAGTGGTCGACCTGAAGCTTCTCTGACGCACGCGAGAGACTGCCGGTCTCGGCCAGCGCGAGAAAGAACTTCAGGTTGTTCCAGTCCATACGCGCTTGCGAAGCACGGCGCATTCACTGCGCACGAATGGGCGTTCCGCCGACCACGTCGCTGTGATCCACTGATCCAGCCCGATACGAAAGCGCGCGTCGACAACAGCGCGCTGACATGGAGCGACGAATTGGTTCTGCAACCCTGGACGACAGCGAGCGCCCTGCGCGTTCGGCTGACCCCGATGATGCTGTGGGCGCTTTGCTGGGTGATGGCGACTGCGCAGGCCCGCGGCGAGCAAACCTCCGTGGAGGCGGCCGCGACCGCGGCCGGCCTGGTGGTCCGGACGGCCACCGCAACCCTCAACGGCGTGGCGATCTACTACCGCGACATCGGCCCGCGAGCAGAGGCTGTGATCCTGTTGCATGGGTTCCCCGAGACCGGCGACGCCTTTGCGTCGGCAGTGGCCGCACTGGGCCAGCGCTATCGGCTCATTGTGCCGGACCTGCGCGGCGCGGGCCTCTCGCAGCGTTCCTCGACGGGATATGAGAAGAAGACCCTCGCGATCGACGTCAAGCAGCTGATGGATCAGCTCGGTATCCCGCGCGCGCACGTCATCGGCCACGACATCGGAGCGCGAGTCGCCTATGCGTTCGCTGTTCAGTATCCCGAGCGATTGCTGAGTCTCACCGTGGCCGAGGCTTTCATCGAAGGCCTTGCCGGCAGCGCCGAATTCAAACGCCTTGCTCCCGGCAATCCACGCACGCAGCATTTCGAGCGCTTCGCGCGGGTCGACGAGGCAGTGGCCGAGTACCAGGGCAAAGAGGAGGACCTGGTTCTCTCCTTCATGAACTCGCGCTCGAAGAGCCACCGGTTCGTCGCCAGCGACGTCACGCGCTACACCGCATCGCTGCAGCGCGATGGCGGCCTGCGGGCTGCCTTCATGGGCTATGAAGCGCTTGACCGGGATGCCGCTTTCGCAGCCACCACCGATGCCTCCAGGCTGGCCAAGGTTCCAGCCCTCGCCATCGTCTGTCGAAACCCGGTCGGCAATACGCTGCAGCGCCAGCTCGAGGCGGCCGGGCTGAAGAACGTGAAGGGCGCAACGCTGGATGGCTGCGCCCATTGGATCTACGAAGAGAACCCCGACGAGACGTTGCCCACGATCATCGATTTCCTGGGCGCCGCGAGAGCCCTTCCGTAGGCAGGAAGCCAAGTCGCGCGCGCCCCTCAAATCGAAGGAACAGAACAGGAATGTCGTGAAGACTACCAACGCAACTTGTCATCCTGGTCGCCACGTCGTCGTCGCCACCGCCTTCACCGTCGGCTTTTCGCTGGCGCAAGCGCAAACGACGCCCAAACCCCCCGAGCCCCTGACGTTGAAGGCCAACGCCGAGCTGACGAAGACGCTGCCGCTGGCCGACCGGCAGGATTTCGACGACGCGATGCGCGGCTTCATCGGCACCATGCCCGATGCGATGGTGTCGGGCACCGGCCCGCGCCCGGTTTGGAACCTGAAGCCCTTCGACTTCCTGAAGCGCGATGACCCTGCGGACAGCGTCAACCCGAGCCTGTGGCGCCAGGCGCGGCTCAACGCGATCCACGGCTTGTTCAAGGTCAGCGAACGCGTCTATCAGGTGCGCGGCTTCGACATCGCCAACATGACGATCGTCGAAGGTGACACCTCGCTGATCGTCATCGATCCGTTGACGGCCGCCGAAACGGCGCGCGCAGCGCTGGAGCTGTACTACGAGCACCGGCCGCGCCGCCCGGTCGGCACGGTGATCTATTCGCACGGCCATGGCGACCACTTCGGCGGTGTCAAGGGCGTGATCAGCGAAGCTGATGTGGCGGCCGGCAAGGTTCAGGTGCTGGCGCCGGCGGGCTTCATGGAGACTGCCGTGGCCGAGAACATCATGGCGGGCAACGCGATCAGTCGTCGCACGCAGTACCAACTGGGCCCTCTGCTGCCACCCAGCCCGCGCGGGCAAGTCGATGCCGGCTTGGGCAAGTCCATCGCGCGCGGCACGATCACCTTGATCGCACCGACCGCCACGATCGGCAAGGACATGGAGCGGCACGTCATCGACGGCGTGGAGATCGTGTTCCACCTGGTGCCGGGCTCCGAAGCACCGGCCGAGGTCTTGATGCACTTCCCACAGTTCCGAGTGCTCGACATGGCCGAGGACGTGACGCACACCATGCACAATCTCTACACGATTCGCGGAGCCGAAGTGCGCGACGGCAACCTCTGGTCGCGCTACATCAGCGACGCGATCGAAGCCTTCGGCGACAAGACCGACATCCTGATCGCGCAGCACCATTGGCCGCTGGTCGGGCATGCGCGCGTGATCGACCGGCTGAAGAAGCATCGCGATCTCTACAAGTACATCAACGACCAGTCGTTACGCCTGCTGAATCGGGGCTACACCGCCGCCGAGATCGCCGAGTCATTGCATCTGCCCGCGAGCCTCGAACAGGAGTGGTCGGCGCGCGGCTACTACGGCACCCTGCGCCACAATGCCAAGGCGGTGTATCAGAAATACCTCGGCTGGTACGACGCCAACCCGGCCGACCTCGACCCGTTGCCGCCCGTCGACAACGCGCGCAGGACGGTCGAATACATGGGTGGCGCCGACGCCGTGATCGCGCGCGCGCGCGACGACTTCAAGCGAGGTCAATACCGCTGGGTGGCCAGCGCGATGAACCAGGTGGTGTTCGCCGACCCCTCCAACCGCGCCGCGCGAGAGTTGGGCGCCGACGCGCTGGAGCAGCTCGGCTATCAGGCCGAAGCCGCCACGTGGCGCAACGCCTACCTGGTCGGTGCGATGGAGTTGCGCAACGGTGTGCCTAAGGTCCCCGGCATCAGCACCGCCAACGCCGATACGCTGAAGGCCATCAGCAACGAGCTCTTGTTCGACTTCATGGGCGTGCGGCTGAATGCCGCCCAGGCCGAAGGCAAGACCATGGTCATCAACTGGTTCTTCACGGATTCGAAGCAGAGGTACGCGATGACGCTCGAGAACTCTGCGCTGACCTACGTGACAGGAAGGCAGGCGCCCAATGCCGATGCGACGCTCGCTCTGACGCGGGCCACCCTCGATGCGATTACGCTGCAAAAGACGACGTTCCCCGACGCGCTCCAATCGGGCTTGGTCAAGGTCGACGGCGACCCCCGCAAACTCAGTGAGCTGCTTTCCATGCTTGAGACGTTCAATGTGATGTTTGAGATCGTCGAACCGAAGGCCGCCACCGAGTGAATTGCTAGCAGCATTGCGCGCGTCCTGCTTCCGACCCCGCTCCGTACAGGTTTGCTGCACCATCGCTGGCGCGAAACCGAAGCCATCGCGTCCTTCAATGCCCGTGCACCGGTCCTCTACCGACCGCCGCTAGCGGTAGAAGATGTAGGTCGCCGAGTACGGCACACGTGCCTGTTGCTTGAGTGTCGATGCATCGCAGCCGACGGCCGGTGCGACGCCTCCGACAGTTGCAATGCGTTGGACGAACGTCGTATCGGTGAACGTGCCCACTCCTGAGTGGGATTTGGCCCCAAGCAACAGCCAGGGAATAGCGGTCGTGGTCGGCCCCGGGTCGCGCGCCTTGGTCTCACCGACTACCGCACTTCCGTCGTTCGCTTCCCAAGTCGGACCGGCGTAGTGCTTGCCCAGCGGGTGTCCGGTGCGATCTGAAAGAGTCGCCTCAGGCCACTTGAATGCCCACTCAGGAGTTGAATCGGGACGCGCAGAGCATTCATAGATCTGCACTCCCGTTGCAAGGGCCTCGAGATAGACGTGGGAACCAGGTGGCGCCTGAAGCGAGGCCGGTACGCTCGGTATTGCAGCAGGAGGTGAGCCTGCACAACCCGCGAACAGCGTGGCAAGAAAAGCAATGGGCGTGAGAGAGGCAAGCCTAAGCATCGAATTCGCACTCCAGAGTGGACAAACCTCTGGCACTTACGAGCCCTGCGCGTCGGCGGACGCACTGACATCACGCCTATGTACAAAGCGAGCGCCGGTCGTGCGTCGGAGCGTTCGATCATCCCGGCGCGCTCGCTCATCGACCCTCACCGCCCGCATGACGGCAGCGCCGCCGGCGAGGACGTGGCGTAAGCATTGCCTTGCCAGCAGTTCTCCGTCCCGGTTCCGTCCCACACGATGTCAGCGCGCAAGCCGTCGAGCGGTGGGATACCGACGAAATTCAAGGGCCCGCCAGTGAGCGGGCCCTCTCCTTTTGGGGCTAGCGAATGGTCGTTGCCGTCGCTTCTTCCGGGTTGGCGCGGGGCATTGGAGCGAACGTTCGTATCAACGTGTACAGCGGCGATAATTGGGGATGAGTAAATCGACATCCCACACCAGAGTCTCCGCAGACGGTTTGCGCTACTCGGCGAAGATCCCCGGATCACCATTCACAGGCGCGGGCACGACTCGTTCATGCTTCCTATGCGGGACGCACCGGCAAAGTTCTGCGTTGAAAGCCCGACGTGTGCTGGGGCGAACCGAGATGGTTTGCGCACCAGCATGCGGGATCTAGGCAGGTCAGCTGATCACCTCATTGGCGCGGATCAGCACAGTGGGCGGCACAGTGACGTTCAGCGTTCGCGCAGCGTTGGCGTCGACGGCCAGTTCAAACTTCGCCGGTTGCTCGATCGGTAGCTCTCCAACATTTGTCCCGCGCAGGATCTTGTTGGCGAAGTCAGCGGTGCGTGCGAAGAAGTAGTCGAGGTCGGGGCCGTACCTGACGAGGCCACCCGCGTCTGGAAAGGCACGAAACGGCGAGATGGCCGGCAGCCGGTGGCGCACGGTGAAGTCGGCGACTTGCTGCGATGCATTTCGGGTTAGCGGCGACGACAGCATCAGGAGCGCCTGTGCACCTGCGGCGCGCGCGGCATCGAGCGCCGCCGACATCTCGCTCGGTCGCCACACCTGCCAGGACACAACGACGCCTCAGTCGACAGACCATTGGCGAGCCCATGCCCTCTACTCGATCACGCGATCGGCGCGCAGCAGCAATGCAGCAGGGACGTCGACCCCGATGGCTTTGGCAACCTTCAGATTGAAGACCAGTTCGATCTTGGTTGGCAGCTCGACCGGTATCTCCGAGGCCTTGCCGCCTTTGAGAATGCGGTCGACAAAGGACGCGAGCCGCACCTGCGCCTCCTGAATCGACGGCCCGTACGTCATCAGGTTGCCCGCATCGGCAAATGCGGCCCAGGCAGAGATCGCTGGAATTCGTCGCGCCGTGCCAAACGCGGCAAAGCGGCCCGCCTGTTGGGCTGCAACGGCACCGCCGAATACCAGGATGGCTTCCGCCCGCCAGGTCTCGATCTCCATCAGCGCGGCATCCACCTCCGCCGCGGTGGCCACGCCCCAATAGCGAGCGGACAAGCTCAGCTGATCGGCCGCTACTTTGGCGCGTTCCAGCTCCAGCAGTTCACCCGCGTGCGGCGGCCAGCCGACGATGGCCATGCGCTTCATCTGTGGCATTAGCTGCTTGATGAACTCGATCCGCTTGGGCAACAACTCGAGCGAAAAGTACGAGATGCCGGTGCGATTGACGCCTGGCTTGGCCCAGCTCTGGACGATCTTGCCGACGACGGGATCCGCGCTGTAGGCGAACACGATCGGCTGCTGAACGCCGGCGTCGATGATCGCCGGTACTGCAGTCCCCGTTGCCACGACGATGACGTCAGGGCGGCTGGCGGTGATGTCCGGGAGCTGCTGTTTCAGTCGGTCGAGCGACCCGTCAGCCCACCACGGCGTGATGATGATGTTCTCGCCTTCGGTCCATCGGAGCTCGCGCATGCCTCTGCGGAACCCGACCCAGAATGGCGCCTCCGGATTCGTGAGCTCCATGCTGACCCACGCGACGCGCGCGACTCTGCCCCGCTGAGCCCACGGCGGCAGGGCGACCCCCATGCCAAGCAGCGCAACACTGGAGACAGCGCATCGACGATCCATTGCCACCCTCCACAGGCCTGCCAACACGTGCGCATTGAATCATCGGCGGCTGGCATCAGATCCTGCCGGCCTGTGCTTCTTCGCTCACCTATGTGTTCAGTATTGACAGTTGACGGAATCAGCAGATTGGTTCTGCGTGCAGCGATCGAGCGCATCGACTGTGTGCTGCATCGACCGGTTGAATCCGCCACCCACAGCAGACACTCAGCGCAATTGACCTGAGGGGTGGTTAGCGCGCACGGCGCAAGGCAGCCGTTCAATGCGGGGCCAACCCTTAGGCGCACACAGTCCACTTGTCTCCTTGCAAGCGCCTGACCTTGTGGTGAGGGGTTGGCGCGTTGTCGCCCCCAGTATCGGGTTGGGGCAACGTCGACCAGACCGTAGCCTGTGCCATGCGCGGGCCACCGCCCTGGCACAAGCGGGTTCGGGTCGCGTCAGGAAAACATCAGGATTCGATCAAGGTTCGCTCAAGCTTTGCGGTTGCCGGGGCTCCAGGATGACGCCGAGGCCTGGGGCGGACCCCGGCCGTTCCGGACCAGCAGGAGCAACCAACCATGCCGAACCTGACGTCACTGCGCGTGTGTCGCGCCCTCATCATCTTGATCGCGGCGATCGCGGCCGGCTGTGGAGACGGAGGGGAGCCACCTGAAGACCCAGGTCCGGTTGAAGTCTCGTGCGACCATCCCT
>DASTZF010000371.1:0-3318 GCA_035764445.1 Burkholderiaceae bacterium
AAGCGAAGGGCGTGAAGGCATTCGGTCGCGCCTTCGACGTCGCCGATGGCAGCGCGCTCGCCAACTGGGTCAATGCCAGCGCCAGCGAGCTCGGCGGCATCGACGCGCTGGTGTGCAACGTCAGCGGCCTGGCGGTGGGCGACAACGCCGACACCTGGGAGAAGTCGTTCCGCGTCGACATGATGCACAGCGTCAACGCGGTGCAGGCCGCGGTGCCGCACCTGGAAAAGTCCAAGAGCGCGTCGATCGTGCTGATCTCCAGCGTGTCGGGCTTCGAGGTCGACTTCGCGGCCGGCTCGTACGGCGCGATCAAGGCCGCGCTGATCCACTACGCCAAGGGCCTGAGCCGACAGCTGGTGAGCAAGGGCATCCGCGTCAACTGCGTGTCGCCGGGCAACACCTACTTCGACGGCGGCATCTGGCAGACGATCGAGAAGAACATGCCCGACCTGTTCGCGTCGACCCTGAAGGTCAATCCGACCGGCCGCTTCGGCACCGCCGAAGAGGTGGCCAACGGCGTGGTGTTCATCTCCAGCCCCATGGCCAGCCGCATCTCGGGCACCAACCTGGTGATCGACGGCGCGCTCACGGTCGCCGTGTGAGGAGACGACCTTGAGCTCGCACGACCACACGCAGCACACGATCCACCGCCAGCACATCCACCACGGCTGGAACAACGCGTTCCCGCCGACGCTGAAGATCGCGCCTGGTGAGACGGTGCACTTCGAGACCGTCGACGCGTCGTCGGGACAGTTGACGAAGGACTCGACGGCAGCCGCTCTGGTGAAGCTCGACCTCGCGCGCGTCAACCCGGTCACCGGGCCGGTGTTCGTCGACGGCGCTAAGCCTGGCGACGCGCTGAAGGTCACCGTGCTGTCGTTCAGGCCGTCGGGCTGGGGCTGGACCGGCAACATCCCGGGCTTCGGGCTACTGGCCGAGCAGTTTCCGAACGCGCACCTGCACCACTGGCACTACGACCCCGGGCTGAAGCCCGCGATGTACGGCCCGGGCGGCCGCGTGCCGCTGAAGCCGATGTGCGGCACGATCGGCGTCGCGCTGGCCGAGCCCGGGCTGCACAGCATCATTCCGCCGCGCCACGTAGGCGGCAACATGGACGTGCGCGACATCTGCGAGGGTGCCGAGCTGTATCTGCCGATCGAGGTCAACGGCGCGCTGTTCTCGGTCGGCGACACCCACGCGGCGCAGGGCGACGGCGAGGTCTGCGGCACCGCGATCGAGAGCGCGATCGACGTCAGCCTGAAGATCGAGCTGGTCAAGGACGCGCGGCTGCGCTCGCCGCGCTACGTGACCCCGGGCCCGGTGTCGACGCACTTCGAGAAGAAGGGCTACGAGGTCACCACCGGCATCGGCCCCGACCTGATGGTCGGCGCGCGCGCCGCGGTGACGGAGATGATCGAGCTGCTCGCCAAGCGCTACAACTACTCGCCGATCGACGCCTACATGCTCTGCAGCGTGTGCGCCGACCTGCGCATCAGCTCGATCGTCGACCAGCCGAACTGGGTGGTGTCGTTCTACTTCCCGCGCGTCGTGCTCGACTAGGGAATCGGCAGACGCGCAAGCGTGCGGCGCGCCGGCAACGGCGCGCCGTTTTTCCTTCCACCAACAATCGGAGACGAACATGAGGGCAAATCGACTGCTGGCGGTGCTGGCGTGGGCGTGGGGCACGGTGATGGCACAGACCTGGAGCGTGCCGGCCGAATCGGTGCGCTGCCCGTCGAAGTGGGGCGCCAACGACGAGCGCGGCTCTGGCAACCACATGAACGCCGCCAGCGTGATGCGTGCGGTGCGGCTGATCAAGACCGGCGAAGTGATCGAGATCGCGCATCCGCTGGACAGCAAGATGGCCTTCTTCGGCACGCGCCGCTTCGACGTGCACACCAAGCGCACGTTCATGAACGAGTTCTCCAACATGCGCGGCAGCAACGAGGAGCTGGTGGTGTCGGAGATCGGCCAGGTCGGCACGCAGTTCGACGGCTTCGCGCACCAGAGCCACAACGACAGCCACTACAACTGCGTCAAGACCGGCCAGATCTCGACGCGCAACGGCTTCACCAAGTTCGGCATGGAGAAGGTCGGCACGCTGATGACGCGCGGCGTGCTGATCGACGTGGCGGGGCTCAAGGGCGTCGACACCTTGCCCGACAACTACGAGATCACGCCGCAGGACCTGCAGGACGCGCTGAAGCGCCACAACCTGACGCTGGCACCGGGCGACGCGGTGATCGTGCACACCGGGTGGGGCCGCCTGTACGGCAAGGACAACCCGCGCTACGTCAAGACCTGCCCCGGCATCGGCATCGCCGCCGCCGAATGGCTGGCCAAGCAAGACCCGATGTTGATCGGCGCCGACAACTGGCCAGTCGAGGTGGCGCCGAACCCCGATCCGAAACTCTCGCTGCCGGTGCACCAGGTGGCGCTCGTCGTCAACGGCATCCACCTGCTGGAGAACCTGAAGCTCGACGAACTGGTGGCCAAGGGCGCGCACGAGTTCGCGTTCGTGATGCAGCCGATGAAGGCCGCCGGCTTTACCGGCTCGACGGTGGCACCGGTGGCGATCCGCTAGCCGTAGCGTGCGACGCCGCGCGCCGACGTGCAGTTACCTGCCGAGGTGGTTGTCGAAGAACGCGCCGATCTCGCCGAATGCCTCTTTGGTTTCCGGGGCGCTGTCGTCGCGCAGGTAGTGCGCGTGCGACTGCCCCTCGTAGACCTGCAGCACCGCCTCGACGCCGGCCTGCCGCAGCTTGCGGTGCACGCGCACCGTGTTGCTGAGCAGCAGGTCGCGCGTGCCGCTGGTCAGGATGGTCGGCGGGAAGCCGCTCATGTCGCCGTACACCGGCGAGATCAGCGGATCCTTCATGTCGTGGCCGGCGGCGTAGACCTTGGCGCCTGCGTCGCAGAAGCCGTCGCGCGAGACCAGCACGTTGTCGACCAGCTCATTGGTGTAGAACGTGTCGCCGACCTTGGTGACGTCGGACATCGGCGTGCCCGGCGCAATTGCCGCCGGCATCGGCAGGTTCAGCTGCTTGGCCTTGAGCACCATCTCGAGCGTCAATGCGCCGCCGGCCGAGGTGCCGAAGATGGCGATGTTCTTGGCCGGCGTCGACTTCAACGCGTTGCGGTACACGGTCATGCCATCGTCGAGCGCAGCGGGAAAGTACGCCTCGGGCGGCATGCGATAGTCGACCGAGATCACCTTGAAACCACCGAAGCCGGCCATCATCACCGCCTCGGGCAACCCCGCCTCGCCGGGGTTCAGCACGTAGCAGCCTCCGTGCATCTGGATCAGCACGCGGTTGC
>DASTZF010000372.1:0-7779 GCA_035764445.1 Burkholderiaceae bacterium
CCCAACGCCAGCGGCAACGCCACCGCGAGCAGCAGCACGAGCAGCAGCGCCGCGAGCGCTGCCAGCACCGCAGCGGCCAGTGCCAGCGGCAGCGCGATCGCCGCCACCGCTATGCCGGCGGCCAGCGCGGCCTTGTCGGTCCACGGCAGCGACTCGAGTTGGCCGTGCCAGGCCAGACGCTCACCGTCGATCGTGATCTCCACCGGCAACGGCAGGCCGTGGTCGAGCCAGCGCCACGCCACGCACGCGGCGATCAGCAGCGCGGCCGAGACCAACACCAGCAGCCAGCGCACGGCGGGCCGCGGTGCGGCCACGGCGCGACCCATCGACGGTGTGGCCAGCTCGTTCATGCGACGACTCCTTCGGGCTCGATGCTCTTGTAGGGCACCGTCACGGTGACGGCGGTGCCGCCGCCCGGGTTCTCCTTGACCGTCAGCGTCGCCTTGTTGCCGTACAGCAGCTGGAGCCGCTCGCGGATGTTGGCCAGGCCGACGCCGGTGCCCGCAGTGGCCGCCCTCCCGAAGCCGACCCCGCTGTCGGCCACCGTGACCGCGAGCTTGCCGTGCTGCACCTCGGCGCGCACGCTGAGCGAGCCACCCTCGGGCTTGGGCTCCAGGCCGTGCTTGATCGCGTTCTCGACCAGCGTCTGGATCATCATCGACGGGAACTCGGCCGACAGCAGCCCTTCGGGCACGTTGATCTCGGTGCGCAGGCGGTCCTCCATGCGCACCTTCAGGATCTCCAGATAGGGCCGGATCACCTCGAGCTCGCGTTTCAGGTCACGCGGGCCGCCATCGCCGTCGCGCAGCGTCGGCATCGACGCGCGCAGCAGCGCGATCAGGTTCTTCTGCATCGTGCTGGCGCGCGTGGGGTCGGTTTCGATCAGGTGATCGATCGACGCCAGAGTGTTGAACAGGAAGTGCGGTTCGACCTGCGCCTGCATCGCTGCCATGCGCGCCTCGACCACCTGGCGCTTCAGCGATTCGGCCTCGGCGGTCTCGGTGGCCTGCGCGGCCTGCGCCTCGGCTTGGATCTGCCGCTTGTAGGTGATCTTGATCACCGCCGACGCGATGATCCACAGGAACGCGAGCTCGGGCAGGAAGTCGCCGAAGCGCGTGGTCTGCACCCTCACGCGGCGACGGCCGGGTTCGGCCTCGGCCCGTGCCTCTTCGCGCGCCGCCTCGGCGGCGTCCTTGGCCTCTTCCTTGGCATCCTCGATCGCCTCGACGATCGCCTTGCGCGCCTCCTCGACCGCTTCACGCACCGTCTCGCTGTCGGCGCCCTGCGGCAACTTGATCTCCACCGACGGCGCGTCGGTCGGTGGCAGGCCCGGCGCAGAGGCTTCGCCGGGCGCTGGCGGCGCGCTGGCCGGCGGCGTGCGCGGCTTGATGCGCACGCCGCGCTCGTCGATCGTGATCTCGTAGGAGTGATCGCCCTTCACGCTGGGCTTGGTCTTCTCGATCTTGACGATCGGCTCGCGCCCCTGGGGTGGCGCGGGTGGCTTGGGCGGCTTCGGCACCCGGCGCTCGTCGATCGTCAGCACCTCGGAAGTGCGCCAGCTGAACGGCGGGATGTGCTGCAGGATCCCGGCCACGATCAGCAGCAGGATCGACAGCAGGACGAAGCGCCACCAACTGATGCCAACCAGCCACCCGGCGTAGGCATGAAAGGCGCGCACGCTGGCGGCGGCAAAGCGCTGCCAGGTCGAGGCGGCGGGGGCGGTGGAGGTCGACACGAAGGGCTGCGGTTGAAGGGCGTTGCCGCGCAATGTACGCAAGCCGCGCCGGCGGCGCGATGCGCTGCCGACGCGCTGCAAGGCGAGCCGCCCCAGGTGCTCCCCTGCGCGACAGGCCGTGACAGCGGCGCAGGAACCTTTTTTTGGCCGCTTGCCCGCAATAGAGGGTCGTGCTGCCGATCTCCGGCGCGCCGCCTGTCGTCGTCACGCGGGGCGCTGATGTCGCCCGAGGCCGTCGACGGTGCCGCGTGGCGCGAGTACGGCGAGCGGATGCGCGAGTGGGGCGCTCGCTGCGCGCCTGGGCAACCTCAAGCGCGGCGAGCCCGATCCCGCGCTGATGAAGGTCCCGCCAACTACCACAGCGGCCGCGGCGGCGGTACGCGGCCGGCACCCGCGGCGTCGGGCCGCGGCTGAGCGGCCAACTCAGTGCAGCACCTGGAGTCCGAATCCGAGCAGGGCGATGGTGACGGTGACGCACAAGACCAGCGCCAGCATCGCGATCGAAACGCGGTCGTCGTCATCGAGGTGCTTGACCGGGTCATTGGCCGGCTCGAGCGGAAACGCCGGCATGGCGCCGGACTGCCAGCGCGTGCGGACCGGCGGCTTGGGAAGGGTCGGCGGCACGGTGGTGCCCATCGTCAGCGGCTTCGGGGGCGGCGCCTTGTCAACCAGGGTCAGGACGGGGAATGGACGCAGCGGGGGTCCCGCGCGATTGGCACGGTCGCTCGAGGGGATCTGCTGGGGCAACATCTCTGACCTCCTGTGCCGCAAAACTGCAGCGGCGTTGGTGGCATTGCACCGAAAACGCTGTCGCATTGCGACGCAACAATGCGACAGGTTGAATGTTCAAAAGTAGACGATCGGCAGACGATTCGGGGCGCCGGCCGCACTGGCGGCATCGAGCCGCCCCCAGCCCCGCGCGGGCGAACGCCACCGAGCGCGGATCCACAGGTGCTTGGAGTCCGGCTTACGCTGCCTTGTCCGAGCGGTCGTCGGGCACTGCGCCGGGCCTCGGGATCGGCTTGGCGCGCTGCGGATCGAAGCGCGGGTTGAATGGCGGGAAGAACGGCGGCAGCACGCGCAGCAGCGCGACGAAGGGCACGTCGCGGTGGTACTCGATCAGGAAGTCGACCCACGAGCACATGCTCGTCGGGCGCGGCGTCAGGAACGCGATCGCGTTGCGTTGCACGGCTGGCGCGGCGGTCGGCCCGACGCCGTAGTACGGCGAGCGCCAATCCCAGCGTCCTTGCAGCGCAGGATCGGGCAGCAGGATGTTCATCGCCAGCGCATCGCTCGAGAAGTTCCAGCGCACCGAGGGGTCGACGCTGGTCAGCAGGTTGTCGCCGTACTGCTTGACACCGGCCAGCAGCTTTTCGAGCGCGGCCGCGGCACCGGTGACGCCCGGCGGCAGCGTTGGTTGCCTCTGCAGCGCGCTGGCCAGGCTCATCAAGTCGGTCAGCTGATCGGGCGTTTCGAGCTCGTAGCTGCCGCCGGTGTCGTACTGCTGTGCGCTCACGATGGCGCTGCGAATCGCCGGCACAGCGACGCCGCGGTTGACCTTCAATTCGGCGGTCATCGCATCGGCGAGGGTGTTGACGGCCGCGACGATGCCGCGCATGCGCGACAGGCGAATCGCGGCGCCGACCGTCGGGAAGAACGGCGGCGCGCTGAGCGCGCTCTGATTTTCCAACGCGAACCAATGGGCGAGTTGCCCGCGGGTCGCCGATCCCGCGGCGCGCAGGCGGGCGAACACCTTGGGATAGGCGGCACCCGCGCTGAAGAAGTTGTAGTTGCAGTAGCTGGTCGCGTAGTCGGCGTGGTCGGCGACCGTGTGCAGCACTTCGAGCGACATGTTGAAGCAGTTGTCGAAGTGGATGACCGCGAGCTTGCTGCCGCCGCGGGCGCGCGTCGCACGCTGCAATGCGCTACCGAGGCCCCAGGTCGACATCGGCAATTGCACGTGCGGCAGATCGGGCGACGGCACCGGCAGCTCCGGGTAGCCGACACCGAGCAGCGGCGGCCCGCCGCTGCCGTTGGTTCCATGAACGTTCTGCGGGTCGATGCTCCAGCTGACCTGGCCGTTGCCGCTGGAGCTCGCTGGCGTGATCTGTGCAATGTCGAGGTCGGGCAGGAAGCCCGCACCGTGGCCCTCCAACGCCAGCACCGTGGCTGCACACGGATGGCGCTGCTGCGTGTGGCGCAGGAAGCCTTCCAGCGCGTACGGCGAGCTCATACCCTGCTTCCAGGTCGAGTGGACACGCATCTGTCCCGGCAAGCCAGCCGGGATCTCGACCAGGTAGCTGAAGTCGTCGACGAGATCGATCAGCGCGGACACGTGCACGCCGAGCCGAGCCACCTTGCGCAGCTGCTGCACCAGCGGCTGCTGGGCGATCGGCTTGCGCACGCCATCGGGGAACGTGCTGAGCACGGCGTCGCTGCCGAACGGTGCGTACACGGCAAGCACGACGCTGTCGGTGCCGTCGGGTCGCTTCGATTCGGACCGCAGCGTGGGCAGCTGGCGCATGGCACTTCCCCTTTTCAAGTTCTGGGCCAGGCGCGGCCGCGTCGCGCCCCGACGGTTGCGGCCGGCCATCTGAGCACCCGGTCGATACACTAGGCAATCCCAAGTTTGACTTGCACGGCGGGTGTTGACCAGCCGCCGCGCATTCGCACTCGCCATGACGCCCAGCGCGGCGGCAGAGCCTTCCCCATCAGCCGATGCCGATTCGGGTTTGGCGCCGGCATCGCGTCGTCACCCCGTCGTCGAGGCGCTGCTCGATGCGGCGTTGAACGCACAGCGCAGCGGCAACCTGTCGGAGCTGCTTCAGCAACGCCCGCGCCTGGCGCATTGGATGTTGCGCCGGCATATGCCGATCGTGCGCGGCACCGCCGGCGATGCACTCGACGGAGAACGCGCGCTCGTCGATGCGGCGGTCATCGTGCTGCGCTGGCTGGTCACGCAGCTGCGGCCCGATCTCGAGCCGAGCCTCGATCGCATCGATCGCGAAGCGTGGCTCAACCAGACCGCCTGGCGGCCGATGCTGGCGGTGATGTGCCATGCGGGACTGGGGGCGATCCCGGACTTCCGCGACCGTTACCGGCGCAGGGCCGACGAAGCGGCGGTCGACAACCTGTGCGGCCTGTGGGGGGTGGGGCCGAGCACCTTCTATCGCTACCTGGAGCGCGGCAAGCGAATGTTGGCGCAGATCGCGCTGGAAGCTCCGCTCGGCGTGTCCCGGCGCGTGTCGTTGCGGCGGTTCGTGCAGGCCGAGGTATATGCCAGGTCGATCGACATCGGCGCGCTCGAGCGCACGCAATGGCACGCGCGCCAGGCCGAGCGCGCGCTGGCGCGGCGCGACGTCATCGCGGCGCTGTGGCACTACTTGCATCGCGGCAACCACGAAGCGTTCGTTGCACTGCTGCGCGATCGCGCCAGCGACCTCGCCGCCGACGGCGAGACCGATGCATTGGTCGACCGCATCCCGCTCGAAGCCCTGCCAAGCCGCGTGCAGTTCGACCTGTGGATTGCACGCGCGGCGCTCGCGCGCACGCGCAACGCCGCCGACCGCGAGCTGCTCGCGCTCGAGCGCGCGCTGCAGTGCGCGACCGCAGTGAATGACCGCCTGCTGGTGGGCATGGCCTACAGCGCGCTCGGCCGCTACCACGATCCACGCGACGCCGACCGTGCGTTCAGCTGCTACGAGCACAGCGTCGAATACCTGCAGGGGGTCGAACCGGGCATCGACGATGCGCAGGCCTTTGAGCAGTACCTCACGACGCTGGTGCGGCTGGCGTGGCTCTACATCGCGCGCAGCGACCCGCGTGCGCGCGCAGTGCTCGAGCGCGCCGATCGTCTGCGCGCCGGGCACACACTGCCCGATGCGCTGAGTGGCATGCTCGAGCAGACGTGGGGCGAGTACTGGCGCCAGGCCGGTGACCTGCGCCAGGCGCTCGACCACAAGCACCGCGCGCTCAACATCTTCGAGCGCATCGGTGACCAGCGCTCCGTCCTGGTCACCCATTTGAACCTCGGCTTGCTGTACGGGGAGAACAAGGAGTTCGAGCGCGCGATTCGATACACGGAGCGCGTCCTGGAGTTGGCAGCGCGCCGGGCGGTCGAACCCGCCATCGTCGTCAGCTCGCACGGCAACCTCGGTCTGATCCACCTGTGGTCGGGCGACATCGACCAGGCGATCGGGGAATATCAGCTTGCTCTCGCCCAGAGCCTCCAGGCGAACCTGCGACTGCACGCCAATCGCACCCACCACAACCTGGCCGAGGCCTACTACAAGCGCTATCAGCGGTCGCTCGATCCCGAGGACGAGCGGCGAGGCGACGTGCACGCCGAGGCGGTGCTGTGCGCACCGATCGCCGAGTCGAGCCCCGGACTCGTCGAGTTGACACGGCGGCTGAAAGACGAGGTCCTGCGAGGCACTTCAGCCGCGACGGCCTCCGGAACCGGCGAGGCCAAGGACCGCTTGATACCCCAAGAGTCAGTGGTCCACTTCGATCAGATGAGCGACATCCAGCGCCACCGCGCGGCGTTGGCCGTGCCGCTGGCGCCCGAGGCCCATGCGCGGGCACGGCTGGCCATCGCGCAGGCCTACCTCACGATCGCGGTCAGGGAGCGCGAAGCCGCGCAGCTGCTGATGCAACGGCACGGCCTCACCGAGCAGTTTGCCGCCGAGCT
Organism: Burkholderiaceae bacterium; assembly: GCA_035764445.1. GTDB lineage: Bacteria > Pseudomonadota > Gammaproteobacteria > Burkholderiales > Burkholderiaceae_C > JAEUPI01. The sequence goes on from DASTZF010000372.1 coordinate 6,426, forward strand.
CGCGCAGCTGCGGCACACGTACGATCGGGCTCTGAGTCGCGAGCAGTCACTGGTGGCGCAGTGGCGCCCTCAGCTCGATGATCTGCTGGACGAGTCACGCTGCGCCGCCCTCGTCGAGCGCCTGCTGCGCGACGGCTCGATCAACAAGAGCGCCTATGCCGAGCTGTGCAGCGTCAGCCCGGCGACGGCGTCGAAGCACCTGACGACGCTCGCCGAGCGCGGCCTGCTGCAGCAGACCGGCAAGGGCCCGAGCACGCGTTATTTGCTGAAGCCCTGATCGCCAGCGCGGCGCTGCCACGCCGCGCCGCTCACTTGTACAGCGCCCTCGGCAGCCACAGCCCGATGTCGGGCCACCAGTAGAGCAGGAAGATGGCGATCACCTGGATGCCCATGAACGGCATCATGCCCGCGAAGATCTGATTCAGCGTCACGTGCGGCGGGCTCACGCCCTTGAGGTAGAACGCCGCCATCGCCACCGGTGGGCTCAGGAACGCGGTCTGCAGGTTCAGCGCCACCAGCAGCCCGAAGAACAACGGATCGACGCCGAACTTGTCCAGCAACGGGATGAAGATCGGCATGAAGATGACGATGATCTCGGTCCACTCCAACGGCCAGCCGAGGATGAAGATGATGAACTGGCTGAGCAGCATGAACTGCACCTTGCTCAGGTTCATCGACAGCACCCAGCGCTCGACCAGCTCCTGGCCGCCGAGCAGCGCGAACGCCGCCGAGAAGATCGCCGAGCCGACGAACAGCCAGCACACCATCGCGCTGGTCTTGGCAGTCAACTTGACCGACTCGCGCACTGGGTCGTCGAGCCCCGACTGCTTGTAGGCCAGCGCCGCCCACGCCAGCACGCACAGCAGCGCGAAGGCGCCGAAGGCCTGCGACACCGGCTCCTTGATCACGCCGTCGAGGTTGAGCGCGAACCAGCCGATCGCTACCAGCGCCGGCGCCCACAGAAGCAGCCAGGCGGCGAACACGCGCGTCTTGTCGTTGCGCTTGGCGATCACCGCGTAGACCGCAGCCAGCAGGTAGCCACCGAAGGCGCCGACCGCGGCCGCCTCGGTCGGCGTGGCCAAGCCGAAGACGATCGAGCCGAGCACTGCGAGGATCAGCACCACCAGCGGGAAGAAGCTCGCGAGCAGCATCTTGAAGATCTGGAAGCGCTCGAACGTCAGCAGCGCATAGAACCCCGCCAGCAGCAGCACGCCCACCCCCAGGCCGATCCAGTAGCTCGCGCTGGGCGGCTGCTGCACGGTGGGCGCCGTCGTCCCGGCCGCGGCGCCCTGCGCGCCCGACGGTTCGGCCAGCGCCGCGCCGCCGGCGGCCGGCGCGGACGCGGCGTCACCGC
>DASTZF010000373.1:0-2792 GCA_035764445.1 Burkholderiaceae bacterium
GCCGTTGTCCTACGAAGAACTGCAGTCGCTGGTGCACCCCGACGACCTGCCGGCGATCAAACGCGAGTACGAACTGTCCGCGCGCGAGCAGCGGCCGGCGGGCGGGCAGTTCCGCGTGCGCTGGCCCGACGGCAGCTGGCATTGGCTGGCGACGCGCTCGATCCCGATCGTCGACGCCAACGGCCTGGAGGTGCGGCGCCTGGGCGTCAACTGGGACGTGACGCAGGCGCGCGCGGCCGAGCAGGCAGCGCAGGAGCGCATGCTCGCGCAGCGCGAGAGCCGCGCCAAGTCGCAGTTCCTCGCGCGCATGAGCCACGAGCTGCGCACGCCGCTGCACGCGGTGATCGGCTTCGCTCAGCTGCTGCTGACCGACCCGGCCGTGGCCCTGAGCGGCGAGCCGCGCGAACAATTGCGGCACATCCTCGCCGCGGGCGAGCACCTGCTTGCGCTGGTCAACGATGTGCTCGACCTGTCGAGCCTCGACACCGGCGAGATCAAGTTCGAGCCGCAGGCGGTCGAGCTGCGCACGGTGTACGAAGCCGCCGCCCCGATGGTCGCCAACCTGGCCGCCGAGCACGGTGTGCAAGTCCGCGCGGACGCGCTCGCGCACAGCGCGTGGGCCGATTCGACGCGGCTGCGCCAGGTGCTGCTCAACCTGCTGACCAACGCGATCAAGTACAACCGCCGCGCTGGCTCGGTGCACGTGGAGGCGCAGCGGGTCGGACCGCAGGTCGCGCTGCGCGTGCGCGACACCGGTCGCGGCATGGTGAGCGATCAGCTCGATCACGTGTTCGAGCCGTTCAACCGGCTCGGCGTCGAGAGCAAGGGCATCGAGGGCACCGGCATCGGCCTGGCGATCGTCAAGGCCAACGTCGAGCGCATGAGCGGCAGCGTGCAGGTGCAGAGCACACCCGGCGTTGGCAGCGTGTTCGAGGTGCGGTTGCCGTGCCCGGCGCTCGACGAGCAGGCCGTCGCCGCCAAGGCGGCGTCGGTGCCGCAGGATACCCACGTCAACGGCGCGGACGCCAACACGCGCAACGGCCGTCTGCTCTACATCGAGGACAACCCGGTCAACGCGCTGATCGTCCGCGAGCTGGTCGCCCAACGCGGCAACCTCACGCTCGACGAAGCCGACGACGGCGCCAGCGGCATCGACCGCGCGCGGCACGCGCAGCCCGACCTGATCCTGCTCGACATGCAGCTGCCCGACATCGACGGCATCGAGGTGCTGCGCCGGCTGCGCGCCGACCCCGCCACCGCCTCGATCCCCTGCATCGCGCTGTCGGCCAACGCGATGCCGGAGGACATCCAGGTCGCGCTCGGCGCGGGCTTCGCCGACTACTGGACCAAGCCGCTGGACTTCAGGATCTTCCTCGGCGCGCTCGATACGCTGTTCGGCAAGCGCTGAGGCAAACGCCGAGAAATTGCTGCGCAATTCCTCAGCAAGGCTAGTCAGTGTGAGAAGGACCGGCAGAGCCGGATCCTTCTCACAAGATGGACCCTCCTGCGCGTTGCTTCGTGGGGTCCTCCAGCGGGCCGCCCGTGCGGCCCGCTTGCAAGACTGCGCGAAGTAACACGCAGCGCAGTCTCCACTGGGGCCAGGATCCGGCTTCGCCGGTCCTGGCCCCACTCACCAGACTCGCGGCGGAATTGCGCAGCAATTCTGCGGCGCTCCAGCGCTCAGTCGTCGACCAACCCCCGCTCGCGCAGCATCGGCTCGATGTGGGCCGCGCGTCCCCGAAAGGCCTCGTATGCGGCGCCGGGCTCAATGCTGTTGCCGCTGGAGTAGATCCAGCGCCGTGCGCGTTGCGCGACCGCGGGGTCGAACGGATCGCCGGCTTCGACGAACGCGTCGTAGGCGTCGGCGTCGAGCACCTCGGCCCACATGTAGACGTAGTAGCCCGCCGCGTAGCTCGCGCCGGAGAACAGGTGCTGGAAGTGCGGCAGCCGGTGGTTGAGCCCTGCCACCGCCGGTGCCCCGCGCTCGGCCAGCAGGCGCGCCTCGAAGGCGACGATGTCGTCGATCGGCTCGCTCGCCGCGTGTGCGGCCATGTCGAGCAGCGCGCTGGCGGTGTAGCGCACCGACTCGTAGGCCTGGCCGAAGCGGCGCGCCGCGCGCACGCGCTCGATCAGCACGTCGGGGATCGGCTCGCCGGTCTGGCAGTGGCGCGCGTGGCGTCTGAGCACCTCGGGCTCGTCGATCCAGTGCTCGAACAGCTGCGACGGCAACTCGACAAAGTCGCGCAGCACCTGCGTGCCCGACAGCCGCTCGTAGCGCACGTCGGACAGCAGGCCGTGCAGCCCATGGCCGAACTCGTGGAACAACGTGCGCACGTCGTCGAGCGAGAGCAGCGTCGGTCCATGCCCGTCGCCGCGCGCGAAGTTGTTGTTGTTCAGGACGACCGGCCTCGATTCGAGGCCGTTGCGGTGCTGCCAGTGCAGCGCGCTCATCCAGGCGCCGCTGCGTTTGCCAGCGCGCGCGAAGTTGTCCTGCAGGAACAGTCCGATCGGGCGGCCGTCGGCTTCGCTGACCTCGTAGGCGCGCACGTCCGCGTGATAGCTGCCGACATCGTCGCGCGCCGTGAAGCGCACGCCGAACAGGCGCTGCGCGCAGTCGAACGCCGCCTGCACCATGTTTGGCAGCGCGAAGTACGGCTTCAGCTCGGCATCGTCGAGCGCGTAGTGCCGGCGTCGCACCTGCTCGGCCCAATAGCGCCAGTCCCACGGCTGCAGCGGCTCGCGCGAGCCGCTGGCGTCGCGCGCAGCTGCGAGCAGCGAGCGCTCGCGCTGCA
>DASTZF010000374.1:0-12810 GCA_035764445.1 Burkholderiaceae bacterium
GCGCTGGTCGATTGGGTCGAGCGCGGCAAGCCGCCGCAGGGCCTCACGCTGGTCGAGCAGGACGCCAAGCCACCGTTCGCAGTGACGCGCGCGCGGCCGTTGTGCCAATGGCCGCTGGTGCCGCGCTACAAGGGCGGCGCCGCGGCCAGCGCCTCCAGTTTCACCTGCGAGCCCTGACGAAGAGGACCACGATGGCGCTGCACAAGCCCTACCAGGACGTTCCCGGCACCACGATCTTCGACGCCGAGCAGTCGCGCAAAGGCTATTGGCTCAACCAGTTCTGCATGTCGTTGATGAGGGCGGACAACCGCGAGCGTTTCAAGGCCAACGAGCGCGCCTACCTCGACGAGTGGCCGATGACCGAGGAGCAGAAGCAGGCCGTGCTGGCGCGCGACCTGAACCGCTGCATCGCCGCCGGCGGCAACATCTATTTCCTGGCCAAGCTGGGCGCGACGCACGGCAAGAGCTTTCAGCAGATGGCCGGCAGCATGACCGGCATGACCGAGGAGGAGTACCGCGACATGATGATCCAGGGAGGGCGCTCGATCGAGGGCAACCGCGTGATCGGCGAAGACGGCGACGCGCAGGCGAGCCACCAGCCGCAGGGCCACGGCAAGGGGACGCTCTGAAATGATGCCCCCACGCTCACTTCGTTTGCTGCCCCCCGAGGGGGTGCGTCAGCGCCTTCGGGCGGCCGGGCGGCGCTGATATGGCCCGCATCAGCGCATCGGTCTATACCAGCCATGTGCCCGCCATCGGCGCGGCGATGGACCTCGGCAAGGTCCAAGAGCCGTACTGGCAAAGGCTGTTTTCCGGCTATGAGTTCAGTCGCCGCTGGATCACCGAGCGCGTGCCCGACGTGATCTTCCTCGTCTACAACGACCACGCCACGTCGTTCAGCCTGGAGATCATTCCGACCTTCGCGATCGGTACCGCGGCGGAGTACCCGGTGGCCGATGAAGGCTGGGGCCCGCGGCCGGTGCCCAAGGTGCTCGGCCACCCCGAACTCGCGTCGCACATCGCGCAGAGCGTGATCCAGGATGACTTCGACCTCACCATCGTCAACAAGATGGACGTCGACCACGGCCTCACGGTGCCGCTGTCGCTGCTGTTTGGCCAGCCGAAGGCATGGCCGTGTCGGGTGATCCCGTTCGCGGTCAACGTCGTGCAGTACCCGGTGCCGTCGGGGCGTCGCTGCTTCATGCTGGGGCAGGCGATTCGCAAGGCGGTGGAGTCGTTCGACGAGCCGCTGAACGTGCAGATCTGGGGCACCGGCGGCATGAGCCACCAGCTGCAGGGTGCGCGCGCCGGGCTCATCAACAAGGACTGGGACAACCGCTTCCTCGACCGCCTGATCGACGACCCGGCCGCGCTCGCGCAGGTGCCGCACATCGAGTACGTGCGCGAGGCCGGCAGCGAAGGCATCGAGCTCGTGATGTGGCTGATCGCGCGCGGCGCCATGGCCGACATCGCCGGTGGACCGCCGCCAAAGGTGACACACCGCTTCTACCACGTGCCGGCGTCGAACACCGCCGTCGGGCACCTGATCCTGGAGAACTGACATGACGATCCACGTGGCCCTGGCCGGTGCCGGGGCGTTCGGCGTCAAGCACCTCGACGCGATCAAGAACATCGCCGACGTGAAGGTGATTTCGGTGGTCGGCCGCGAATACGACAAGACCAAGGAAGTGGCCCACAAGTACGGCATCGCGCACGTGGCGACCGACCTCACCGAGAGCCTGAAGGTCAAGGAAGTCGACGCGGTGATCCTGTGCACGCCGACGCAGATGCACGCCGAGCAGAGCATCGCGTGTCTGAGGGCCGGCAAGCACGTGCAGGTCGAGATCCCGCTGTGCGACCGGCTGAAGGATGGCCAGGCGGTGGTCGGGCTGCAGCAGCAGACCGGCAAGGTGGCAATGTGCGGCCACACGCGGCGCTTCAACCCGAGCCATCAGTGGGTGCGCAAGAAGATCCTTGCCGGCGAGTTCAACATCCAGCAGATGGACGTGCAGACGTACTTCTTCCGCCGCACCAACATCAACGCGCTCGGCCAGCCACGGAGCTGGACCGACCACCTGCTGTGGCACCACGCCGCGCACACGGTCGACCTGTTCGCCTACCAGGCGCGATCGCCGATCGTCAAGGCCAATGCGGTGCAGGGTCCGATTCATCCGACGCTGGGCATAGCGATGGACATGAGCATCCAGCTCAAGGCGGCCAATGGCGCGATCTGCACGCTCAGCCTGAGCTTCAACAACGAGGGGCCGCTCGGCACGTTCTTCCGCTATATCGGCGACAGCGGCACCTACATCGCGCGCTACGACGATCTCTTCAGCGGCAAGGACGAGAAGATCGACGTCTCGAAGGTCGACGTGTCGATGAACGGTATCGAGCTGCAGGACCGCGAGTTCTTCGCCGCCATCCGTGAGGGCAGGGAGCCCAACGGGAGCGTCGCGCAAGTGTTGCCGTGCTACGAAGTACTGCACCAGCTCGAGCAACAGCTGCAATGAGCGCAGCGTGAAGGCCCTTGCTCGCCGCCAAGTCGACGCCGGAGGGTCCTAGTGTCCCGGGTCAGCCGCACAGTCAGTTCTTGATGCAGGGCAAGGAATCGCGGCCCGGCGGCTGGCAAGCTCGGCTCACCGCGCGAGGGCGCATCACCAGGGGCTGCCATGAGCCGCAGCGGCGACATCGACATTCCAGGCACCACGCTGTTCGACGGCGTGCAGGCACGCAAGGGCTACGCGCTCAACAAGATGTGCTTCTCGTTCAACGACGCTGCCAACCGGCAGGCGTTCGTGCGCGACGAGGACGCCTACTGTGCGCGCTACGGCCTCAATGTCGAACAACGCGAGGCGGTGCGCCAGCGCGACGTGCTGCGCCTGATCGCCGCTGGCGGCAACGTGTACTACCTGGCCAAGCTGGCGGGCATCTTCGGCCTCGACGTGCAGGATCTCGGCGCGCAGCAGACCGGAATGAGCAAGGATCAATTCAAGGCGAAGCTCGTCGCCGCACGGGGCTGACAAGTGGCGTATATCGTCGGCGCGATCACCACCTCACACGTGCCCGCGATCGGCGGCGCGATGGCCAAGGGCCTGCAGGCCGATCCGTACTGGAAGCCGTTCTTCGAGGGGTTCCCGCCGGTGCGACGCTGGCTCGACGAAGCCAAGCCCGACGTCGCCGTGGTGATCTACAACGACCACGGATTGAACTTCTTCCTCGACAAGATGCCCACCTTCGCAGTCGGTGCGGCGCCCGAATACCGCAACGCCGACGAAGGCTGGGGCATTCCACAAGTGGCGCCGTTCCGCGGTGACCTCGAGCTGTCGTGGCATTTGATCGAATCGCTGATCGGTGAGGAGTTCGACATCACGACCTGCCAGGAGATGCTGGTCGACCATGCCTTCACGCTGCCGATGGCGCTGCTGTGGCCCGACCAGCGCTGGCCAGTGAGCGTGGTGCCGGTGTGCATCAACACCGTGCAGTTCCCGTTGCCCTCGGCGCAGCGCTGCTACCGCCTCGGCGAAGCCATCGGCCGCGCGATCCGCTCGTGGCGCGGCACGCAGCGCGTGCTGGTGATCGGCACCGGCGGGCTGTCTCATCAGCTCGACGGTCGGCGCGCCGGCTTCATCAACCGGCCGTTCGACGAGCAATTCATGGCGAGCCTCGCGGACGATCCGCAGTGGGCCGCACAGTATTCGGTGCGCGAGCTTGTCCGCCTGACCGGGACGCAAGGCGTCGAACTCGTGATGTGGCTGGCCGCACGAGCGGCGCTCGGTGCCCAGGCGCGGACGCTGCACAGCAACTACCACATCCCGATCTCGAACACCGCCTCGGGCTTGATGCTGCTCGAGCCGGCTTGACCTTCGCCCGCGCGAGCGGTCGCGCTGACCGCTCGAGTCGCGAGCAAGGGCCTCATCACCCTCAAGTGAGGGGCGGCTCTGCGCGGGTCTTCATCACCCTCAAGTGAGGGGGTCGGTTCCTAGGGGGTGCGTGCCACTGACAATTTCCGTGGCAAATCATTACCATTTTTTCGGGCGGTGGTTGTATGGCCGTCTGCGAGTCTTGGCGCATGGCATGGAGGTAGGGATGGTCGATCGCTATCAGCAAAGTGTCGGCATCGAGTCAGCGCCCCTGCGAGACGAAGTGATCCTCTTTCACTCATCGAGCAACAAGTTCTGCGTTCTCAATCGCACGTCGTCCTTCATCTGGTCGGAGCTCAAGCAGCCCGCGACCGGCGCGGAGATCGCCGAGCGACTGGGCGCAAGCTTTGGTGGCGTAGACCTCGACAAGGCACGATCCGATGTCGATTCGGCGCTCGGCGAAATGCTGTCACTGGGACTCGTCGTTCGGTGTTGACTCGTGTGCCAACCGGCAAATGGAGGTGAAGCATGAGTGACGTGTCGATGGGCTCGAAGGAGCTCCGCGCCGCGACCGAGGATCGTCCGCAGTACGAGGCGCCTCGCATCACGGTGATGAGCGACGAAGAAGTCCTAAAAGCCTTCCAGATGACGGCAGTGGAAATCAGCGCTGCCGGCTGCTGGTGGATGACTGGCGGCGGCAGCGGAGGTTGAGTGTCGCCGAGTGGGGCGGCATGCAGCGCCCCACTTCCTCGCCTGCCACAGTCACAGCCTGCGCACGACGCGCCGGCCACGATTCGAGGGAACCCGTCCATGAGTTCGTACTCCGCACCCGAGGTCAAGATGGTGCGCGGCGTGGCGTTCCGCCGCGATCCGGCGCGCGAGGACTGCTTTCGCGTCGTGCACCTGCACAAGGAGATGGAAAACCTGAGCGACATGTCCGACCGGTCGCGCAGGCAGCGTATCCACATGCACATGCACAACGAGATGCAGAGTCTCGAGATCGCGGCGCAATGCATCGTCGACTTCCCCGACACCGAGTGGGAGCTGAAGATGGATCTGGCCCGCCAGTGCTGGGACGAGACCCGCCACACGCAGATGCTCTACAACCGCCTGCGCGAGCTCGGCGGCCGCAAGGGCGAGTTCGCGGTGATGAACTACGAATGGGGCATCACCTGCATGCTGGATTCGCTGGTCGGGCGGCTGGCGCTGCAAAACCGCACGTTCGAGGGCGGCGAGATGGATCTGCTGCGCGAGCTGGTCGACACTTGGCGCAAGTCCGGCGACGACGAGACCGCCGAGATCCTGGCCGGCATCCTGGCCGACGAGATCCAGCACGTACGCTTCGCCAACCAGTGGCTCAAGCGCCTGGCGCGCGAGCAGCCGCGCACGCTGTTCAAGGTGGCGCAGGCCGTGCGGCATCTGCAGGCCATCACGGCCGCGATGGCACCGCAGGAGGGCGAGGTCAACGCAGCCGGTGTGCCGATGACCGGCTACACGCGCGTCGACGTGTTCGCCAACGTCGAGGACCGGCGCCTGGCCGAGTTCACCGACGACGAGATCGCTGAGATCCTTCGCCAGGAGGGCTTCTCGGGCCTCGTGAACGAGGCGGCAGAGGCTCGGCGTGCGTGAATGGTCCGCCGGCGGGCCGGCCTGGGGCCGCCTGCCGCTGTTCGATGTGCCGGCCCTCGACTGGCTCGAGCGGGCCAGCGAGATCGAGGCGGAATCGGCGCCGCCGCCGCAGTGGCGCGCGGTGCTGCGCCTCGGCGACGCAGCGCTCGACGTCGCTTCCGATTGCGACGCGCTGATCGGCGAGCTCGCCGACCACTACGGCGAGGGCGCGATCGAGGCCGACGACCCGCAGGCGTCGACGCTGCCGCGCGTGCGCTGCATCGTCCGCAGCGTCGAGGAGGGGCGGCTCGCCTTGGTGCGCTTTCAGTCGCCGCAGCTGGCCCCGGCGTTCGACATCGCGCTTGGCCTGCTCAAGCATCCGGTGGCGAATCCCGAGTACGTCGAGGGCGTGCCTCAGCCCGCCGGCTGGCGCCCGATCGTGCACGTCGATAGCGCCCGGGTGGCAGCGGCTGCGCGCGGCCAAGACCTGCTCGTCGACGTGCCACTGATCGGTGCGCGCGTGCTGGGCCGGCTGCTGGTCGATTCCGTGCTCGCATTGCAGCGTACGCTGTTGTTCGCGCACGCGGCGGCGGTCGGGATCGGCCACACCGGCGTCCTGCTGATCGGCCCCAGCGGCGCCGGCAAGACGACCACCGCGTTGAGTCTCGCGTCGCGCGGCCATCGCTATTTCGGCGATGACGTGGCGGCCATTCGCATGCAGAGCGGTGAACTGGTGCACTTCTGGCGCGTCGCGCACGTGCGCCCGGGCCCGCATGCGCGGTCCCTGGAGTCGCATTTCGCCAGCGGGCAGTGGGACGCGCCGTATGCCGATGGCCTGCCGCGCATTCGGCTGCGCGTGGCAGACGCCTTTCCTGCGGCGGTCGCGAGCCCGCTGCCGTTGGGTTGCGTGCTGTTCCTGCGCAGCTTCGCGAGGCAGCCGCACGTCGAGCGCTTTGCGCCGACCGCCAGTGATTTCGCCGCCGGGTCGCGCTTCGCATTGAACACCACGCTGTGGCTGGCGTGGGCGACGACCCCGGCCTTGCGCCTGTTGCAGTTCATGTCGTTCCTGCGGCTGCTCGAGCGCGTGCCCTGCGCGTGGCTCGACGTCGCCGACCCCGAAGCGACCGCCGATCTGATCGAACACCGTCTGGAGGATTCATGGCACTGACAGTCAAGCAACGCGGCCAGCACGTCTCGACGTTTCGCTTCGTCGAGGTGCGCCTGATGGAGATGCTGTCGGCGTGGGTGCCGACGACTGCCGAGATGGAAGCCAAGCTGCTGTTCGGCCCGCACATCTGGGACACGGCACAGGCCGCCGATGCCCTGGGCAAGCGGGCGCACGAGTTGCGGTTGCCGCTGCAGCACAGCAGCGCGCCGGTCGCCGCTTATGTCGACCTGCTCGGCGAGATCGGCACCGTCGCGGGTACGGCGCAGCGCATCGCGGCGATGTACGACGTGATGCTGCCGGCGCTGGAGGCTCGCTATCGCCGCTACCTGCAGCGCACCGACACCCTGATGGACGCGCCGAGCGTGCGCGTGATCGAAGGCATCCTCATCGCCAGCGAGCGCATGAGGCGCGAGGCCGAGAAGCTGCGCGCCGAGCTGCCATCGCTGCGCTGCGACGACCCGGCTTGGCTGCAACAACTCGCCGGGCGTGAGGAGAGCGTGCCCGAGCTGGTGGTCGACGATGGCGCCGGCGAGGTGAGGCGAGCTGCATGAACGGCGCGCTGTTCGGCGGCGACCCCGCGCGCGACTCGCGCTTCACGGTCAGAGAGCGCTGGATCGATTGCGACAACTTCCCCGGTGATCACCCGCTGCACAAGGTGCAGTTCTTTCATCGCCAGATGAACGAGGAGGTTGACAGCCTTGAAGCTTCGGCGCAGGCGTTGGTCGACTTTCCCGACGCGGCGTGGCCGCTGCGGATGCAGCTGGCCCGCCAGTGCGCCGACGAGGCGCGCCATGCGCTGGCCTACCGCGCGCAGGTCGAGCGCCGCGGCGGCCACGTGGGCCAGTTCCCGGTGCTGAACTTCCAGTACCGCATCATCACCGCGCGCGACGACCTGATCTCGCGCCTGGTGATCCAGAACCGCAGCTTCGAGGCGGGTGGCCTCGACGCCATCGCCTATGGTGTCGAAGAAGCACGCAAGATCGGTGACCACGACCTGGCCGAGTTCTACGAAGCACAACTGGCCGACGAGGTCTCGCACGTGCGGTTCGCCAACGAGTGGATCCGCAAGGCGCTGAAGGAAGACCCACGCACGCTGCTGCGCATGGGGGTGTCGCTGAACGCCGCTGCCCAGGCGTTTCGCAAGGTGATGGGCACCGAGGGCGTCGAGGGCGCCGACTACCCCGCGGCAGTGCAAGCACGACTCGATGCGGGGTTCACCGAAGAAGAGGTGCGTCAGGCCATGGAGCTTGCCTCCGCGGCGCGCGAGACGTCGAAGGGTTCGCCGCAGGCAAATCAGGCCGGCGCCAGGTAGCTGCTCGAATGAACGCGGCGGGCGAGCTCGGTGAGATGTCCGATCGCGAAACTGATCGGCTCGACGGGCTCGGAGCGTTCATCTGGCAGGAGCGCGAGAGAGTTCGCGCCGCGGTTGATCGCCGGAGTGCGGCCAACGGTGAAACCACCGTCGTCGAATGCCGCATTCGCGGCGCCAGCATGGAAGCGTCAATTCCGCGCGGATCTCGGATTCGCATCGCTTTCGGGCACGCGCCGCACCGGGTCGGAGACGTCGTTGCGTTCATGGCTGGCGAGAAGATCGTCGTGCATCGGATTGTCTATTGCGGCGGTCGGCACCTGTTGACGCGCGGCGATGCGATGCTGTTGCCCGATTCGCCGGTCGATGTCGCAGCCGTGCTCGGGCCGGTGAACGAGATCGACTCGGGCTCCGGCTGGCGACCACCCGCTGCGCAGAGTTTGCCGCCGCGTCGCGATCGCCTGCTGGCGGCCGCCGTGCTGGCGGCCAGCCGCCTTGTGCTCAAGATCGATGCCGGTCTGGCGCAGCGGTTCATCGAATGGCTCGACGCTGCCGATCAGCGCCACGCATGGATCCGCAAGCTTCTCTACTGAGAACGTCGGAAGCCCCGGCTGCCGGCTCCGCCGGAGCGCGTCGCCCGCGGGGTTCCCGGCTGCTGCTGGGTGCGGCCGGGGCCTGGTGCCGTTTCGAGGCCCTGCTGGCGCAGCAAGCCGACGTCCGCCGGCGAGCCTTCTTCACGCGAGTTCTCGATTCGGTCCAGCGCGTGTCCGGTGCAGCAATGGGTGCCGCGCTGAACGTCGATGAAAAGAGCGAGCTGACCGTCATGCTCTACGACGACCGTCCGGCGCTCAAGGCCGACGGAAGCGATCTGTTCGAGATCGAGTCGGCCCTGTTTGCGAAGCGCCTTCCACCGCCGCCGTCGCGCATTCTGGTCGGTGCGTGCGGCACGGGCCGTGAGGCGGTCGCGCTCGCTGCGCAGGGTTACAGCGTCGACGCGTTCGACCCGGCGCCAGAGTGCGTGGCCGAGAGCGGCCGCCGCCTCGCGGGTCGAGGCCGCGTCGAGCGTTTGTCGTACGAGCAGCTGAGCGCCAGCGTGATCGATGGGGCAGGCGGCGATGGATGGCGCCACATTCGATTCGACGCCGTGGTGCTCGGTTGCGGGAGCTTGAGTCACGTCCTCGACGAACGCGAGCAACGAAGGTTGATGCGGGCGCTGCACGCGCTGTGCCCGACCGGGCCGGTCATCGCCAGCTTCCTGTGGTTGGAGGCGCCGTCGGCCGGCCCGCCTGCGGGACGCGCGGCGCGCCTCGGCAACCGCATCGGGCGGACCATCGCTCGCCTGCGCGGCATGTCGCCTTGCGACAGTCGACGGTTGAGCTACCGTGCACGGCGGGGCTTCGCCTACACCTTCAGCCAGCGCGAGCTCGAAGACCTCGCGCTGGCCGTCGGCCGCCGTGTCTGCTGGGAAAGGTACGCCGCCAGGCCTTCACCCTACGCGACGTTCCTACCGATCGCGGCGAGCGCCTAAGCCACCGCCAGGGCTGGCCATGTCCCACAAGCAGCGCGGCATCGGTCGCATGAGTCGCAGCCTGACGCGTGCGTTCGTCCTGGCATGGGACGCTGCACCTGGGCTCGCGGTCGCCAGCGCCGTACTGGTGGTCGTTCAGAGCGTGATGCCGCTGGTTGCCCTGTACCTCGTCAAGCTCATCGTCGACGCGATCGCCGCCGCAATGGCGCGCGGGCTGAGTGCTGACCCGACGGCATTGCAGGCGATCTTCGTGCTGATCGCCGCGGCCGCAGCGGTTGCGCTGATTGCTGCGCTGGCGAACTCCGTCGCCGGTGTCCTCGGCGAAGCGCAGTCGCAGCGCGTGGCCGACCACGTGCAGGACGTGATGCATGCCAAGTCGATCGAAGTCGATTTGGCCTACTACGAGAACTCGGAGTACTACGACACCTTGCACCGCGCCCAACAGGAGGCACCGTACCGACCGGGGCGCATCGCCAAGGGGCTGATCGTCATTTGTCAGAGCGCGCTGTCGTTGGCGGCGATGGCGGCGCTGCTCTTCTCGCTGCATTGGGGCGTCGCACTGGTGCTGCTTCTGGCCGTCGTCCCCGAAGGTCTGGTGCACCTGCGCTACGCCAGCACGCAGTACGACTGGCGGCGCCGCAACACGCCGACCGAACGGCGCGCCCGCTACTTCAGCGATCTGCTGACGGCCAACTTCTTCGCGCAGGAACTGCGCCTGTTCGGCCTGGGCAACCTGTTCGTGCGCCAGTACCGCGATCTGCGCGAGAGACTGCGGCGCGAAGGCCTCGCTCTGTTGCGGCGCCGAGCGCTGCACGAATGGGTGGCGCAGAGCCTGGCCACGGTGGCTGTGTTCGGGGCTTACGCCTACATCGCGTGGACCGCCGTCGGCGGCGGCATCACGCTGGGCGACTTGGTGATGTATTTCCAGGGCTTCCAGCGCGGGCAGGATTTCCTGCGCCAACTGCTACGCGGCCTGTCGTCTCTCTACGAGGACAGCCTGTTCCTGACCAACCTGTACGAGTTCCTCGACCTGAAGCGAAAGGTGCGCGAGCCAGAACGCCCGCACGCGATGCCGCGGCCGCTGCGCGACGGCATCGTGTTCGAGAAGGTTTCGTTCGGATACGGCGGCAAGCAGGTGCTGCGTGACGTCGATCTCGTCATTCCAGCCGGCGCCACCATCGCGCTGGTCGGTGAGAACGGCTCCGGCAAGACCACCTTGATAAAGCTGTTGGCGCGCCTGTACGACCCCGACGGCGGCCGCATCCTGTTCGACGGGATCGACGCCCGGGATTTCAGCACCACCACGCTGCGGCGCCAGCTGAGCGTGATCTTCCAGGACTACGCGCGCTACAACCTGACGGTGCGCGAGAACATCTGGTTCGGCGACATCGAGCGGGCGGCCGACCCGCCGCAACTGGCCCGGGCTGCCCGACAGGCTGGCGCGGCAGACCTGATCGACCGTCTGCCCGGAGGCATGGACACCGTGCTCGGCAACTACTTCGATACCGGCGAGGAATTGAGCGTCGGCGAGTGGCAGAAGATCGCGCTGGCGCGCGCGTTGCTGCGCGACGCGCAGGTGATCGTCCTCGACGAGCCGACCAGCGCGATGGACGCGTCGGCGGAGTACGAGATGTTCAGGCGGTTCCGTGAGTTGGCCGCGGGCCGCTCGGCGATCCTGGTCAGCCATCGGCTGTCCACCGTCAAGATGGCCGACCGCATCTACGTGCTGCGCGAGGGGCGGGTGATCGAAAGTGGCACGCACGACGAACTGGTCCGCCGCGCCGGCCGCTATGCCGACCTCTTCGAGGCGCAGGCCAGCGGGTATCGCTGAATGCAGACGTCCGAGCCGCTGCAGGCGCTGCTCGACGTCCTGGCAGGTCGCGTCGACGATGCACCACGGCTCGATGCGGCGGGCTGGGCCTCCTTCGTGGCGGACGCGTCGCGACACGGCGTTTCCGCGCTCGCCCATCTCGAACTGACGCGCTGGCCGGACGTGCCGGCAGATGTCGTGCGCTCGCTCGAGGCGCACTACCTGAAGAACCGGCTGCGCAACCTGCGGCTCTACGCGCATCTTGGCGCGCTGCTCGAACGCCTGAGCGCCGAGTCGATCGACGTCGTCGTTCTGAAGGGCGCTTACCTCGCGCAGGCCGTTTATCCCGACCCTGCGCTGCGCGTGATGGCCGACGTCGATCTGCTTGTGCGCACGCGCGACCTCGAACGCGCGGCACAGGTGTTGCGTGCGATGCGATGGCAGCAGGGAACGTCGCGGCGTGCGAGCGCGCACCAGCTGCCCGCCTTCGAGCTCGACGGCGTGCAGGTTGAACTGCACTGGACCATCGAGGACGACGGTTCGCCGTTTGCCATCGACATCCCGGGACTGTGGGAGCGGGCCGTACCGGTGCGCATCGGGCCCGTTCGCTCGCTCGCGCTGTCGCCGGCCGATCTGCTGTTGCACCTTTGCCTGCACAGTGCATACGATCACGGCTGGAAGCAGTTCGACGGCGGGCTGCGGCAGTTGGCCGACATCGCAGCAGTCCTGCGCCATCACGGCCCGACGCTCGATTGGAACGACGTGCTGCTGCGCGCCGAGGCTTGGCATGCCCAACGGTGCGTCTCGTTGTGCCTTGTCACCGCTCGCGACTTGCTGCGAGCCGACGTGCCGCAGGCGGTGCTCGATCGACTCGCGCTGCCGGATGCCCGCTGGACGCGCATCGCCCGCGAGTTGTGCCTGGGCGGGCACTACGCGGCGTTGACACGTCGCCTACCGGTGCTGGCGCGTGCGTGGATCGACAAGCGCTGGCGGCGCCTCACCCACGCTGCCCGCTGGCGCGAGCGTCTGCTGCCCACGTCAGAGTCGTTGCGGCCGGTCTATCCCAAGCTCGGCGCGGCAGCGCCGTTGTTGCTGCTCGCGCACTGGAAAGATCTGGCAGCCGACGCGTTGCGGATCGTATTCGATGCCAGCAGCCGGGCGCTGTTGGCGCGAGAGCGCGAGCGCCGGGTCTTGATCGATTGGCTCGAGGGCGGCGCCGCCGACTGCAAGGCGTCGAACTGCAGGAGCGGTGCGGTCGACCACGCGGTGGTCCCGCAGGTGGGCGGCCCGCGATGACCACCGACGATCGCCCGGCTGTCATCTGTCGAGCGGCATCGGTCACGGACAGTTTCGCCGTCGCCGAAGTCAATATCCGGTCCCTACAGGAATCGTTTCCAGGCAGGCCGATGGACCCCGACGACCTGTCGATCGAGCGGCGTGCCGCGATGTTCCGGCGGCGCTTTGGCACGGCCTTCTATCGGATGTACGTTGCCGAAGCACCGGGACACGGCGTGGTCGGCTTCGCCG
>DASTZF010000375.1:0-11079 GCA_035764445.1 Burkholderiaceae bacterium
CCCTGCAGCGGCAATGGTGCGCAGGTCGGCTCTTGGCGCGCGCGCGCGCCGACCTTCCAGCCTCCCATCGGGCCGAGTCCGGCGACCGTCGCGTCCTGGATCGCGTAGGCTTCTTGCCGGCTCGCGGGGCACACTGCGCTATGCGGCGCGCGTTCGCCTTCGCTGCGCGCTCGCCGCAGCGCATGCACGGCGGCACTCAAAGCTCCGGGAAGCGCTGCCATGCATGTTCCTCTTCGTACTGGCGCGCCAGACTCAGCAGCGCGCTGTCGGCGCCCTCGGGTGCGACCAGCTGCAGTCCGACCGGCAGACCCTGCTCGAAGCCACAAGGGAGCGCCACGGCGGGCAGCCCCTCCGCGTTAGCGAAAGCAGTGAACAGCGCATGGCCGCGCGGGCTCACGTCGCGCCCGGCGATGCGCGGCGGATGCGTCTCGCGTGCCGGCCAGGGCAGCGCCGCGGCCGCGGGTGTGAGCAGGAAGTCGTGCGAAGCGAACAGCGCGCCCAGCGCCGCGCGCAGCCGCTCGACTTCGTACAGAAGGCCGAACAGCACGCGCCCCGAGGCCGCCCGGCCCGCCTCCACATTGGCCTGCATCGCCGGGCCGAACAGCAGCGGGTCGATGGTTCGCTGCGACAGCTCCTGCGGATGCTCTACCAGCCACGCCAGCCCCACTTGCGACAGCAGTGGCCAGCACGCGTTCACGGCCTCGAAGAGATCCAATCCCGCCGCCAACTCGACCTCGTGGCCGAGCGCGGCGAAGCGACGCGCGGCCGCATCGACGAGCGCGGCGATGCCGGGATCGACGGGGTGCTCGGCGAAACGCGGCACATAGAGGATGCGCGCCGGCTCGGCTGCGGCCACATCGATGCCGCGCCCGATGACCTGCATCACGGCGACGGCATCGTCGACGGTGCGGGTCAGCGAGCCCACCACTTCGTAATCCAGAAAGATCGGCGGCAGACCCCGGCCGCGCGGCACGCGGCCTCGCCCGGGCTTGTAGCCGACGAGGTGAGTGTGGGATGCAGGGCGGCGAATCGAGCCGCCGCCGTCGGTGCCGAGCGCAACCGGGCAGCCCCCGGCGGCCACGAGCGCGGCCGCGCCTCCGGACGAGCCACCGGGCGTGAGCGCCGTATTCCATGGGTTTGCGGTGGCGCCGAAGACGGGGTTCTCGGTGTAGCCCTGCATCGTGAACTCGGGGACGTTGGTCTTGCCGAAGATCACCGCGCCGCCTTCGCGCAGGCGCGCCACCGGCAGCTCGTCGTGCTCGCACGCCACGCCCGGGAGTGCCCGGCTGCCCCAGCGGGTGGGCAGCCCGCGCACGTGCAGGTTGTCCTTGACCGTGAGCGGCACACCGTCCAACGGCCCGAGCGGGCGCCCCGCCCGCCAGCGCGCCGTGCTCTCCTGTGCCGCCTGCGCAGCGGCTGCGTCGTCGCGCGCCACCAGCGCATTGAGCCGAGAGTTGACGAGGTCAGTGCGCTGCACGCAGGCCGCCAGCGCCTGCTCTGGCGTGAAGCGGCCGTCGCGGTAGCCGCCGACCAGCTGCGTCGCCGACAGTCGCCACAACTCGTTCATCGGGTTCTGATCGTCACTTGATGCCGACGACGGGCCCGACGACCTGCTTCCACGTGGCCGAGCACTTGTCGAAGGACTTGTCGCAGATCTCGCTCCAGGTCGGCAGCGACACGGTGGTCAGCGCATCGCGGATCATCTGCTGGTCGCTCGGCTTGACCGGCACCTCCTTCAACGCGTACTTCTTCACCGTCTTGCATGGCTCCTTGCCGACATTGCAGCGCACGGCGTCGTCGTAGATCTCGCGCGAGTAGGCCCAGACCTCGCCCTCGAACTTGCGAAAGGCCTCGGCCAGCTTGCTGCGCTGCTCCGCCGGCAGCGAATTCCACTTCGCGAGGTTGATCGCGTAGGCGTTGAGCGCGATCTGGAATCCGATCGGCATGAAGTGCGTGGTGACCTCGGGCCAGCCTGCGGAGTTGGCCGAGCTCGGGCCGGTGATGGCGCAGTCGGTCACGCCGCGCTCCAGCGCCTGCTGCGTCTCGCCGAATGAGATCGTCACCGGAATGCCGCCGAGCTTCTCGATGAACTTGGCGAGTGACTGGTCGTAGACGCGGACCTTCTTGCCCTTCAGGTCCGCCAGCCCGGTGATCGGCACTTTGCAGAAGACCACCTGCGGGCCGAACGGGTAGATCCCCAGCAGCTTGGCGCCGTGACGCTCCTGCAGACGCTTGTCGAACGCATCGCGGTAGGCGTCGACGACCTTGCGGGCCACGTCGTAGTCGGTGGACAAACCCACGAGGTCCGGCCCGAGGAAGAATGGCTCGTCGCGCGACACCTGTGCCAGGCGCAGCGCGACCACGTCGAACAGGCCCGACTTCAGCACGCGCAGGCCGTCGGAGTCCTTCACGCCGAGCACGTCCATCGGCTTGTAGTCGGCATCGATCGGCAGGCCGGTGTTCTGCGCGAAGCTCTCGAAGAAGGGCTGTTCCTTGGTCTGCTGGATCAGGCCGGTGGCCACGAGGTTGCCGGCCACGCGCAGCTTGAGGTTGTCGGCATGCACCGGCAGCGCGAGCGCGAACGCGGCGCAAAGTAGGGCTGACTTCAGTCGCATCGGATCACTCCTGGGGTTGACTCGTTCAGTGCCCGAACATCAGGTTGGGCAGGTAGGTGGCGATCGACGGGTAGTGGATCAGGATCGCCGTCATCGCCACCATCGCGGCGACGAAGGGCCAGGTGCCCTGGAACACATCGTTGATCGAGCCTTCGCCGCGCACGCCCTGGATCACGTACAGCGTCATGCCGATCGGCGGGCTGAGCAGGGACAGCTCGCACATCAGCACCATGAACACGCCGAAGAACACGGGGTCGATGCCGGCCGCCTGCGTGATCGGGAACACCACCGGCAAAGTGCCGACGAGCATCGGCATCGTCTCCAGCGCGATGCCCAGCACGATGTACATCGCGGCCAGGACCCATAGCAGCATCACCGGCGACACGTGGACGCTTTTGATGAAACTCGCCAGCGCCTGCGGCACGCCAAGCATCGACAGCACGAAATTCAAGTACAGCGCCGCCACGAGGATCAGCGCCGTCATCGCCGTGAGCCGCATCGTCGAGCGGAAGCACTCGTGCAGCATCGCCAGGCTGAGCTTGCGGTACGCGGCGGCGATCGGCAGGCTCACGATCACACCGAGCGCGGCGCTCTCGGTGACCGTGGCCCAGCCGGTGTAGATGCCGCCCATCACCACACCGAACACCGCCAGCGGCCCGGCCAGGTGCACCGAGTGGCGCAGCTTTGCGCCCCACGGCGAGGCGGCCTCACGTGCTCCGGCGACAGACGGCTTCCACACGCAGATCGCGAGGATCGTCAAGAGAAACAGCACCGTCATGATGGCGCCCGGCACGATGCCCGCCATGTACAGCCGAGCGGCCGACGTGTTGGTCATCGAGCCGTAGATGATGAAGGCGATGCCCGGCGGAATCAGGTTGCCCAGGCTCGCGCCGGCTGCAATGGAGCCCAGCACCATGCGCTGGTCGTACTTGCGCGTCTTGAACGCCGGAAGTGCGACGGTGGAGATCGTGGCCGCGGTGGCCACCGACGAGCCCGACACGGCCGAGAACAGCGCGGACGCACCCACGTTGGTGTGCAGCAGTCCGCCGGGCAGCCGGTTGAGCCATTCTGACAACGACTCGTACATCTTGTCGGTACTGCCGCCGCGCATGAGGATCTCGCCGAGCAGGATGTACAGCGGGATCGACAGCAGCAGGTAGTCCTCGCCGGCTGCCCACAGCTGCTCGCCGACCGCGTTGATCGCCGGCATGCCGAAATGGGTGACCGCGCCCAGCAGGCCGACGACGAGCATCGTGGTCGCGACATGGAAGCCCAGGAACATCAGTCCGAGCATCAGCGCGAGGCCGATGAGGATTTCCAGCGGCGAGATCACGGCGCGACTCCGGCTGCGTTGGCGGGCGCAGCGGCCGGTGCGGCCGTCTCGTTCGGTCCCGAGCGGAGCTGCAGGTCGGTCTCGGCCTCGATCTCCTCCTGCAGCGTCTGCGGCCCGAAGCGCACTTCGATCTCGGCGGCCTGGCCGCGAACGAGCAGCTTCAGGGCATCGGCCGCGGCCCACAGCGCGACGAATGCGAACATCAGGTAGCCTCCGAGCCAGATCGTTTGCGGAATCCACATCGGAGTGGCCAGCGGCGTCGGCGCCCGCGAACCCAAATCGATGCTCTCCTGCAACACGTGCCAGCCGCGCCACACGCACAGCACGGCGAGCGCCGCAAGGCTGAGCATCGCGAGCAGGTTGAGCGCGGTGCGCACCCGCGCCGGAAAGCGCGACAGCAGGAAGTCCACGCGCGTATGGCTACGCGTGATCAACGCGCAGGAGAAACCGAACGCGGCGACGATGCCGTACGTATAGGAGCCGATTTCGTCGACACCTTGCAGGCTGAAAGCGAACAGCTTGCGAGCCATCATCTCGATGCACGTGATCACGGACAGCGCGATCAGCCACCAGCCGCAGGCGATGACAGTGACATCGGTCGCATGCGTCAGCCAGCGGCTGATTCGATCGTCAGGCAGCAGTGATCTCATCGGCGGCATTGGAGCCTGTCGCGACCCACGGCGGTAAAGCCTTCCGCGACGCGGAAGGCGCGCGCAAACCCGTGTCGGATCAAGGGCTTGCGAGCGCTCCGGCGTGGAACGACCCGCCGGTGGCGGCGTTTTCAGCGCCCGCCATAGGCGAGCGTGATCTCGTCGGCCGCGGCGCGCACCTGGCGGCCGATCTCGGCGAAGTCGCTACTCCGGATGCGCTGCGTCGGGCCGACAACCGATAGCGCCGCGAACGGTTGCCGGTGCTCGTCGCGGATCGCGGCGGCGATGCAGCGCAGGCCGATCGCGTTGTGCTCGTCGTCGATCGCGTGGCCGGCCTGCCGCACGGCGGCCAGTGTCTCGTGCAGGCGCGACGCGCGCGCGATGGTGTTGGGCGTCAGCTTGGGGAGGCCGTAAGTGCGCAGGTACTGCAGCACGTCCTCCTCGGTCATGGCGGCGAGGATGGCCTGGCCCATCGCGGTGGTGTGCAGCGGCGCGCGAAAGCCAGGCTTGCCAATCGCGCGCACCACCTCGCGGCTCTCGATTTGCGTCACGAACACGATGTCGCCGAGATCGGCGATGCCAAGGTTCACGCTCTCGCCGATGCGGTCGCGCAGGCGGCGCATCACCGGCAGCGCGATGCTCGAGATGCGGCGCCTGCGCGCGAATGCCGAGCCCACGGAGAAGCAGCGTACCCCCACGTACCAGAGGTTGGTCTCGCGATCGAACTGCACGAACTGGCGCTGTTCCAGCGTGGTCAGCAGGCGATGCGCGGTGGACGACGACAGCCCGCTGCGCGCCGCGATGTCGACGAGGCGGTAGCCCTCGTCATCGTCAGCCAGCAGCTCGAGCAGTTGCAGCGCGCGCGTCAGCGACTGCACTGTGCTGTCGTCGCGGCTGTCGATGCGAGTGACTTTCGCGGGCCTGGTGCTGTGGGCGGGCGGCGTTCTGCTCATGGGCGCTGCTTCGCAAGTTGCACGCCAGTCCCGATATTCGCTGACCGCTACGTTGCCGGAATTGGTGTAAGCACGGGCGGGGCCGACATTTCACATCTTGAGCTACTCACAGGCCAAGCTCAATGCCGTCGCGAGACAATTGCACGAGAGGCCAAGGAAGACTCTTGGCTTCAAGACGCCGGCTGAGATGTTCAGCCAGACCGTTGCGTTGATCGGTTGAATCCGCCGCCAATAGTCGACCTTCGCTGACACTGCGGGCGAACGTACACGCGTGGTCGGCGACGCAGTCGCCATGACCGGCCACCTTGTGCACCCGGCTCGCGCTGCTGCGCTGATGCGCCGCTCGCCCGCGGCCGGCACCACGCTAGCGCGCCGCGCCTCGCTTCGGGGCGCCGTATCGCCTGTGTGCCGGCGCGCTGCCACGCGACGGTGCCTCGCTGCGTGGGCGCGCGCATCGATCGCTTGGCCCATGCCTTGCTTGTATACCAGTCCGTACATCAGTTGCCCATTCGACGCTGCGCCACGCAGACGAAGGGCCGGGCCATCTCGCGTCTGCATCGACACCAGGAGAAAGCGCATGAGCTTTGCAGCACACAACCGTCGTGATTGGGTCAAGGCCATCGGTGCGGGCGGCATCGCCACCGTGGCCGCGTCATGGGGCTTGCGCGCCTACGCGCAGAAGCCTCTGACGGTGGGCTTCATCTACGTCGGCCCGCGCGACGACTATGGCTACAACCAGGCGCAGGCCGAGGCGGTGGCGCTGGTCAAGAAGCTCGAAGGCATGAAGGTGGTGGAGGAAGAGAACGTACCGGAGACCACCGCGGTGCAAAAGACGATGCAGGGCATGATCTCGCAGGACGGCGCGACGCTGCTGTTTCCCACCTCGTTCGGCTACTTCGACCCGCACATCCTGGCAGTGGCGCCGAAGAACCCCAACGTGCGCTTCGCGCACTGCGGCGGCCTGTGGAACGAGGCCAAGCACCCGAAGAACGTCGGCAGCTACTTCGGCTACATCGACGAGGCGCAGTACTTGAACGGCGTGGTCGCCGGCCACATGACCAAGAGCAGCAAACTCGGCTTCGTGGCGGCCAAGCCGATTCCGCAGGTGCTGCGCAACATCAACGCCTTCACGATGGGCGCGCGCTCGGTCAAGCCCGGCATCACCACAACCGTGATCTTCACCGGCGACTGGAGCATGCCGGTCAAGGAGGCCGAGGCGACCAACAGCCTGGCCGACCAGGGCGTCGACGTCTTCACGATGCACGTCGACGGGCCGAAGGTCGTGGTCGAGACCGCGGCCAAGCGCGGCAAGATGGTGTGCGGCTACCACGCGTCGCAGGCCAAGCTCGCGCCCAACGCCTACCTCACCGGCGCCGAGTGGAACTGGATCACCGCCTACAAGACGATCATCGAGGCGGCGCAGACCGGCAAGCCGCACCCCAACTTCGTGCGCGGCGGCCTGAAGGACGGCTTCGTCAAGAGCTCGCCGTACGGCGCGATGGTGACCGACGCGGCGAAGAAGAACGCCGAGGACGTGCGCGCCGCGATGCTGAAGGGCACGTTCGACATCTTCAAGGGTCCGCTGAAGGACAACACCGGCAAGGAGGTGATCGCCGCTGGCAAAGCCTTCAAGCAGACCGACGTCGAGCTCGAGTCGATGAACTATCTGGTCGAAGGGGTGGTGGGCAAGGTCTGAGTCGCGCATCGACGAGCGACGCCGATGCGCGCCGCGATTGAAGCCATCGTGCTGCCGCTGCTGGCGCTGGCTGGTGCGCTGTTGCTGTTCGGCGTGTGGGTGCTGGCTGGTGGCGTCAGCGCGTTCGATGCGTGGGCGCTGCTGTTCAAGGGCGCGTTCGGCGACATGTTCTCGTGGCAGAACACGCTGCAGCGCGCCGCGCCACTGATGCTCACCGCGCTCGCGGTCGCACTGCCGGCGCGCGCCGGGCTGGTGGTGATCGGCGGTGAGGGCGCGCTGGTGCTCGGCGCGCTCGGTTGCGCCGCGCTGCCGTATGCGTGGCCGGGCGTGAGCGGCGGCATCGGCAGCGCGCTGGTGCTGCTCGCCGGTGCGCTGCTCGGCGCGCTGTGGCTCGCGCTGGCCGGCGTGCTGCGCCAGTGGCGCGGCGTCAACGAGACGATCTCGAGCCTGCTGCTCGGCTACATCGCGATCGCGCTGTTCAAGCACCTCGTCGAAGGGCCGCTGCGCGATCCGTCGAGCCTGAACAAGCCGTCGACGCATGCGCTGGCCGAGAGCCTGCGCATTGGCCCGATCGCGGCCGATGGCCTGCTCGGCGACGTGCACTGGGGCCTGGTGTTCGGCCTCGTCGCATGCGTCGCGGCCGGCGTGTGGCTGACCTTCACGAGTTCGGGCTTCGCGCTGCGTGTGGTGGGTGGCAACGCACGCACTGCGCGCCTGGTCGGGCTGCCTACCAGCCGCCTGATCGTGCTCGCGTGCGCGCTCGGCGGCGCGTGCGCCGGATTGGCGGGCGCCATCGAGGTGGCCGCGGTGCACACGTCGGCCAACGCGTCGGTGATCGCGGGCCTCGGCTACACGGGCATCCTGGTGTCGTTCGTGGCGCGCCACAACCCGTGGGCGATTCCGCCGGTGGCGCTGCTGTTCGGCGGCTTCGCCGCCGCCGGCAGCCTGCTGCAGCGCCGCCTCGGCCTGCCCGACGCGTCGGTCCTGGTGCTGCAAGGCTTCGCATTCGTGCTGATCCTGGCGGCCGAGGCGCTGCGCGGCCGCCTTTTCGATCTGTTGTGGCCACGCGCACCGCGCGTGCTGCGGCCGCTGGTGGCTGGGGCGACAACATGAGCGGCGACGCCTGGTTCGACGTACTGCTGGCCGTCGTCGGCGGCGCGGTGCGCGTGGGCACGCCGTTTCTGTTCGTGAGCCTCGGCGAGTGCATCACCGAGAAGTCCGGCCGCATCAACCTCGGGCTCGAAGGCGTGCTGGTGTTCTCGGCGATGTGCGGTTTCGGGGCGTCGTACCTCAGTGGCTCGCCGTGGCTGGGTGTGCTGGCAGCCGGCTGCAGCGGTGCGCTGCTGGCGCTGCTGCACGGGGTGTTGTGTTCGCTGCCGCGCGTCAGCGACATCGCCACTGGCATCGCGCTGATGCTGCTCGGCTCGGGCCTGGCGTTCTACCTCGGCAAGCCATTGATCCAACCGCAGGCGCCACAGATCCCGTCGATTCCGCTTGGCGCGTGGAGCGACTCGTCGCAGGTGCAAGCCGCTCTCTCAATCAACGCGTTGTTTCCGCTCGGCGTGCTGCTGGCGGTGCTGATTGCGTGGGGCTTGAAGAACACGCGCTGGGGCCTGGTGGTGCGCATGGCCGGCGACTCCAGTGACGCCGCCAGAGCGCTCGGCTACTCGGCCAGCGGCGTGCGCATCGCGGCCACCACCGCGGGCGGCTTCATCGCCGGGCTGGGCGGCGCGTCGCTGTCGCTGTACTACCCCGGCAGCTGGAACGAAGGGTTGTCGTCGGGCCAAGGGCTGATCGCGGTGGCGTTGGTGATCTTCGCGCGCTGGAGCCCGGTGCGGTGCTTGTGGGCCGCGCTGTTGTTCGGCGGGGCCGGCGCGATCGGGCCGGCGCTGCAGTCGGTGGGTGTCAGCGGCGGCTACTACCTGTTCAACGCGATGCCGTACGTACTGACGCTGGCGATCCTGGTGATCACCTGCTCGCCGCGGCAGGCGCTGAAGGGTGCGCCGCTGGAGTTGGGGGTGTCGCGGTGAGCAGGAAGGACGGTTGACGTGAGCGGACTCGGAGGTCTCAACAAGTCCACCAACGGTGTCGTCGTCGGCCTCGTGCAGCTGCAACTGCCCGTGGTCGAAACGACAGCACAACTCGGAGCGCAGACCCAACGCATCTGCGAGCTTGTCGGCAAGGCGCGACGCAACCTGAGCACGATGGACCTCGTCGTGTTTCCCGAGTACGCGCTGCACGGCCTGTCGATGAGCACCGCGCCGGAGTTGATGGTGTCGCTCGATGGCCCCGAGGTGGCTGCGTTCAAGGCGGCGTGCGTCGAGCACCGGATCTGGGGCTGCTTCTCGATCATGGAGAAGAACCCGCACGGCAACCCGTACAACAGCGGCCTCGTCATCGACGACCGCGGGCAGGTCCAGCTCTACTACCGCAAGTTGCATCCGTGGGTGCCGGTGGAACCGTGGGAGCCGGGCAACCTGGGCATCCCGGTGTGCGACGGGCCGCGCGGCGTGAAGCTCGCGCTGATCATCTGCCACGATGGCATGTTTCCCGAGATGGCGCGCGAGGCGGCGTACAAGGGCGCCGAACTGATCGTGCGCACCGCCGGCTACACGGCGCCGATCCGCCACGCGTGGAAGATCACCAACCAGGCCAACGCGTTCCAGAACCTGGCCTACACCGCGAGCGTGTGCCTGTGCGGCTCGGACGGTGCGTTCGATTCGATGGGCGAGGGCATGTTCTGCGCGTTCGACGGCAGCGTGATGGTCGAAGGCGGCGGGCGGCCCGACGAGATCATTACCGCGGAGGTGCGACCCGACCTCGTGCGCGAGGCGCGCGCGGGATGGGGGGTCGAGAACAACATCTATCAGCTCTACCACCGTGGCTACGTGGCCGTGAAGGGTGGCGCGATGGACTGCCCCTACACATTCATGCACGACATGGTCAACGGCCGCTACAAGCTGCCATGGGAGGCGAGCGTCCAAGTGACCGACGGCACGTCGAGCGGTTTCGCCGTGCCCACGCGTGCCTACGCCGGCACCGGTCAACCGATCAAGAAGGCGGCGTGATGGCCACCATCGCGTCGACGCCGTACGCATGGCCCTACGACGGCGACCTGCGGCCGCGCAACACGGCGCTCGTGATCATCGACATGCAGACCGACTTCTGCGGCGTCGGCGGCTACGTCGACAAGATGGGCTACGACCTGTCGATGACGCGCGCGCCGATCGCGCCGATCAAGGCGCTGCTGGCCGAAGCACGGCGCGTCGGCCTGCACGTGATCCACACCCGCGAGGGCCACCGGCCCGACCTGTCCGACCTACCGGCCAACAAGCGCTGGCGTTCGCGCCAGATCGGCGCCGGCATTGGCGACCCGGGGCCGTGCGGCCGCATCCTGGTGCGCGGCGAGCCGGGCTGGGACATCATCCCCGAGCTCTATCCGATCGCCGGCGAGCCGATCATCGACAAGCCGGGCAAGGGCTCGTTCTGCGCCACCGATCTGGAGCTGATCCTGCACACGCGCGGCATCCGCAACCTGATCCTCACCGGCATCACCACCGACGTGTGCGTGCACACCACGATGCGCGAGGCCAACGACCGCGGCTTCGAGTGCGTGATGCTGACCGACTGCACCGGCGCCACCGATCCGGGCAACCACGCCGCCGCGTTCCAGATGATCAAGATGCAAGGCGGCGTGTTCGGCGCCGTCTCCGATTCCGCCGCCGTCATCGAGGCGCTGCGTGCACTCTGACGATCCACTCATCCAGGACGCGCCGCAATGAACGCGCTCGAGCTCGAGACCTATCGCCTCACCAAGCGCTTCGGCGGCTTC
>DASTZF010000376.1:0-20228 GCA_035764445.1 Burkholderiaceae bacterium
CCGGGACACGGCGTGGTCGGCTTCGTCGACGTGGGTCGCGCGCGCGATGCGCGCTGGAACTGCAATGCGGAGCTGTACGCGATCTACGTCCTGAAGGCGTACCAGCGCGGCCGTCTGGGCCAGCGCTTGTTCGCGCTCGCATGCGAGGCCGTGGTCGCAGAGGGCCTGGACTCGATGTACCTCATCGCGCTGCAGGACAACCCGTACCGGGCCTTCTACGAGCGCCTCGGAGGCCAACGACTCGCGCAACTGGGTGCGGGCGCAGTACCCGGGCAGGATGCGCACGTCATCTACGCATGGCCCGACCTGCACCGACGCCGTTCGAGCCAGCCGTAGGACGCGGGTCGCCAGACCGATCAGACGGGTTCCGCTTTCGTCGCGGGCTTGGCGCCACAAGCCATGAAGTTCAACACCAGGGCGAATCGCTCCGGCTGCTGGAGGTACCTCGTGTGAGCCAGGCGAAGCAGCCGATATTCCAGGCGGGACAGATCACCGCTGTCGACCAGCGAGCGCAGCGGCGTCGGATCGAGTTGTGGCAGGCACGCTGCGATTCCGGCCTGGTCGCTGTGCGTGGCCACGGCTTCGATGTCGGGATCGACGAAGCCGGCGCTGCGCAACAGCTGGACGAGTTGTCGACCCACGTGGCGGTTGCCGCCGCAATCCTTCTGCGAGCGGCCGTATCGCACCAGCAGCCGCCTGAACCCTCGAATGTGCGGCTCGACGATGCCGAACAACTCGTCGTCGACGTCGGTGATCACGAGCTTGCCGCCAGGCTTGAGCACGCGATACGCCTCCGCGGCCACCGGCAATGGATCGTGCAGGTGCTGGAACAGCAGGCGGGCGAGGACGAAATCGAAGACATTCGATGGCAGTCCGGTCGCCTCGGCGCGACCTTGCACGACGACTGCGCGGCCGGCCAGACGCCGACGGGCGTGCTCCAGCGAAGCGGCTTCCGCATCGAGCGCCGTGATGCTTGCATTCGGCAGCTCGTCGGCCAGGCGCTCGGTGAAGTGCCCGGGCCCGCATCCCAAGTCGAGCACCGACATGCCGTCTCTCAGGCCGAACCAGTGCAGATACCGTGATTCCTTCCTCCAGCTCCGCTCCACCTGCTGTCTCAGATAGTCCGGCACTGCACGGTGCTGATCCCTCTCGCTGGCCATCGCGCGGTACCAGCGGGTCAGGGCATGCAGCATATCGAGTCGGGGAGTCGCGTCGCGGGTCTTCGTCCGGCCCCTCGCTGGGGGCACGACACTATTGCTCGGCGGCGCGTGGGCCGTCAACCTGCACGCTCGGGATCTGCGTCTTCGAGTCACGACGCGACGGCGTCTCACCGTGACTGACGCGCTCTTCAAACGACTCGCGAGAAGCGATGTCGCTCCCTTGCGGTCTGCAAGTGGTGGTCGAACACCATCGCCACGGCGCGCACCAAGTACCAGCCTGCGACCGTCACGCGCACGGCGCGTGGCTCGATCTCGATCAGCCCCGAGTCGGCCATCGAGTGCAGCGTGCTCAGCTCGGTGGCGAAGTACTCGTCCATCCGAATGCCATGCGCGCGCTCGATGGCCTCGAAGTCAAGGTGGCCCTGGCACATCAGCGCCATGATCACGTCGCGCCGCAGTTCATCGTCCTTGTTCAGTGCATAGCCGCGCGCCACGGGCAGCTCGCCACGTGACAGGCTGGCGTAGTACTCCGGCAACGTCTTCACGTTCTGGTAGTAGGCCGCACCGACGCGGCCGATCGCCGACACGCCGAGGGCGATCAAGTCGCAATCCGGCTGCGTGCTGTAGCCCTGGAAATTGCGATGCAGCCGGCCCTCGCGCTTGGCCACCGCCAGCGCATCGTCGGGCAACGCGAAGTGGTCCATACCGATGTAGCGGTAGCCACGCGATATGAAACCGGCGATCGCGTCGCCCAGCATCGCGATGCGCTGGGCCGAATTCGGCAGGTCTGCATCGAGGATGCGGCGCTGTGGCTTGAAGCGCTCGGGCAGGTGCGCATAGGCATACAGCGCGATGCGGTCGGGGCGCAGCTCGCCGATCTGGCGCACCGTGCGTGCAAAGCTCTCCGGCGTCTGCTTCGGCAGGCCATAGATGAGGTCGGCGTTGATCGACACGTACCCGAGCGAGCGAGCGCTCGACATCAGGTCGTGCACCATCTCGAACGACTGCACGCGGTGCACCGCCTGCTGGACGTCGGCGTCGAAGTCCTGCACGCCGAAGCTCAGGCGGTTGAAGCCGAGTTCGCGCAGGTGCTGAAGGCGCCGCGGCGTCACCGTGCGCGGATCGACTTCGATCGACACCTCGGAATCGGTCGTCAAGCGGAATGCCGAGTCGAGCGCGGCCATGATGCGTGCGATCTCAGCGTCGGACAGAAACGTCGGCGAGCCGCCGCCGAAGTGCAGCTGCGACACCGGCCGGCCGCTGCCGAGCCGGTGCACCACCAGCGCGAGCTCGCGCTCCAGCGCGTCGAGATACTGGGCCGCACGCTCGTGGTGCTTGGTGATGATCTTGTTGCAGCCGCAGTAGTAACACAGCGACTCGCAGAACGGGATGTGCACGTACAGCGACAGCGGTGCCGTCGTGCCGCGCTCGCGCAACTCGCTCAGGACGCGCACCGCATCGGCCGGGCCGAAGGCCTCGGTGAAGCGGTCCGCTGTCGGGTACGAGGTGTAGCGCGGGCCCGGCGTGTCGAACTTGCGCAGCAGCTGCTCCGAGAGCAGCGCTTGCGTATCGTGGGGTGTATCGACGACGTTGGACATGGTGCAGCGTTGCAATGGTGCGGTCAGTCGCGGCTCCCGGGCTTGATTCCGCGCAAGTACAGGACCTCGTCGGCGGCATGCCGCTGCCTCGGCAGCCGATGGGTGTGCATGGCTGCCGTGCTCACCAGCCCATGAATGCCTTGGCCTGCGGGCTCATGCGCTCGGGGCCCCAAGCCGGCTCCCACACGAGCTCGACGTCGACCCGCATGCCTGGCGGAGCGACACGGTCGAGTTCGCTGCCGACCTCGTCGACGATCAGGTCGGTGACCGGGCAGGCCGCCGAGGTCATCGTCAGCAGCACGTGCAGGCACTCGTCGGTGACGGTCACACCGTAGACGAGGCCGACATCGACGATCGTCATCGCCACTTCGGGGTCGACCACGCTGCGCAGCGCGCGTTCGATCGGCTGGCGCAGAGCCGCGGGCCCGGTGTAAGGGTAGGGCGCTGCGTCGAGCGGGGCGGCCATGGACTCTCGGTCGCGCTACACCGCGCGCTCGGCCGGCACGTGCGGCAGAAAGTGAAGGATGGAGGCCAAGGCCTTGCGGTTGCGGGAGATGTCGGCCAACGTGTGGCGGTCGAGCACGCCGTAGAACGCGCTCACCGCTTCTGCGAGCGCGCCTTGCAGGCGGCAGCACTGCACGATCGCACAGTTGCTGCCTTGCGGGCTGAAGCATTCGGCCGGTAGCGCCGCGCCTTCGGTGTCGCGAACGACCTCGCCGACGCAGATCGCGTGCGGCGGCTTGGCCAGCAGCAGGCCGCCTCCCTTGCCGCGCACCGTCGACACCCATCCCCGCTTGCCGAGGAAGTGCACCACCTTGGTCAGATGGTTCTGCGAGATCCCGAACGCAGCTGAGATTTCAGCGATCGTGGCGCGACGCTGCGGTTCGGCGGCGAGGAACATCAGCACGCGCAGACTGTAGTCGGTGAAGGCAGTGAGCTTCATGCCGGGTCGCGAATCGTCGTGATGCGAGAGAACGAAAGGAGGGCACGCGGCCCTCCCGTTGCTTCAGTTCGCACTCGCCGCCGCCTGAACGCCGACCAGCGCCGGCTTCCTCGCCGCGGGGCGCAACAGATTCAAAGCATAGACGGCGAGCAGCAGGCTACCGACCGCGAACACGATGTCGCCGGGTACCCGCAGCCACACGAACGCTTCCATCACCGCCGAGTGGACGATCTCGGGCGAACGGGCGTACCACAGGCCCTGGCTGATGCTGGCCCACGCCTGATAGATGCCCGCGGGCAGCAGCGACATGAAGACCATCATCGCCAGACCGATGTTCAGGCTCCAGAAGGCCGGCTTCAGGAACTTGTCGGCGTGCAGCCTGCGGTCGTAGAGGCCGCGCAGGCAGAACAGCATCAGGCCGATGCCCAGCATGCCGTACACGCCGAACAGCGCAGCGTGGCCGTGTGCGGGCGTCATGTTGAGGCCCTGCACGTAGTACAGCGCCGCCGGTGGGTTGATCGCGAAGCCGAGCAGTCCGGCACCCACGGTATTCCAGAAGCCGACAGCGACGAACGCCAGGATCGGCCACTTGTAGGCGTTGAGCCAGGGCACGGACTTCGAGCGGCGATAGGTCTGCAGCGCCTCCAGCCCGATCAGGGTCAGCGGCACGACCTCGAGCGCCGAGAACACCGCACCGACGGCGATCACCGAGGTCGGCGTCCCGGTCCAATACAGGTGGTGCAGGGTGCCGAGGATGCCGCCGAACAGGAAGACGATCGTCTCGGCCACGATGGCCCGGTTGGCCGATGCTGCGCGCACGAGACCCAGGTTGGTGAAGATCAGCGCGACCACGGCGGTGGCGAACACTTCGAAGAAGCCCTCGACCCACAGGTGCACCAGCCACCAGCGCCAGTATTCGATCATCGAGTAGTGGCTGTGCTGGCCCCAGGTGAGCGAGGTGGCATAGAAGCCGCCGATGCAGGTGGCCGACAGGAAGACCATCGCGATCAGGCCGCGGGTCTCGGAGGGCTTCTTCAGCGCCGGCCACAGCGCGCGGCCCAGCAGGAAGACCCAGAACAGCAGCCCGACGAACAGCAGCAGCTGCCACACGCGGCCCATGCTGGTGAACTCGAGGCCTTGATTGCCGACCCAGAAGCTGAAGTCGACACCGCGGTGTTGCAGTGTGCCCAGCCAGCCGGTGATCGTCGACCCCAGCACCACGACGATCAGCGCCCAGAACAGCGCGTCGACGCCGAGCTTCTGCCACTTCGGCTCGCGCCCGGCCAACAGCGGCGCGACGTAGAGGCCGGTGGCCAGCCACGCGGTGGCGATCCAGAAGATGCCGATCTGCGTGTGGACGGTGCGGCTCACCACGTACGGCAACACCTGGGCGAGCGGGATGCCGAAGAACGACTGCCCTTCGACGGCGTAGTGCGCCGTGACGACGCCCATCACGATCTGCAACAGCATCAGGCCGATCACCACGAAGAAGTACTTGCGCGTGGCCTTCATCGACGGCGTGGCGCGGGCACCCAGCAGCGGGTCGGTCTTGGGCACCTGCGCGGGCTCTTCATGCTTGTCGCGGCCATGCAGCCACAGCATCGCGGCGATGCCGGCTAGCAGGAGGATGATGCTGGCCATTGACCACATCGCAGCCGAGGTCGTCAGCGTGTTGCCGACCAGCGGCTCGTGCGGCCAGTTGCTGGTGTAGGAGAGGCCGGTCTCGCCAGGGCGGTTGGTTGCCGCGGCCCAGGCAGACCAGAAGAAGAACGCGGTCAGCGCCTGACGATCGGCCTTGTCGGGCAGCGAGCCCTCGGTCATCGCGTACTGGTCGCGCAGCTTGCCAAGCGCCGGGTCGCTGCCGAACAGGCCGTCGTAGTGGAGGGCGACCTCCCGCATTGCGCGCGCACGCTCGGTCGAGACTTTCAGGGTGCCGGTGACGTCGTCGTAGGTATTGCGACGCATCTCCTCGCGCACGCGGGCAGCGACGGCGGCACGGTCGGCGTCGCTCAGCGACGGCGTGAACTGGCGCTGCTGCTCGCTGCGGATCGCTTGCAGTGCAGTGGCCTCGCGGTGCAACCAGTCGGCCGACCAGTCGGGCGCGACGTAGCTGCCGTGCCCCCATACCGTGCCGAGCTGCTGGCCGCCTGCGGCCAGCCAGGCTTGCTGGCCACGCTGGATCTGCTCGCCGGTGTAGAGCACGTCGCCGTCGACGGTGGTGACCGACTTGGGAATCGGCGGTGCCGTCAGATAGATCTGCCAGCCAAGATAGCCGAGCGCGCCGAAGGACAGCACGCAGATGAGACCGAGCCATCGCCACAGTCTGTTGGTGGTGTTCATGTCACATTCCAGTTGAGGGTTGGGCTGAGAAGTTGCGTCATGGAGCGGGTTGCTGCTCGCGTTGAAGATGCATTTCTGATGCATCAATTGTAGAAATCGCCTTCGATCGGCCGTTGATCCGCATCAAAGCGTCGCTTTCGCACCGGACTCTTTCAGGTCAGAGGAATGGGTGACGCAACTGACGCGTACACCGCGCACGCGAGCGGTACTCGCTGACCGCTGGCGCGCAGTTGGTGGCTCTTCAACCGCGGCGCCCGCGCGGCCGTCCAGCCACGGCCG
The DNA here is from genome assembly GCA_035764445.1 of Burkholderiaceae bacterium. GTDB lineage: Bacteria > Pseudomonadota > Gammaproteobacteria > Burkholderiales > Burkholderiaceae_C > JAEUPI01. Next base: position 6,321 of record DASTZF010000376.1, read on the forward strand.
TGAGACCGCCTCACATCCAGGAGGAATGCACCATGCAGCGATCCATCCGCCCATCGCCGGCCAAGACGGCTGCCGGCGTCGCACTGCTTGCGCTGAGTGCTGTCGCAGTCGCGAACGACGATCTCGAGGCGCGGCTCAGACCTTTCAGTGAAGTGCCCTCCGTGTCGTCGACGGCCAGCGGGCGATTCAAGGCCGAGATCGACGAACGGGCGAACTCGATCTCCTACCAGCTCTCGTACAGCGGTCTGCAGGGCGACGTGCGCCAGGCACACATCCACCTCGGGCAGAAGAGCGTGAACGGCGGGATCATGGTCTTCCTGTGCCAGACCAGCTTCAACCCGGATCCGACCGGGCTGGCACCGGCGTGCCCGCAATCAGGCACGGTTCATGGCGTGATTCAGGCAGCCAACATCATTGGAGGCGCAGCCCCGCAAGGCATCGATCCAATGGAATTCGCCGAGGTGATCGCGGCCATCCGCGGCGGCGTGGCCTATGTCAACGTGCACTCGTCGAAGTTTCTTGGCGGAGAGATTCGCGGCCAACTGCGCGACGACTGAGCGCCAAGGTGCCATGAGATGAGGGGTTGGGTGGGGCGGCCCAGCCCGTTCGCGTCCATGCGGTGGAGGACGAGCACACAAAGGTCTTCCCTGAACTGGCGGCGCTACCTGGACGCTCCCTCTCGATCGCTGCGGCTTGAACCGGTGGGATGGGCGCGGCAACCCATTGGCCATGAACCGCGTCCACTTTCTGGTATTTGCGGCACTGGCAGTCGCTTGCGCCGTCACCGTACTGGCACTGAGTCAGCCGGTCAATGCGCGCTCGATGGATGAGCCTGCTCGCGCAGCAACTGCACTGGCCTCTATCCGCTTGTCCGACGACACCAGAGCCCTCGCGGCGGTCACCATCCTCGTCTTTCAGAAGTGATGCTGCGTGCCAACTCGGCCGGTGGCGCAGCGTATCGCGATGCCGGGCCGATCCCAAGCACAGTTAACATAATATACATTGTGGCGCTTTGGGCCTGCGGCCACGGCCAACGCGGCTGAGGGACGGACGGGTTCCCGCACTCTGGACGCTCTCACAGAGAGTTCCCGGTCCGTTCGGTGCTCGGACCGATGGCAAGGCGCGCAGCGCCTCAACGACGTGGTCCTTTGCCGCGTTGGGATCCGCGCCAGTGCGCGGTCAGCGTCGCGGCTACGGACCAGCGGCCGTCAGCGCGGCCGCACGAAATCTCGTCGGTCAGTAGATCGTTCCGACTTCGGTGTCGCTGAACGCGTCACGCGTGTCGTCGACGGTCTCATTGCGCGCATCGTCGCCATCGCGCTTGGGGATCAGCGGCTTGTCCAGTGGACGGCAGACACGACTGTTCAGCGTGCCGAGGCGGCCGGACTGTTCGATCGCGGCCAACACAGCTTGCGGATTGATCAGCATCGCGAAGGGATCACCGACGACGATGGTGTCCTGTGGGTTCTGCATTCGAAGCTCCGTGCGGGTCTGTGCGTGCCGTCAACTGTAGGCAGCGCAGGCTCGCACTGATAGCCCGGTCCCCGGGTGCGTTCGTGGCGGAATTCATTGCCGCGCACCGAACCTGGCGCGGTGGCCTCACGCAGTCACTGCAAGCGTGATTCAAGTCGCTTCGCAAGCGTCTCGCGCCCGGCCGAACGCGCGAAGTCTGCGGCGTTCATACCACGGTCGTTGCGCGCGGTTGCATCAGCGTGCTGCTCGAGCAGCAGCATGACCGACTGCTCGCTACCGTAGCGCGCCGCCATCATCAGCGCCGTCGTGCCGTTGGGCGATCGTGCTTCGATGGGCGCGCCGCGCTGCAGCAGCAGCGCGACGACTTTCGACTCGGGGCCGGTGGCTGCGTAGTGCAGCGGATTCCAGCCCTGCTGGCTCACGCTCGCGCCACGTGCGATCAGGCGGCTCGTCAACTCGAGCTCGCCTTGCAAGGCGGCGAACATCAAAGCGGTTTCGCCCACGCCGTTGAGTGCGTTGACGTCGAGTTGCGGATGCTTCAGCAACACGTCGACCACGCGACCCGCGTGCTCGCGGACGGCCAGGCCGAGCGCGGTCTGTCCTTTCTCGTCGTGTGCGTTGGGGTCGAAGCCGCGCTGCAGCAGGGTCGCGACTGTGTCGGCGTTGTCGGTTCGAATGGCACGAAAGAAGTCTTCGAAGGATCCGGCGACAGCAGATGAAATGCAAGCTGTGATTGTGAGATAGATTGCAAACTTGAAGTTTTTCATTAGCTTTTGGTGAGTTTTGTGGGTTGCCCAGACGGGCGCAGAAACAAGCGCTCGAAGTTGTCGCTCGTGGCTCGTGCGACCTCTTCCAGCGAAAGACTCTTGATCTCGGCCAGTTTCCCAGCCACGTGGGGCACCCATGCCGGCGTGTTGACCTTGCCGCGGTGGGGCACAGGCGCCAGGTATGGGCTGTCGGTTTCGATCAGGCAGCGCTCCAGAGGGACAAAGCGGGCCACTTCGCGCAGCTCCTGCGCGTTGCGGAAGGTCAGGATGCCCGAGAAAGACACCATGAAGCCGAGGTCGAGCGCGGCGCGCGCGACCGCCATCGTCTCCGTGAAGCAGTGGAAGACGCCGCCGGCTTGCTGCGCGCCCTCCTCGCGCAGCACGGCCAGTGTGTCGTCGGACGCGCTGCGCGTGTGCACGATCAGCGGCTTGTGCACTTGCCGAGCCGCCCGCACGTGCACGCGCAACCGTTCGCGCTGCCAGTGCATCTGCTCGCGCGTGCGTCCGTTGAGCCGGTAGTAGTCGAGACCCGTTTCGCCGATCGCCACCACCTTGGGCCTGCCCGCCAGCGCAACCAGTCGCGCGACGGTGGGCTCCTCGACATCCTCGCTGTCGGGGTGCACGCCCGCGCTGGCAAAGAAATTGTCGTAGTGCAGCGCCAGCTCGTGTACGTGCTTGAACTCCTCGATCGTGGTGCAGATGACCAGCGCACGGTCGACACGCGCCGCGGCCATGTCGGCACGGATCGCATCGATGCGGCCGTGCAGTTCGGGAAAGGTCAGGTGGCAGTGCGAGTCGACGAACATGGGCGCCATTGTCGCGCCCGCGCCAGCCGCACCGACCCGCTAGCTCAAGCCAGTCAGATCGTCTGCGTCGGCTTGGCCGACTGCAGCTGGGTGCCCAGCGACTCTTCGATCTTCAGCTTCAGCAGGCGCGTCTTCTCGTCGTTCGGGAAGCGCACCCCCACGCCTTGCGTACGCCCGCCCGACGCGTTGGCCGGCGTGATCCACGCGACCTTGCCGGCCACCGGATAGCGCTGCGGATCGTCGGGCAGTGACAGCAGCAGATAGATGTCCTCGCCGAGCCTGTACTCGCGCGTGGTGGGCACGAACAGCCCGCCGTCCAGCAGGATCGGCACGTATGCGGCATACAGTGCGCCCCGCTCGCGGAACACGAGCTGGATCACGCTCGGCCGCGAGGCCACGGCGCCGGCGTTGGCAGATCGGCCGGAAGCTTCACTCATCCAGCTGAGTGTAGCGAATGGCCCCCGACGCGACGCGCGGGGGCGGCGGCGACCGACCAGCAGCGCGCGCCTTTCGTCACGAGCGCTTCCACCAGCAACGGCGCGTGCCACGGGTGCTCGGCGTCTCGCGCAACGCGAAGAAGTTCACGTTCCCACTGGACGAGCTCGGCCAGCGGCGCGGCCGCCGGCATGCGTGCGGAGTCGAAGAAGACCGGCGTTGCGCCGGCGGCGTGGGCCATCGCGTCGTGAGCGACTCGCTGCAGCAGGTCGAGCACCATCGGCAGCGGCTGTCCGATCAGCGACTGGGCATCGCCGCGTGCCACGATCCGTGGCAGGTCGTCGAGCACCCGCTCGTCGAATCCGGCTCGGTGCAGCGACAAGGCTCCGAGCGGGCTGCCGCCCGCGACGGCCAGCGCTCGTGCGGCGTGCGACACGCCCTGCGCCTGCAGCCAAGCGAGCGCTTCCGCGTGCGCCGGTGCGTGCAGCCGCAGTCGTTGCATCCGGCTGCGCAGCGTCGGCAACAGGCGCTCGGGATCGCCACCCACCATCACGATGCGCAGCTGCCCCGGAGGCTCCTCGAGCGTCTTCAGCAGCGCATTGGCGGCCGACGGGTTGATCGCCTCCGCGGGGTGGATCACCAGCACGCGTCCGCGCGACGAGCTGGCGCTGCGCTGGGTCCACTCGATTGCATCGCGCACCTCGCCGATCTTGATCTCGCGGCTCGGCTTGGCGCCGGCCCGCTGCAGCGGATCGTCGTCGCCGAGCCAATCGAACTGCACACGCAGCGCCTCGGGCACCACGATGCGCAGATCGGGATGGGTGCGCTGACGCACGAGGCGACACGCGTTGCATCGCCCGCAGGGCGCACGCGCGCCCTGCTCGCACAGCCGCGCCTGCGCCAGCACGAGCGCCAGCTCGAACTGCCCCATGTCCTGCGCGGCATGCACCAGCAACGCGTGCGAGCGATCGAGCCGCAGCGCCTGCGCGAGCGGCTCGCGCAGCCAGGGCAGCGGCAGCTGCGCGCCGTCGGTCAGGCCGACCGCTTTGGGCTCACCACCAGCCACGTCGGCTCACCGCTTGCTCGACCTGTGCCCACACGGCTTGCAGGCTACCGCGCCCATCGATGCGAACGATGCGCTGCGAGTGCGCCGCCTGGCGCTGCGCGTAGCCCGAGCGCACACGCTCGAAGAAGGCCTCGTCCATGCGCTCCAGCCGATCGGGCTGTCGCGCCGCGGCGCGCCGCGCCGCCGCCTCGCCCGGTGCGACATCGAACCACAGCGTCAGGTCGGGTTGCCGATCGCCCTGCACCCAGCGCTCGAGCTGCATCAGCACGCCCAGATCGAATCCACGCCCGGCGCCCTGGTATGCGAATGTGGCGTCGGTGAAGCGATCGCACAGCACGGTGGTCCCAGCGGCCAGTGCCGGTTCGATGCTGCGTCTCAAATGGTCGCGTCGGGCGGCGAACACCAGCAGGCACTCGGTCAGCGCGTCCATCTCGTCGTGCAAGAAGCGCTCACGCAATTGCTCGGCCAGTGGTGTACCGCCGGGCTCGCGCGTGACGAGCACCGGCTGGCCCTTGGCGCGAATCCACGCAGCCAGCGATTCGATGTGTGAGCTCTTGCCCGCGCCGTCGATCCCCTCGAAGGTGACGAAGCGTGCCGTCATCGGGCGCATCGCAGCAGCGGTGCGGCCTTCATCGGCCACCACGTTGATAGAGGTTGACCGCGCGATTGTGATCGAGCAGCGACTCGCTGAACACGCTGCTGCCGTCGCCGCGTGCCACGAAGTAGAGCGCCTTCGTACGCTCGGGGTTCACCGCGGCACGGATCGATGCCAGGCCCGGCATCGCGATCGGTGTCGGCGGCAGGCCGGAGCGCGTGTACGTGTTGTAAGGCCCATCGTTCAGCAGGTCGCGCTTGCGCAGGTTGCCATCGAAGGATTCGCCGAGGCCATAGATCACGGAGGGGTCGGTCTGCAGCGGCATTCCCATTCGCAGGCGGTTCGAGAACACGCCCGCGATCTGCGCCCTGTCGCTGGCCTTGCCGGTTTCCTTCTCAACGATCGATGCCAGGATCAATGCGTCGTCGGCGGACTTCAGCGGCAGGCCCTCGACGCGCGATGCCCACGCGGCATCGAGCTGGCGTTGCATCGTCTCGTGGGCGCGCCTGAGCACCGTGAGGTCACTGACGCCTCGGCTGTACAGGTAGGTGTCGGGAAAGAAGCGCCCTTCCCCGGGCGTGTCGCCGACCCCGAGCGCGGCCATCAATTGCGCGTCGGTCATGCCGGCGCTGGCGGGCTTCAGGTAGGGTGCGCGCGCCAGCTCGGCGCGAAACTGGCGCAGCGTCCACCCTTCGAGCAGGCGCACGCGCTCGAAAAACTCCTCGCCCGCGACCATCTTGGCCAGCAACTGCCGAGGCGTGACCTCAGGCCCTGCCGCGTAGCTGCCGGCGCGGATGCGACGCGCGTCGCCCGACCAGCGAAACCACTCGTACAGCAATCGCGGCGGCGCCAACACGCCCGCGCGCACCCAGGCGTGAGCCACTTCGCGCGGCGTCGCGCCGGACTCGATCGACACTTCGACGGTTGACGAAGCCAGCGGCAGCGGCTGGTCGAGCCAACGCCATGCCCACCCGGCGATGCCGCCAGCAACGAGCAACAGCACGAGCAGCAGCCAGCGCAACAACCTCATGGCATGCGCTGCGCCGCAAGGCGGCGTGTCCCTGTCGCACCGATGCCCATGGACACTGATGATAATCGGCAGCCATGGGCGACAACCTTGGAAAGGCCGTTGCATTCGACGGCAGCGTGCGTTTGACCGATTGGGCGCTGCTGCGTGCGCACGGCGCCGATGCAGCGGCTTTCCTGCAGAGCCAGCTGACGCAGGACGTCGCCGGCCTGCAGCAAGGCGAGGCGCGCTTGAGCGGCTACTGTTCGCCCAAGGGGCGGCTGCTGGCCAGCTTCATCATCTGGCGCATGAGCGTCGACGAGTTCGCCCTGCTGTGCAGCGCCGATGTGGCTGCCGCCGCGCGCAAGCGGCTGTCGATGTTCGTCCTGCGTGCGCGCTGCCGCATCGACGATGCGGCCGCGCAGTGGTCGGTGTTCGGCATCGCAGGTGACTCTGCCGCGCCGTGGGCCAGCCTCGACGTGCGGCCGTGGACGGTTCGCCGGCAGGCCGATCAATGGCTGATCGGACTCAGCACCGTCGAGCAGGTACCGCGCTGGCTGTTGGTGCAGCCGGTTGGCATGGACGCGCCCGCGCTGCCGACGCTGAGTGCGCAGGCGTGGCAGCTGCTCGAGGTGATGAGCGGCGTGCCGCGCATCACCGCGGCCACCGCGGATCGTTTTGTGCCGCAGATGATCAACTTCGAGATCGTCGGCGGTGTGCACTTTCAGAAAGGCTGTTATCCCGGGCAAGAGGTTGTGGCGCGAAGTCAGTATCGCGGCACGATCAAGCGGCGCATGCATCTGTTTGCGACGAGTGGTTCGACGCAACCGGGGCAAGAGGTGTTCCACAATGACGACGCCGCACAACCCGCCGGCATGGTGGTCAACTCAGCCGAACTCGCTGGCTCCGGGACGCGGCTGCTGGCCGAGGTGAAGCTCGCGGCGCTCGACAGTGGCAGCCTCCATCTGGGTACCGTCGACGGCCCTGTGCTGCAACGCCTGCCGCTGCCCTACCCGATCGCGGATCTGGCGCACGCGTGAGCGGCGAACACACCGAGCTGTACGTGTACTACCGCGTCGCGCCGGCGAACTGGCGGGTCGCGCTGCAGGTGGTGTACGACTTCCAGCGGCGTCTGCGGGGCGAGCATCCGGGCCTTGCCGCGCGGGTCCTGAGGCGAGCAGCCGACGGATCCGACGCGGTCACGCTGATGGAGATCTACGCATTCACCGACGATCGCGCTGCCGGCGTCGACGCGGCGCTGCGCTCGCGCATCGAGGATGCTGCGACTGCGCTGGCGCCGCTGCTGACGGGCCCGCGTCAGATCGAGGTGTTCAACGCGCTCGACTAGAGCCGCTACAACGCGCGCACCATCTCGACGTGCGGAATGCCGGCATCCTCGAACACCGGCCCGCGCGCGATGAAGCCAGCGCGGCTGTAGAACGGCGCGGCACCGAGCTGAGCGTGCAGCAACGCCTCGCGGTCGCCACGTTCGCGCGCGTGCTGCAGCAACGCGTCGAGCACTGCGCGCCCGATGTGGCCGCCGCGCATCGGCGCCAACACCGCCATGCGCCCGATCTTGGCCACGCCCGGCACGTGCTCGAGCATGCGGCCGGTGGCCAGCGGCACGCCGAAGCGGTTGCAGGCCAACGCATGCACACAGCCGTCGTCAGCACCGTCCCACTCCATTTCGGCCGGAATGTGCTGCTCTTCGACGAACACCTGCGAGCGGATCTTGCGCGCCGGCTCGCCGAGCTCGCTCCAGCGCCCGACGCGCACGTCGACCATCGACTTGCCGGCCTCGTAGGCGTGCAGCAAGTCGCGAAACTCCTGCGGAATCGCCTTGGACGTCATCGTTGCGGGATCGGCGAACACATAGACCAGCTCACCGCCGACCAGCAGCTGCTCGCCGCGATAGACCGCGCACGCCAGCACCATCGACGAATTGCCCACACGCTGCGTCCGCACGCCGACCTCGAGCTGATCGTCGTAGCGCGCGGAGGCTTCATATTCGACCGTGGCCTTGCGCGCGTAGAGGTCGCCGCCGAGATACGCCATCGTCTCGTGATAAGGCATCGCCAGCGCGCGCCAGTAGCCTGCGATCGCGGTGTCGAAATACATCAGGTAGTGGGCGTTGAAGACGATGCTCTGCATGTCGACCTCGGCCCAGCGCACGCGCAAGCGCTCGAAGTAGCGAAAGTCCGAACGGGGAACGCTCATGGCATCTCTGGCAGTCGATTCGTGCCGCAGTCGACGCGAAGCATACCCAAGCACCCCGATCGAGTGCGGCGCCAAGCCGCAAGCGGAATGGCGCTTCGACTTCTGGCAGAGCAGGAGGATTCGATTGGACCCCCTGCTCCGCCGACCGATCAAGCGCCGCGCGGCCGATACAGCCACCCGACGATCACACCGAGCACGACGACGCCGATCGCGTCGAACACGATCTGCTTGACCACCATGGCGCCCGGCATCGGCTGCACCGCGTAGTAGATGAGGTAGGTAGGCACCACCGTCAACAGCGCCACCGCGATGCCGAAGCGCGCGCCTTGGCCAAGCCAGGGCCGTTCGGCACTGATGCCACGCTCGTAGATCCAGACGAACGCGCCGGCCAGGATGACGTGGGAGAGCACCATCCAGCCGAAATAGCCCTGTGCATCTTCATGCGGGCGGAAGACTTGCGGCAGCTTCAGATACTCCCCGCTCAGCAGGGCGCCGTGCACGACGAAGCCTTCGATCATCCACGCCACGAACAGCACGACCCACGCGATCACGAAGCGCTTGGTCATGTATCCTCCTCCGGCGCCGACGCGGCGCTCGCGCGCGATTGCAGCACCGGGTGTCGGCAGGCGGCCAGCGAGGAAACGCGAATCGGCCTGAAAAGGGCTCAATAAGAAAGCCCGACAGCTTGTGGCGGTCGGGCCCGGACGCGGTGGCGGGTTCGCCACCCGCGACGTATCAGGCGTGCTTCTGCTCGAAGAACTGCTCGTCCTCGGTCGATCCCTTCAATGCGGCCGTCGAAGCCTGGCGCTCGATGGTCGTCGTCACCGCGTCGAAGTAGCCGGTGCCGACCTCGCGTTGGTGCTTGACGGCGGTGAAACCCTTCTCCGCGGCGGCGAACTCCTTCTCCTGCAACTCGACGAACGCGCTCATGTTGTTGCGCGCGTAGCCGTGCGCCAGCTCGAACATCGAGTAGTTGAGACTGTGGAAGCCGGCCAGCGTGATGAACTGGAACTTGTACCCCATGTGTCCCAGCTCGCGCTGGAACTTCGCGATCGTGGCGTCGTCGAGGTGCCGCTTCCAGTTGAACGACGGCGAGCAGTTGTACGCCAGCAGCTTGCCAGGGAACTTGGCATGGATCGCGTCGGCGAACGCCTTGGCGAAGCCGAGGTCCGGCGTGCCGGTCTCGCACCAAAGCATGTCGACATACGGCGCATAGGCCAAGCCACGGCTGACGGCCTGGTCGAGTCCCTTGCGCGTGCGGAAGAAGCCTTCGACCGTGCGCTCGCCGGTGAGGAACGGCTTGTCGTTGTCGTCGACATCGCTGGTCACCAGGTCCGCAGCTTCGGCATCGGTGCGCGCCAGCAGGACTGTTGGGACGCCCATCACGTCGGCGGCCAGGCGCGCGGCAACGAGCTTGGCCACGTTCTCGCGCGTCGGCACCAGCACCTTGCCGCCCATGTGGCCGCACTTCTTCACCGACGCCAGCTGGTCCTCGAAGTGCACGCCGGCGGCACCGGCTTCGATCATCGCCTTCATCAACTCGAACGCGTTGAGCACGCCGCCAAAGCCGGCCTCCGCGTCGGCAACGATCGGTGCAAAGAAGTCGACGTCGCTCTTGCCCTCGCTCCACTGGATCTGGTCGGCGCGCTGGAAGGTGTTGTTGATCTTCTTGACCACCTTTGGCACCGAGTCCACCGAGTACAGCGACTGGTCGGGATACATCTCTCCGTTGCTGTTGGCGTCGCCCGCCACCTGCCAGCCCGACAGATAGATCGCCTTCAGCCCCGCCTTCACCTGCTGCATGGCCTGGTTGCCGGTGAGCGCGCCGAGCGTGTTGACGAACGGCTCGGTGTTCACCAGCGTCCACAGCTTCTCGGCGCCTCGCTTGGCCAGCGTGTGCTCGATCTGCACCGAGCCACGCAGACGCACGACGTCGGCTGCGCTATAGCCGCGCTGAACGCCCTTCCAGCGCGCGTTGTCTGCCCACTCGCGCTCGAGCGCGGCGGCTTGTTGCTCACGGGTCAGTCTTGTCATGGCGGGGCTCCTGGGTTGGTGACGAAGGCTGGATGCTGCTTAGCAACAAGCCTAGCGTGGGCCCGACGCCGTGTGTCTTATACAAGACTTTTTTTTATACCAGTAAAATCAACATGTTAAATGCTAGTTTCCGTATACCAGAAACAGAGAGTTCATCATGGAAGATGCAGCCCGTGCGGCAGTCAGGTGCGTTCCGCGAAGTGGAACGCAAATCCCTTACTGCGAAATCAAGCCCGCCGCACCTGCCCAGCGCGCATAGATGCGGTCGGCCAGCGTCATCTGCTCGGAAAGGCACTGCTTCGTGTCACGCCGGATCCGCTCGCGGCGATGAACTGTGTCGTGCACACGCTGCGCCTGGTCGTATTCGTCGTCGTGATGCGAGAGCCAGAGGTCGACCTTGGCCGCATCGACTTCGACATGGAACTGCAGACCCAAGTGCGGTCCGATCGCGAACGCCTGATTTGGGCACGCATCGCTGCTCGCCAGCAGTTGCGCGCCGGCCGGCAGATCGAACGCCTCGTAGTGCCAGTGGAAAACGGTGTGCGTCGGCGCCGCGCCGAACCAATCGCGGACCGCCGGCGCTTCGACGCATCGCATCGGATGCCAACCCACCTCGGGCGCTGGAGACGCCGCGACCCGCGCACCGAGCGTGCGCGCCATCAATTGGCCGCCGAGACAATGTCCGAGCACCGGTTTGTCGCGCTGTATCGCCTGATCGATGAGCCGCTCGGCAGTACGCAGAAAAGGCAAGTCGTCGTTGACGCTCATGCCACCGCCCAGCAGCGCCAGCGCCGCATAGCCATCAAGGCGTGCCGGAAAACCGTCGCCGGCCAGACGCACCTCGCTGGCAACGCCTTGCCGGGCCAGCCACGTCCTCAGGTACGCTGGGCCGTCGATCTCCATGAACTGCAGGATCAGCACGCCACTCATCGCTGCGCGGTAGGTCTCATCGGCTCACACGGCGCCATCATGCCGTGGCCGCCCGACCCCGGTACGCCAGGACGGGCACAATCGGCCAAATCAGGGACGAGGGGCCAACGCCCTCGCGATACCCAGCCCAGGAGACCCTTGCGATGAAGCTCGATGCGTATTGGATGCCGTTCACGGCCAACCGCCAGTTCAAGAAAGCGCCCCGCCTGCTGGCGCGTTCCAGTGGCATGCACTACTGGACGCACGACGGCCGCCAGATCCTCGATGGCGTCGCCGGGCTGTGGTGCGTCAACGCCGGACATGCGCGGCCGAAGATCGTCAAGGCGATCCAGGAGCAGGCGTCCGAGCTCGATTTCGCGCCGCCATTCCAGATGGCACATCCCAAGGCGTTCGAACTGGCTGAAGAGGCGGTGAAGCTGGCACCGGCCGGTATGACCAAGCTGTTCTTCACCAACTCCGGGTCGGAATCCGTCGACACCGCGTTGAAGATGGCGCTGGCGTATCACCGCGTGCGCGGCGAAGGCCATCGCACGCGGCTGATCGGTCGTGAACGCGGCTATCACGGCGTGAACTTCGGCGGCCTGTCGGTCGGCGGCATGACCGCCAATCGCAAGATGTTCGGTGCCATGCTCGCCGGCGTCGACCACATTCGGCACACGCACGACCTCGCCCGCAATGCGTTCAGTGTCGGCCTGCCCGAGCACGGCGCCGAGCTGGCCGACGATCTGGAGCGTCTGTGCACGCTGCACGATCCGTCGACGATTGCGGCCGTGATCGTCGAGCCGATCGCCGGCTCGGCCGGCGTCTTCCTGCCGCCCAAGGGCTACCTGCAGCGACTGCGCGAGATCTGCGACAAGCACGGCAACCTGCTGATCTTCGACGAGGTCATCACCGGGTTCGGCCGCACCGGCCAGCCGTTCGCGGCGCAGACCTTCGGCGTCACACCCGATCTGATGACGGTGGCCAAAGGCATCACCAACGGTTGCGCGCCGATGGGCGGCGTGTTCGTCAAGCAGACGATCCACGATGCCTTCATGAACGGTCCCGAGCATCTGATCGAGTTCTTTCACGGCTACACGTACTCGGCGCATCCGCTGGCCTGCGCCGCGGGCCTGGGCACATTGGCCACCTACGCCGAAGAGGGCCTGCTGACGCGTGCGGCCACGCTGCAGGGCTACTTCGGCGAATCGGTGCATTCACTGAAGGGGCTGCCCAACGTGATCGACGTGCGCAACTTCGGGCTCGTGGCGGGTATCGAGCTGCAGCCGATCGCTGGCGATCCGGCCAAGCGCGCGTTCAACGTGTTCCTCGATTGCTTCGACAAGGGCGTGCTCATCCGCACCACTGGCGACATCATCGCGCTGTCGCCGCCGTTGATCGTCGAGCGGCAACACATCGACCAGATCGTCGACACGCTGCGCGGCGCGATCCAGCGCGCTGCGTGAGCGCTCTGCCCGCGCGGGCCGGTGCCGCATGAGCGGCCCGCCGTGGGCCGCCTACGCGAGCCTGGGCGCCAGCATGGCGCTGGTCGGCAGCTATGTCGGTCTGTCCAAGCTGTTGCTGGCAGTGTTCCCGGTGTTCCTGCTGGCGTGGCTGCGCTTTGGCATTGCCGCGCTGGCGATGTTGAGCTGGCTGCCGCGCCAACCCGGTGAAGCACCGCTGTCGAGCCACGACCGGCGGCTGCTGTTCTGGGAAAGCTTTCTCGGCAACTTCCTGTTCTCGATCTGCATGCTGTACGGCGTGCTGCTCAGCTCGGCGGTGGCCGCCGGTGTCGTGATGGCGGCGATTCCCGCGGCGGTGGCGGTGCTGTCGCGGTTGTTCCTGCATGAGCTCATCTCGCGGCGCGTGATGGTGGCGATCGGCTGCGCGGTCGCGGGCATCGGCACGTTGGCCCTCGGGCGCGCGGGGCCGCAGGCCGAGAGCGCCGCCGGCGAGCATCCTGTGCTCGGCCATCTGCTGCTGGTGGCCGCAGCGGTGTGCGAGGCGAGTTATGTCGTGATCGGCAAGCGCCTCACCGGCCAAGTGTCAGCCAAGCGCATCAGCGCGCTGATCAACATGTGGGGCCTGCTGCTGATCACGCCTCTCGGGTTGTGGCAGGCGTGGTCGCATGACTTCGCACGCGTGCCGCTGCCGACGTGGGGACTGCTGCTGTTTTATTCGCTGGCCGCCAGCGTGGCGACGGTCTGGCTGTGGATGCGTGGACTGCGCCAGGTGCAGGCGTCGCGTGCCGGCGTCTTCACCGTGCTGCTGCCCGTGTCGTCGGCCGTGGTCGGCGTGACCATCCTGCACGAGCCTTTCAGCAGCCTGTATGCGGCCGCCTTCGTGCTCTCGCTCGGTGGTCTGCTGCTGGCGACGTGGCCGGCGTCGGTCGGGACGTCTCAAACGCGCGGCGTGCGGGCGTAGTTGCGCATGGTGTCGAGCACCGCTGCGATCTGCGAGGCAGCGTACAGCAAGGCGCGATCAGCGCACGCCGCATGCGCACGATCAGTTCGTTCGTTAGCGGGCCGCCGTCAGCCGGCAGCGGCAGGCTCGGCGGCCGCCGACGGCGCCTCGCACAGCATGGCCTGCCTCGCCCGCTG
>DASTZF010000377.1:0-2822 GCA_035764445.1 Burkholderiaceae bacterium
GTCGCGCCCAACGGGACGGGAAGGCACTCGGTGAACCAGGAACGCCATCCGGCGTTGCAAAGCGCAGATGCCGCAGTAGCGGCCGTGTCGCCCTCCTGGGCCGACGTGCTCAGGGCTCGCGAAGCTGAGGTGGCGGCGCAGCGCGAGTACGAGTCACAAGTCGGTTCGATGCTTGAGTCGGCGGCGCCGTGGGACAAGGAATTGGTGAACCCGTTCCTGTTGCGTCGCAGGGTTGCGCACGAGGCGCTTGTTCGCGCCTATCGGCTATGGAACGACAGCCAAACGCGACACAACGGATCGGGACGAGTCACTCATGCGGGACGGGCGCACCAGACCGTTTGAGCACTCACGGATTGGTTCGCGGCTGGCCCTTTCACTTGGTGGCTTGACGCCTTCAATGCACCTTCACGAAGGTGCGCGGCGAATGGCGCTTGCCACGGTGACTCGCGGACGAGGCGCTCGCTTAGAGCGCTTCAAGTCGATTTCCGCAATGGGTCGAGGCCGTGTGAGAACGCAGCGGGAGCGGTTCGTGCTCGCCGCTGGGGGTCAGCGCTGCTAGGCTGCTGCTCTAAGCGCCACAGTGACCGCGCTTGAGCGATATGCTGTCTTCGTGAGCCAAGCGGTCGTCAGAGGCACGTGTGAGGTATGAGAGGCCGCTCAAGCGGCCAACAGTCTCATTGCCTTCATCGTTCTGGCGATGCCAAGGATGCCGATCACCCGCTTGAGGTTGTAAGCCAGTACGTGCAGGCTCATTTCGGTGCCGACGTGCGCCAGTGTGCGCATCAGGAAGTGGGTTGAGCCCATCCAGTGCTTGAAGGTGCCGAACACGTGTTCGACGCTTCGGCGCCGCAGTGTCATGGCGTCGGGTCGCCGGTCGAGCCTGCGCTGTACGGCTTCAAGCACCGACTCGTGCTCCCAGCGTGAGACGCGCCGGTAGTCGCTCGGCGTGCACTTCGCCTTCATGGGACACGTCGGACACGCGCTGCTCCAGTAACGCCGCAGCTGCAGACCGTTCTCCTCGCGCGTGAACCGGTAGATCGCACGTTGACCCGCCGGGCACAGGTACTCGTCGTCGCGGGCGATGTAGATGAAGTCGGCTTTGTCGAACCGCCCTTCGGCTTTGGCATTGGAGGTGGTGGGCTTGGGCAAGATCGCATCGACACCACCCTCGTGGCAGGCCTTGATCTGCGGACCACTGTAGTAGCCGCGATCGGCAATGGCCTGCACGGTCGTCTTGCCCATCGCCGCCCGTGCGGCGGTCGCCATCGGTGTAAGTTGCGATCGATCGTGCCCTTCGTTGACGACGTCATGCGCAACGACGAGGTGATGCTTGGCCTCTACTGCGACCTGGACGTTGTAGCCCACGATGCCCGATCCGCGGCCACTGGTGGCCATCGAACGGGCGTCGCGGTCCGTCAACGAGAGCTGGCCGTCGGGCTCCTTGTCCAGGCGCCGCCCGATGCTTTGCATGCGGCGCATCTGCTCGCGCATCGTCGCGAGCTTTTCCTTCAGGTGTTGCGCTCTGGCTTGGAACTCTGCCGGCGGCAACGTGCGGTCCGCCGTGTCCAGGGCAGCGAGGTAGCGCTGGATGCTCTGCTCGATCTGCTCCTGGCGCTTCTTGACCTTGCCGGGAGTGAAGTTGCGGTCGCGGGTGTTGACCGCCTTGAACTTGCTGCCGTCGATGGCCACGACCGCTTGCGTGAACAGCTTCAGCTCGCGGCACAGCTCGACGAAGCGCCGGCAGACGTTGCGGATGCCCTTGCCGTTGTCGTGCCGGAAGTCGGCGATGGTCTTGAAGTCCGGCGCCAGGCGCCCGGTCAGCCACATCAGCTCGACGTTGCGGTGCGCCTCGCGCTCGAGGCGGCGGCTGGACTGAATGCGGTTGAGGTAGCCGTAGATGTAGATCTTGAGCAGCACCGACGGGTGGTAGGAGGGCCGGCCAGTCGCTGCGGGCTCCATTCCCAGGAAGCCCAGGGCTTGAAGATCCAACTCCTCGACGAAGGCATCGATGACCCGGACCGGGTTGTCCTCGTCGATGAAGTCATCTAGGCACTCGGGCAACAGCGTCACCTGGTGACGGTCGTCTCCCTCGACGAATCGCTTCATGCGCCGGCCCGCGGAGTGGCGTTGCCAGACTCTAGGCGATTAGGGCGTTTTCACACAGCCTCGACCCGTTGCAGTCCTTCGCGCCGCAAGCTTGCGTGACCGCTTTGCAGCGGTTGCTGCCGGTGACCGACTCGCCGTGAATGCACGGCCTTGGCCAAATTGCCGTCATCGAGACGCCTTCTGCCGCGCGACTCTCAACGCGCATCGCACTCCGGAAGTGCTCCAGCGAGCGCGCGGCTGGCACCAACTTACTCGCGTGTTGGGCATAGGATGGAACTCAAATTTCCATCACCACTACGCATAGATTGTGATTTGCTGCCAAACACGCCCAAGGCTGAACTCCGGATCCGCGCGCGGTGCGTCTCTTTACCCAAAGCTCATACTATTTCGGTCCGTGCACGCACACGCGTAGCCATGCGGAAGAGGCCCGAGCAGATCGAAGCGCTCACGCGTGTGTGCGTGGACGATCTATTGTCCGGCTTTGGCCTGGGTGGGCTAAACCGCGGCCGGCGCTTCCTGGAGTTGCTCTCCCGGGTTCCGGCGCAGCGCGTGGCGCGTCAAATCGCGAACTACGACCAGATCGTGGGCGAGTCGGGGCTCAAGGTGGGGGGCGCCTGGGCGTTGGAGCGGATGGTGCGGCGCGCAGAGATCGAGGGCCGACAGCGCGTGCCGACAGAGGGTCCGCTGTTGCTGGTGTCCAATCACCCGGGGCTGGC
>DASTZF010000378.1:0-6284 GCA_035764445.1 Burkholderiaceae bacterium
CCGAGCTGATCGCCAAGGGGCAGATGCCCGAGACCTGCGCGCGCGCGCCGCTGGTCGAACTGGCGCAGGTCGACGCCTGCCCCGACTTCGGCGCCGCCACGCCCGACGTGCGCGAGTCGCTGCTGTGGCTCGCGCAGGCCGACGCGCGCGCGATCCACCACGACGTGGTGCGCATGCTGAGCTGCCCGAACGCGCGCGCCGCGGGCTTCGACCAGGTCGTCGCGCGCTGGGTGGCGCAGGGCCAGATGCCCGCGGGCCGCATCGGCTTCAGCCCGTTGTCGGCGCTGCATCCCGACATGCTGAGCACGCCGCTGGCGGCAGAGCTCGAGGCCGGCGGCCACAGCGTGCGCAGCGCGCTCGACCCGTTCGACGGCGCGCTGCGGCCCGGCTTCGAAGAGGCCTTTCGCAGCGCCAACTTCCAGGCGCTCGACTGGTGGCTCGCGCGTGCGCCGGAGCTCGCCAACCGCGTGCCGCCGCGGCAAGGCGACCAGCTGCCGTGGGTGCCACTGGCCAAGACGCTGGGCAACAACTGGCTCGACCAGCCCGCGCAGCAGCAGGCGATGGTCGAGTACCTGCTGGCGCGCGGCGCCAATCCGGGCTACCGCCTGCCGGCGCAGCCGAACATGACCGTGTTGCGGCTGGCGCGCGAGATGAACAGCCCGCTGCTGCCGCTGCTCGAGCGGGTGCCGCCGCGCTCGCGCGTGGCCGGCGGCGGCCTGCCCGGCGCGCGCTGAGCATCGTCGACCCGCAGCGGCGCATCACCGCCGCAACGCTCGCCCACCGCCGTTGCCCCGATACTTGCCTTGCAAGGAGGCAGCGGCCATGGCCTTTGCAGTGAGCGAGCGCAGCGTCGAGACACCGCGCCACAAGACGTTCTACCTGTCGTGCGGAACGCCGGGTGCGCCGCCGATCGTCTTCGTGCACGGCTGGCCCGAGCTGTCGCTGAGCTGGCGCCATCAGCTGCCGTGCTTCGCGAGCCTGGGCTTCCACGCGGTGGCGCCCGACATGCGCGGCTACGGCGGCTCGAGCATCTATCGGCACCACGAGGACTACGCGCTCGAGCACGCGGTGGCCGACATGCTCGAACTGCTCGTAGCGCTCGGTCACGACAAGGCGGTGTGGGTCGGCCACGACTGGGGCGCGCCGGTGGTGTGGAGCATCGCGAGCCATCATCCTGAAGCCTGTGTCGCGGTGGCCAACCTGTGCGTGCCGTACTTCGCCGACGGCTTCAACCCCGAGAAGATGCAGCAGTACCTGTCGCGCGACATCTACCCCGAGGCGGAGTACCCAGTGGGGCAGTGGGACTACATGCTGCACTACGAGGAGAACTTCGACGCCACCGTGCGTGAGTTCGAGGCCGACGTGCGCGCCACGCTGCGCGTCAATTTCCGCAAGGGCAACCCCGAGCGGCTGGGCAAGCCGTCGCCGCTGGCGTCGATCCGCAAGCGCGGCAGCTGGTTCGGCGCGGCCGGCCGCGCACCCGACCTGCCGCTGGACACCGACGTGCTGAGCCAAGAGGAGCTCGAGCACTACGCGAGCGCGCTGCAGCGCAACGGCTTCTTCGGCCCCAACGCGTGGTACATGAACCACCGCCGCAACACCGAGTACGCGGCGCGCTCGCTGCACGGCGGCAAGCTCACGATGCCGGTGCTGTTCCTGCACGCCAGGTACGACGCCACCTGCGAGACGCTGCTGTCACGGCTGGCCGAGCCGATGCGCCGCGACTGCGCGCAGCTGCGCGAGGCGGTGGTGGAATCGGGGCATTGGATGGCGCAGGAGAAGCCGCTCGCGGTGAACGCCGAGCTCGCACGCTGGCTCGCGTGCGACGTGCCGACCGCGTGGCCGGGCTGAGCGCGTCGAGGCCTGCTACTGCTGCGGCTGTGCGGTAGCCAATGCCACCGGTTGCTTGCGCGTCTTGCCGGCGCGCGACAGGGTCAGCGTGACGGTGTCGCCAGGCCGGCGCGCCTCGAGTTCGGTCAGCAGGTCGTCGAGGTTGGCCACCGGCTTGTCGTCGATCGCGGTGATCACGTCGCCTTGCACCACGTTGCCGCGCTCGCCGCGCCGGAACGGCTCCACCCCGGCACGCGCCGCCGGACCCTCGGCGGTGACGTCGACCACGCCCACGCCCTTGGGCAGCTTGAGCGCCTCGCTCACGCTTTGAGGCAGCGCCACGATGCCGAGCGCCGGCCGCACCACCTTGCCGTCGCGGATCAGGCGCGGCACCACGCGGTTGACCTCGTCGACCGGAATCGCGAAGCCGATGCCGGCGCTGGCGCCGCTCGGGCTCGCGATCTGCGCGTTGACGCCGATCAGCCGACCGGCCGAATCGAGCAGCGGGCCGCCGGAGTTTCCGGGGTTGATCGCCGCGTCGGTCTGGATCACGCCGCGGATCAGCCGCTCGTTGGTCGATTCGATCTCGCGATTCAGTGCACTGACGATGCCGGTGGTCAGCGTCTGGTCGAGCCCGAACGGATTGCCGATCGCGTAGACACGCTGGCCGACGACGAGATCGCGGCTCATGCCGATCGGGATCGGTGGCAGCTTCTCCTTCGGCGCATCGATGCGCAGCACCGCAAGGTCGCGGTCGGCGAACGCGCCCACCAGCTTGGCCGGGTAGGTACTCTGGTCGGCCAAGGTCACGCGCGCGCCGCTGCCGCCCTGGATCACGTGGAAGTTCGTCACCACGTGGCCCGCCTCGTCCCAGATGAAGCCGCTGCCGGTGCCGCGCGGCACCTGCTGCACGTTGCGCGACAGCAGGTCGCGCTGCGTCGCCAAGGTCGTGATGTGCACCACCGACGGCGAGATGCGCTTGAAGACGTCGCTGTTGGTGATCTCGTCGGCCGCCAGCGGCCCGCGCGTGGCCACCTCGCGCGGCGCACCGGGCTCGGTGCGGCTGAACGACGGGTGCATCGGCCACAGCAGTGCGGTGGCCAGGGCACCGAAGGCGACCCCCAGCAAAGCCGAGCGCCAGTGGGGACGTTGCATGCGACTCATCGTGAACCTCTCGCGTCGAAGGCGCGCCGGCAGACAGGCACGATGCGTGCCCGCTCGGCGCGTTCAGCGATTTTGCGTCGCCTTCAGCCGCGCCGCGTAGTGCTCGGCGCGCTCGCTGTTGCCCTGCGCGCGGTAGATCGCCTCGAGCTCCTCGAACACGTACGGGTCGGGCTCGTTGGCGGCGTCCCACTCGCGCTCGAGCCGCAGCTGGATCTCGCGCGCGTCGTCCAGGCGCCCCATCTTGCGCAGCGTGCTGGCGATCATCCAGTGCGCGATGCGGATGTTCGCGGCATTGCCCTGCCGCTCGCGCAGGGCCAATGCAAGCCTGAGCTCGGTCAGCGCGTCGTCGTAGCGACCGAGCTGCTGCAGCGCATAGCCGCGGTTGTTGCGCAGCGACGCTTCCCAGCGCTTGGCGTCGGGCTGCGTCGACGCTGCGACGACCGCGAGCGCCTGGTCGGCCCACTTCAGCTCGTCGGCCGGCGTGCGATCGACGAACGCATACATGTGCAAGGTGTCGACCGCCAGGCCGTCGAGCGATGCCGCACGCGCGATCGCCAGTGCGTTGCCGTACGCGGTGCGGGCGCGAGCCTTGGCGTCGTCGGTCTGCAATGCGTCGTCGTGCGCCGCCGAGCAATAGGTGCGGCCGAGCTCGAGCCAGTAGCGCACCTGGGCTTCCGTGCCCGCGCCGTTGAGCTGCGGCTCGACCTCGGCCAGCACCGAGCGCGCACGCTCGAAGTCGCTGCGCAGGCCCCAGCTGCGCGCGATCTGGGTCTTCAGGATCAGCGCGTCGTCGCCCTGCGCAGTGGCCAGCGCCGCCCGAAAGCGCTCCTCGCTCAGTGCGGGCTTGCCGAAGTCCCACAGCGAGCTGATGTCGATCGCCATGGCCGATGTCGCCGACAACAGCAGCAGCGTCAGCAGGCAGCGCGCGCCGCGCAAAAGCGCTCCTTCAGTGCATGCCCTTCGGCATCGTGCCTTCGAGCTTGCAGATGATGCCGAGCATCACCTCGTCGGCGCCGCCGCCGATCGACCCGAGCCGCCCGTCGCGGAACGCCTGCGACACCGGGTTGTCCCACGTGAAGCCCATGCCGCCCCAGTACTGCAGGCAGGCGTCGCTGACCTCGCGACTCAGGCGGCCGCACTTCAGTTTGGCCATCGACGCCAGCTTGGTGACGTCCTTGCCGCTCGTGTAGAGCTCCACCGCGCGGTAGGTGAGGGCGCGCAGCGCCTCGACCTCGGTGCGCAGCTCGGCGAGCCGGAAGTGCACCACCTGGTTGTCGAGGATGCTCTTGCCGAACGCCTGGCGCTGCCGCGTGTACTCGATGGTCTGGTCGATCGTCAGGTCGAGCCCGGTGATGCCTGACGCCGCGGCCCACAGCCGCTCCTCCTGGAACTGCATCATCTGGTAGATGAAGCCCGCGCCCTCCTGGCCCACCAGGTTGCGGCGCGGCACGCGCACGTTGTCGAAGAACAGCTGCGCGGTGTCGCTCGACCACATGCCGATCTTGTGGATCTTCTGCTTGGTGATGCCCTTGGAATCCATCGGCACGATGATCAGGCTCTTGTTCTTGTGCGGCCCGCCTTCGGCGCTGGTGTTGGCGAGCAGGCAGCACCAGTCGGCCTGCAGGCCGTTCGTGATCCACATCTTGCTGCCGTTGATGACGTAGTCGTCGCCCTCCTTGCGCGCGTGCGTCTTGATCGCCGCCACGTCGGAGCCGCCGCCGGCCTCGCTGACGCCGATGCAGCTGACCATCTGGCCCGCGATCGCCGGCACCAGGTACTGCTTGCGCAGTTCGTCGCTGCCGAAGCGCGCCAGCGCCGGGGTCGCCATGTCGGTCTGCACGCCGATCGACATCGGCACGCCGCCGCAGTCGCAGTAGCCCAGCGCCTCGGCCATCACCATCGAGTAGCTGAAGTCGAGGTTGGCGCCGCCGAATTCCTCGGGGTACTTCAGGCCCAGCATGCCGAGCTCGCCGAGCCGCTTCATCACCTCGTGCGCCGGGTACTGCTGCGCCTTCTCCCACTCGGGCACCTGCGGGTTGATCTCCTGCGTCACGAAACGCTTGATGGTGTCGCGGATCTGCTCGTGCTCGGGGGTGAATTTCATGGCGGCCTGCGGAAAGAGGGCTGGGTTCGGCGGCATTGGGCAGCAGGGTGACGTTTACGTCAACCAGCTTCCCCATAGGGGATTACGAGCGTATGATGCCGCATCGCGCGGGCTAGCATGGCTGCATCGCCACGCCACCGAGAGCGGCCGAATGGATCTACAGACAGCCACCACGACCCTGCGCGACAAGGTTGGCGCCAGCAGCGGCCTCGGCGCGACGCTCAAGTTCGACTGCGGCGGCGAGGGCGCGATCGTGATCGACGGCGCCGCGCACCCGAACACGGTCGACAACATCGACCGCGCCACCGATTGCACGATCACGCTGACGCTCGACACGCTGGGCGAGCTGATGAGCGGCGAGCTCAACCCGACCACCGCGTTCATGACCGGCCGCATCCAGGTCAGCGGCGACATGGGCGTCGCGCTCAAGCTGCAGACGATCTTCTGACGTGGCCGAAACCCTGGTCCGCAAACGCAACGGCGCTCAAGGCGCACGGCACGACGCGCACGCCGCGGTGGCGTCGCACCGCGATGGTGGCTCCGACGAGCTGTTCGGCATCGGCGACCTGTGCGCCGAGTTCGGCGTCACGCCGCGCGCGGTGCGGTTCTACGAAGACAAGGGCCTGTTGTCGCCGCGCCGCATCAACAACACCCGCATCTACACGCGGCGCGACCGTACGCGGCTGGCGCTGATCCTGCGCAGCAAGGCGATCGGCGCACCGCTGTCGGAGATCAAGACCTTTCTCGAGCTGTACGGTGCGCACGGCGAAGGCCGCGTGCAGCAGGCCAAGTGGGTGCTGTCGCGCACCGACAAGGCGATCGCCGCGCTCGAAGCCAAGCGTGCGCACATCGACGCCACTTTGGCCGAGCTGCGCGTGATCAACGAGGCGATGCGCCGCACGATCAACGGTAAGTCATGAGCCTTCAACAATTCCCCTCGGCGTGGATGACCGATGAGCACCGCATGCTGGAAGAGAGCGCCACGCGCTTCTTCCGCGAGCGCTGGGTGCCGCATGCGGCCGAGTGGCGCGAGGCCGGCCAGATGCCGCTCGAGACCTGGCGCGAAGCCGGCGCCAACGGGCTGCTGTGCACCAGCACGCCGGCCGAGTATGGCGGCGGTGGCGGCGACTTCGGCCACGACGCGGTGGTGTTCATGGCCGCGACGCGCGCGGTGCTGAGCGGCTTC
>DASTZF010000379.1:0-5285 GCA_035764445.1 Burkholderiaceae bacterium
CACGGCAGGCGGTGGCCGAGTCCGATGCGGTACTGTTCGTGGTCGACGTGCGCGCCGGCCTGTCGGCACAGGACCACGACATCGCTGGCTTCCTGCGCACCAGCGGCAAACGCGTGGTGCTGGCGGTCAACAAGGCCGAAGGCATGAGCGACTCGCCGGCACTCAACGAGTTTCACGAGCTGGGGCTCGGGCCCGTACATCCGGTGTCGGCGGCGCACGGGCAGGGCGTGCGCAGCCTGATCGACGCGGCGCTCGACGGCTTCACGTTCGAGGAGGCGCCGACCGTCGAGAGCGACGCAACGGGCGACAAGCCGATCCGTCTCGCAGTGGCCGGGCGGCCCAACGTCGGCAAGAGCACGCTGATCAACACCTGGCTCGGTGAGGAGCGCCTGGTGGCGTTCGACCAGCCTGGCACCACGCGCGATGCGATCCACGTTCCGTTCGAGCGTGGTGGCCGCCGCTACGAACTGATCGACACCGCCGGCTTGCGCCGCAAGGGCCGTGTGTTCGAGGCGATCGAGAAGTTTTCGGTGGTCAAGACGCTGCAGGCGATCGCCGATGCCAACGTGGTGGTGCTGCTGCTCGACGCGACGCAGGGGGTGAGCGACCAGGACGCCCACATCGCCGGCTACATCCTGGACAGCGGCCGCGCGGTCGTGGTGGCGGTCAACAAGTGGGATGCGGTCGACGCCTACCAGCGCGAGATGGCCGACCGCGCACTGGCGCAGCGGCTCGCGTTTCTGCGCTACGCGAGCGTGCTGCACATCTCGGCGCGCAAGCGGCAGGGGCTCGGGCCGCTGTGGAACGCGATCGGGCAGGCGCATGATTCGGCGCGCGCGAAGCTGCCCACGCCGGTGCTGACGCGGCTGCTCCACGAGGCGGTGGCTCACCAGGCGCCCAAGCGCGCGGGCGCGGTGCGCCCCAAATTGCGCTACGCGCACCAAGGCGGCATGAATCCGCCGATCGTCGTGATCCACGGCAATGCGCTGGAGCACGTGACCGATGCATACAAGCGTTATCTCGAGGGGCGCATCCGCGCCCACTTTGGGCTCGTGGGCACGCCGTTGCGCATCGAGATGCGCAGTTCGCGCAATCCGTTCGACGACGAGCGGCAGGCGGCGCCGTGATTCAGCCCGAAAATGCGATGAACTCTTGGCGCGCGGCACGGTCTGTGGCAGAGCAAGGGCTTGCAGCATCGGCCCCGCCAACATCGAAAGAGCCTGCCGTGTGATAACGTGGGGCCCGCTGGAAACTCTCAACACGGAGCATATCGTGAGCAACAAAGGGCAACTTCTACAAGACCCGTTCCTGAACCTGCTGCGCAAGGAGCACGTGCCGGTGTCGATCTATCTGGTCAATGGCATCAAGCTTCAGGGCCACATCGAATCGTTCGACCAGTACGTGGTGCTGCTGCGCAATACCGTCACACAGATGGTCTACAAGCACGCGATCTCGACGGTGGTTCCCGGCCGGCCTGTCAATTTCCACACCAGTGAGAACACCGACGCGGCCTGAGTGACGCCGCCTGAGCGCGCGCAGCCGGGCCGCACGCGGTTTGCCATTGGATCGCACCTCTGACCTGTCGGACGCCGTACAGGCGGGCGCCGTGCGCACCGTCTTGGTGGGTGTCGACCTGGGCGCCGGGCATTCGTTCGACCCGTCGCTCGACGAACTCGCGCAGCTGGCCGAGTCGGCCGGCGACGAGCCGGTGGCGCGCGTGGTCGCGCGCCGCAAGGCGCCCGACGCGGCGCTGTTCGTCGGCGCCGGCAAGGCCGACGAGATCAAGGCGCTGGTGGCTGATCACCAGGCCACCGGTGTGTTGTTCGACCAGGCGCTGAGCCCGGCGCAACAGCGCAACCTCGAGCGTCATCTCGGCGTGCAAGTGGCCGACCGCACGGCGCTGATCCTCGAGATCTTCGCGCGCCGGGCCAAGAGCCACGAGGGCAAGCTGCAGGTCGAGCTGGCGCTGCTGCAGTACGTCGCCACGCGGCTGGTGCGGCGCTGGAGCCACCTGGAGCGGCAACGCGGCGGCGCCGGCCTGCGTGGTGGCCCGGGTGAGGCCCAGATCGAGCTTGACCGCCGCATGATCACCGAGCGCATCAAGTCGGTGAAGGCGCGTCTGGCCAAGGTCAAGCGGCAGCACGACACCCAGCGCAAGGCGCGCGCCAAGAGCGGTGCGCTGCGCGTCTCGCTGGTCGGCTACACCAACGCCGGCAAGTCGACGTTGTTCAATGCGCTGGTGAAGGCCCGCGCGTATGCCGCCGACCAGTTGTTCGCGACGCTGGACACCACCACCCGGGCGATGTACCTCGACGGCGTTGGACAGTCGGTGGCGCTGTCCGACACCGTGGGATTCATCCGCGACCTGCCGCACAAGCTGGTCGAGGCGTTCCGCGCCACGCTGCAGGAGGCCACCGAGGCCGATCTGCTGCTGCACGTGGTCGACGCCTCGAGTCCGCAGTTGCAGGCGCAGCGCGACGAGGTCGAGCGCGTGCTGAGCGAGATCGGCGCGCACGATGTCCCGCAGATCCTGGTCTACAACAAGCTCGACGCGGTGCAGCCGCAGCCGCGCTCGCTGCACGACTGGATCGAGCGCAGCAACGGCGTCCTGGCCCCGCGTGTGTTCGTCAGCGCCACCGTGGGCACTGGGCTCGACCGGCTGCGCGCGTTGATCGCCGGCGTGGCCGCCGGCGAGCCCTTGCAGCCGCCGCTGCCGCCACCAACTGAGCCGGTCGTGGCGCGGACGGCGATTGCCGGACAATCCACCCCTTCGGCCCAAACCTCAGATACCGCATGAGCCTGCGTTCGACCCCGGCCACCGACGACGAATCCGCAACGCTGAGCGAGCGCCTGGGCCTGGCCTGGCGCGCGGGCGTTGTCTGGCTGAAGGCACTGCTGGGGCGCGGCTCGCCCCATGTGGTGATGGCCGGCCGCAACGACGGCCCACCCGACCTCGACGAACTGTGGCGTGACTTCAACCGCCGCCTGGGCGGGTTGTTCGGCACCAAGGGCGGCAGCCGCCGCAGCGATTCCAACGGCGGCGGGCCGCCCTACCAGCCCGACATGAAGAGCGCCGGCATCGGCATCAGCCTGATCGCGCTGGTGGTGCTGCTGGTGTGGGCCGGCAGCGGCTTCTTCATCGTGCAGGAAGGCCAGCAGGCGGTGGTCAGCACGTTCGGCAAGTACAGCTACACGTCCGACGCCGGCTTCCAGTGGCGCTTCCCTTATCCGTTCCAGGCGCACGAGACGGTTCCGGTGACGCAGCTGCGTTCCAAGGAGATCGGGCGCAACAACGTGGTGCAGGCAACCGGCTTGCGCGACTCGTCGATGCTGACGCAGGACGAGAACATCGTCGACATCCGCTTCACGGTGCAGTACCGGCTGAAGGACGCGCGCGCCTACCTTTTCGAGAACCGCGACCCCGACGCCGCGGTGGAGCAGGCCGCCGAGTCCGCGGTACGCGAAATCGTCGGCCGCAGCAAGGTCGACTCGGTGCTGTACGAGCAGCGCGAGGCGCTATCGACCGACCTTGTCAAGCTGGTGCAAACGCAGCTCGATCGGCTCGGCGCCGGCATCCTGGTGGTCAACGTGAACGTGCAGAACGTGCAGGTGCCCGAGCAAGTGCAGGCGGCGTTCAACGATGCGGTCAAGGCCGGCGCCGACCGCGACCGGCTGAAGAACGAGGGCCAGGCCTACTCGAGCGACGTGGTGCCCAAGGCGCGCGGCACCGCCGCGCGGCTGCGCGAGGAGGCGCAGGGGTACAAGCAGCGGGTGATCGCGCAGGCCGATGGCGACGCACAGCGCTTTCGCTCGGTACTGGCCGAGTACCAGCGCGCGCCGGCGGTGACGCGCGATCGCTTGTACCTGGAGACGATGCAGCAGGTGTACTCCAGCGTCAGCAAGGTGATGGTGGAGAGCCGCAATGGCTCGAACCTGCTGTACCTGCCACTGGACAGGCTGCTGCAACAGACCGGCACGCCCGGTCCGGCGGCGACCACGACGCCCGGCACTGGCGAAAGCGGTGCGTCGACGCCGGCCAGTACGACCGACGCACGCTCGCGCGACGGCGGTCGCAGCCGCGAGCGCGAGAGTCGCTGAGATGAATCAGCCCGATGGCGCCTCGCTGCGTTGGCTCCGGCCGGCGCTTCACGCCTTCACTTCGCCGCGCGAAGTGAGCCTCGCCGCAGCGGCCGTGCGGCCCTTGCCGCTGCCCTCTGAGGGAGCACGTCAGTGGCTTCGGGCGGCCGGGCGCCACTGACAGGAGAAGAACAACATGAATCGCATCGGACTGTTCGTCGCCGGCGTCCTGATCCTGCTGATGATCCTCAGCTCGACGCTGTTCATCGTCGATCAGAAGCAGGTCGGCGTCGTGTACGCGCTCGGCGAGATCAAGGAAGTGATCACCGAGCCCGGGCTGAAGGCCAAGCTGCCGCCGCCGTTCCAGAACGTCGTGTTCCTCGACAAGCGCATCCAGACGCTCGACAGCACCGAGACGCGCGCGATCTTCACCGCCGAGAAGAAGAGCCTGGTGATCGACTGGCTCGCCAAGTGGCGCATCATCGATGCGCGCCAGTTCATCCGCAACAACGGCACCGACATCCGCAACCTCGAGAGTCGCCTGAGCCAGGTGGTGCAGGCGGCGTTCAACGAAGAGGTGACCAAGCGCACCGTGCGCGGCGTGTTGTCCGACGAGCGCGAGAAGGTGATGCAGGACGTGCGCAGCCGCCTGCTCGACGAGGCCAAGTCGTTCGGCATCGAGCTGGTCGACATCCGCATCAAGCGCGTCGACTTCGTGGCCGACATCACCGATGCGGTGTACCGGCGCATGCAGTCGGAGCGCCAGCAGGTGGCCAACGAGCTGCGCTCGCAGGGCGTGGCCGACGGCGAGCGCATCCGTGCCGACGCCGACAAGCAGCGCGAGGTCATCCTCGCCGAGGCCTATCGCGACGCGCAGAAGATCAAGGGCGAGGGCGATGCCAAGGCGTCGGCGCTGTACGCCGATGCGTTCGGCCGCGATCCGCAGTTCGCGCAGTTCTATCGCAGCCTCGAGGCCTACCGCGCGAGCTTCCGCAACCGCTCCGACGTGATGGTGGTCGACCCGTCGAGCGAGTTCTTCAAGGTGATGCGCGGCGCGCTGCCCACGGCGCCCGCCACACCGGCGGCGGCCCCGCGCCGCTGACCTTCAGCGTCGGCGCGCGCCATGCTGTTGGACGTGCTGGTCGGCGCCGTGGCGCTGATGCTCGTGTGCGAGGGCCTGTTGCCGTTTCTGAGCCCCACCACCTGGC
>DASTZF010000380.1:0-10533 GCA_035764445.1 Burkholderiaceae bacterium
TCCGTTCGCCACCCGATCGACCCGTCGGTTGGCCTGGCTGCTGGCGCTCGCGCTGCTGCTGCCGTTCGCGCAGTCGCTCGCCTGGGCGCACCAGCTCACCCATCACAGCGCGCAGCGCGCCGACGCCGGCGCGCTCGGCCAGCTCGACACCTCGTGCGCGATCTGCCTCGGCGCTGCGCCGCTGCATGGCGGCGCGCTGCCGGCCGCGCAGCCGATCGTTGTCGCGCCATCGCTCGCGCACGCGGCGCCGACGGCGCTCGCCGACGCGTGGCAGCGCCACGCCGAGACCCACGCCTACCTCAGCCGCGCACCGCCGCACAACCTGACCTGACCGCCAACGTCGCCACGCGCCGAGCCGCGCGTGGCTTGTCGTTCACGTCCAGACCAGGAGCACGGCCATGCGCTCCATGATGCCCGCGGGCTTGACGCTCGCACTGCTGTTCACATCGGCGCCCGCGTGGGCGCAGGCAACCGCCGACGACATCGCCACGCTGCGCGCCGAGCTCCAGGCGCTGCGCGAGTCGTATGAAGCCAGGCTGCAGGCGATGGAGGCGCGGTTGCGCGCCGCCGAGGCTGCCGCAGCGTCGACCGCACCGAAGACGGCGCAGGCCAATGAGCCGGCACCGGCGACACCCGCGCCGGCGACCGCGCCATCGGCCGGCCCGGCCCCGGTGGCCACCACCGGCAGCAGCAGCGCGTTCAACCCCGCGCTGTCGTTGATCCTGTCGGGCACCGCAACGCACACCTCGCAGGATCCGGCGCGTTACCAGATCACCGGCTTCGCGCTGCCGCCGGACGCCGAGTTCGGCCCCGGCACGCGCGGCTTCAGCCTCGCCGAGAGCGAGCTGGCGGTCTCGGCCAACATCGATCCGTGGTGGCGCGGCGCCGCCAACCTCGCGTTCGAGCCCGACAACTCGGTGTCGATCGAAGAGGCGTTCGTGCAGACCACGGCGCTGGGCAACGGCTTCACCGTGAAGGCCGGGCGCTTCCTGTCCGGCATCGGCTACCTGAACTCGCAGCACGCGCACACCTGGGACTTCGTCGATGCGCCGCTGGCCTACCAGGCGATGCTCGGCGGCCAGCTCAACGACGACGGCGTGCAGCTGGTGTGGGTGGCGCCGACCGATCTGTTCATCGAGCTCGGGCTCGAGGCGGGCCGCGGGCAGAGCTTTCCGGGCACCGACACCTCGCGCAACGGCGCTGGCCGTTCGTCGATTGCGCTGCACGTCGGCGGCGACATCGGTACCAGCCACAGCTGGCGCGCCGGCGTGTCGTACCTGCGCGCCAAGGCAACCGACCAGGCGCTGACGCAGCTCGACGCCAACGATCTGGCGATCGACAGCGTGTTCAACGGCCGCAGCGACGTCACCGCGCTCGACGCGGTGTGGAAGTGGGCGCCGAACGGCAACGCCATGCGCACCAACTTCAAGCTGCAGGGTGAGTGGCTACGCAGCTCGCGCAGCGGCACGCTGGCCTACGACACCGCGGGCGCCAACCTGCTCGGCGACTACGCGCAGGCCGCCACGGGCTGGTACCTGCAGGCGGTCTACCAGTTCATGCCGCGCTGGCGCTTGGGCGTGCGCACCGAGCGGCTCGACCCCGGCACGGTGACCTACGTCGGGCCGACGCTGCTCGACGCCCAAGGCTACAACCCACGCAAGAACTCGCTGATGGTCGACTTCAGCGCCAGCGAGTTCTCGCGCTTGCGCCTGCAGTACGCGCGCGACCAGGCGCGCCAGGGTTTCACCGACAACCAATGGCAGCTGCAGTACCAGATGAGCCTGGGCGCGCACGGCGCGCACACCTTCTGAAGCACCGCCGACAGGAGTGTCCACATGAAGATTTGCAAGCTGTTTGCACCGATTGCCCTCATCCTCAGCGCATTGTTCGCGGTGCCCGCCCACGCCGCGCTGCGCGTGCTTGCCTGCGAGCCCGAGTGGGGTGCGCTGACGCAGGAACTCGGCGGGCCGCTGGTCGACGTGTCGGTGGCCACCGGTGCGCTGCAGGATCCGCACCAGATCCAGGCCAAGCCGAGCCTGATCGCGCGTGCGCGCAACGCCGATCTGCTGGTGTGCAGCGGCGCCGAACTGGAGATCGGCTGGCTGCCGGTGCTGCTGCAGCAGTCGGGCAACGCGAAGATCCAGGCCGGACAGCCGGCCAACTTCGCCGCCGCCGACTACGTGCGCAAGCTCGAGGTGCCGACGCAGGTCGACCGCTCGATGGGCGACGTGCACGCCGCCGGCAACCCGCACATCCAGACCGACCCGCGCAACATCGCGCTGGTGGCCACTGCGCTGGCGGCGCGACTGCAGCAACTCGACGCTGCCAACGCGCCCGCGTACGCGCAACGCGGCGTCGATTTCCAGCAGCGGTGGCAGCAGGCGATCGCGCGCTGGAACGCCAAGGCGGCAACGCTGCGCGGCATGCCGGTGGTGTCGCAACACAAGGCGTTCGCCTACCTGTACGACTGGCTCGGGTTGAAGGAAGTCGCCGTCCTCGAGCCCAAGCCCGGCGTCGAGCCATCGGTGTCGCACCTGCAGCAGGTGCTGACGTCGCTGAAGGCGCAGCCGGCACGACTGGTTCTGTACGCCGCATACCAGGATGGCCGTCCGTCGGAGTGGCTGCAGAAGAATGCCGGCATCCCCGCGGTCCGCCTGCCGTTCACGGTGGGCGGCAGCGACGCCAGCAAGGACCTGTTCGGGCTGTTCGACGACACCGTCGACCGCCTGCTCGCTGCCGCGGGCAACGCCAAATGAGCTGCGCCGGACCGCCGACGACGCACAGCATTCGGGAGCAGTCATGAACCTGCACGCGCTCGACTGGAGCATCCTCGCGCTGCCGCTGGCCGCCGGGCTGCTGGTGCTGGCCACGCACGTGCCGCTTGGCGCACAGGTGCTCGACCGCGGCATCGTCTTCATCGACCTCGCGGTTGCACAGATCGCGGGGTTGGGCGTAATCGTCGCCGACGCATTGGGATTTCCCGATCATGGCATCGCGGTGCAAGCCGCGGCCATCGGCGCCGCGCTGGCAGGCGCCGCGCTGCTGGCGTGGACCGAGCGCCGCGCGGCCCAGCAGCAGGAGGCGCTGATCGGCGTGTCGTTCGTGCTCGCCGCCTGCGCGGGCATCGTGGTGCTGGCCGGCAACCCGCACGGCGGCGAGCATTTGAAGGACCTGCTGGTCGGCCAGATCCTGTGGGTCGACGGCGCACAACTCGGCTGGCTCGCGCTGGTGTCGGCGCTGGTGCTGGTCGGCTTGCGCGTCGGCGTCACGCAGCGCTTTGGGCGTTTCGGCTTCTACGGTCTGTTCGCGCTCGCGGTCACCGCGTCGGTGCAGCTGGTCGGCGTGTATCTGGTGTTCTCGAGCCTGATCATCCCGGCGCTGGCGACGCGCTGGTCGGACCGCCGCGCTCGCCTGCCGGCCGCCTACGCGATCGGCGCGGCGGGCTTCGCGATCGGGCTCGCGCTGTCGGCGCTGTTTGACCTGCCGTCGGGCGCGGTGATCGCCTGGTCGCTTGCCGGCTGTGGCTTGTTCGCAGCACTGCTGCGCACCGAGAGTGCCGTGCGCGCGCCGTCGCGGTAAGGTGGCGACGTCGACCCGAATTCGCAGAGTCACCGTGAACGCCATTCCCGACGCCCTGTCGCGCCCCGCGATCGAAGCCACGGCGCTGCGCCTGCTGCCGCACGTGCGCCGCACGCCGGTGCTGCAGGTCGACGGCGCCGACTTCGGGTTGCCCGACGTGCGGATCGTCTTCAAGCTCGAATACCTGCAGCACGCCGGATCGTTCAAGGCGCGCGGCGCGTTCAATCACCTGCTGACGCGCGCGCTGCCGCACGCGGGCGTGGTGGCGGCATCGGGCGGCAACCATGGCGCGGCGGTGGCCTACGCCGCAGGGCGCATGAAGGTGCCGGCGACGATCTTCGTGCCGAAGGTCGCGAGCCCGACCAAGATCGACCAGATCCGCGCCTACGGCTCGACGCTGAAGATCGTGGGCGAGCGCTATGCCGACGCGCTGGCAGCCAGCGAGGCGTTCGTCAAGCTGAGCGGCGCGCTACCGATCCACGCCTACGACCAGATCGAGACGCTGCAGGGCCAGGCCACCGTCGGATTGGAGTTCGAGCGCGACGCGCCGGAGATCGACCTGCTGCTGGTGTCGGTGGGCGGCGGCGGCCTGATCGGCGGCATGGCCGCGTGGATGCAGGATCGCGTGCGCGTGATCGGCGTCGAGCCCGAACTGGCACCGACGCTGGCGCACGCGCTGCAGGCCGGCGAGCCGGTCGATGCACCGGCCGGCGGCATCGCCGCCGATTCGCTGGCGCCGCGGCGCATCGGCACCTTGCCCTTCGCGATCGCGCGCCGCCACGTCGAGCGCACCGTGCTGGTCAGCGACGACGCGATCCGCGACGCGCAGCGCGTGCTGTGGCGCGTGCTGCGCGTGGTGGTCGAGCCCGGCGGCGCGGCGGCGATGGCGGCGCTGCTGACCGGGGTGGTGCAGCCGCGAAGCGGTGAGTGCGTCGGCGTGCTGCTGTGCGGCGCCAACACCACCGCGGTGACGTTCGATTGACGCGTCAGTCCGGCGCCGGGCCGCCCCTAGCCGGACTACGCCCCCTCGGGGGGCAGCGCAGTCGCGAAGCGACAAGCGTGGGGGCCGTCACTTCAGTGCGCGCACTCGGGCGAGCGGCTGGCCTGCTGCAGGTACGCGATCAGGTCGGCGCGTTCGGCCGCGTCGGGCACGCCGTCGTAGGTCATCGACGTACCGGGCACCGTCTTCAGCGGGCTGGCGAGGAAGCGATCGAGCGTCTGCGCACTCCACACGATGTGCGCGTTCTTCATCGCTGGCGAATAGTCGAAGTTCGGCACGCTGCCCGCGCTGCGGCCGATCAGCCCACAGTGCTTGGGGCCGACGCGGTTGCGCTCCAGCGCGTGGCAGGCGGCGCAGCGCGCGTAGATCGCCTCGCCACGCGCCGCGCTCGGTGCGGCGAGCGCCGGAGCACCGAGCACGAGCACGCTCAGCACGATCGCGCTGCGATGCATCGCGCGCCGCGACGGTCGCGTCACGACACGAAAGCCGACGGCACCGGCGCTTCGCCGAGCGCATTGCGCAGCACCGCCCAGTGCATCGCCTCGTCGCCGAGGATGCTCGCTGCCGCCTTCGACAGGTCACGGTTGACGAACAGCGGCACCGCGCCGAGGTAGGCGCTGACCGCACCCTGCTCGAGCTTGGCGGCGAAGCGCAGCACGTCGGCCTGCGACTTCAGCGACGACAGCGGGAAGTCGTAGGCCGCTTTCGGCGCCACCGCCTTGCCACCGAGCTTCTCGACCGTCTTGGCCAGCAGGTCGGCGTGTTCCTTGTGATGGCCCTGGAACGTCAACGCGAGATCGAGCGCGGGCTTTTGCAGCAGCTTGCTTTCCGCGCCCGCCTGGTAGGCGGCGATCGCCTCGAGCTCGGCGCCCAGTGCGGTGTTGAGGATCTGCACGTCCTTGGGGTCGGCAGCGCCGGCGGTGGCAGCGAGCGCCTCGCGTCCGGCGAGCAGCGCGACCGCGGGGCCCGACAACACGAGGCCCGAGCGGCCGAGAAAGTGGCGGCGCGCGAGCGCCAAGGTCGGGGTTTGGAAGAAGGACATCGATGGCTCCTCACGAGTGTGTGTGAACCATCAGATGGCACGCCGTCGAGCGCCGTTCCCGCGCACGTCGCACGCGCGGCGCGACAACCGTCAGTGTGCGACGTCCTTGGGGTCCGTGCCCAGCCGCTGCAGCACACGCGCGACGATGCGGTCGCAGCGCTCGCCGGCGAACGAGAAGGCATCGCCCATCGCCAGATCGATGTCGCGCGACAAGCCCTCGCGCAGCAGGCCGCGCGCGCGGAACAGCCGCGTGCGCACGGTGGCCTCGGGCAGATCGAGCGCGGTCGCAACGTCTTCGACGCTCATCTCTTCGACCGCACGCAGCATGAACACGGTGCGAAACGCGTCGGGCAGGCGATCGATGCACGCCTCCATCATGCGGCGCAGCTCGGCGCGCATCGCCGCGCGCTCGGGCTGTCGGTCCGGGTCGTCCTCCATGCGCTCCTCCATCGGCGTCGGGTGATCCAGCCCGGCGATCGTGTCGTCGAGCGGAATCACCTGCGCGCTGCGGTCATGGCGCAGGCGCGCCAGCGACTCGTTGATGACGATGCGCGTCAGCCAGGTCGACAGCTTGGCCTCGGCACGGAAGCCGTCGATCGCGCGCCAGGCTCGCAGGTACGCTTCCTGCACCGCGTCTTCGGCGTCGACGTCGTTCTTCAGGATGCTGCGCGCGGTGCGAAACAGCAGCTGGTTGTGGCGGCGCATGATGAGGGTGAATGCCGGCGTGTCGCCAGCGGCGGCGAGCACCGCCAGCTCGGGGTCGGTGAGCGACGCAGCGGCACGCGGTCGCGCCAGGGGTTCAGCGTTGGCCATGGGCACCTCCGCGCATTGGATGCTTGATGTGGCCGCGGCGTTCCCGGCTCATCGTTGCCGCCACGCCTGCGGCGACACGCCGGTGTGCTTTTTGAACGCCCGGCTGAATGCCGCTTCCGAAGCGTAACCGACTGCGTCGGCGATCGTGCGCACCTTCATGCTGTGCTCGGCGAGCAGCCGGGTGGCGAGCTGCATGCGCCAGCCCGCCAGGTACTGCATCGGCGGCTGCCCGACCAGCTGCGCGAACCGCTCGGCCAGCGTGCTGCGCGACGCGCCGCTGGCCTGGCTCAGCGAGTCGAGCGTCCACGGCTGGGCCGGCTGCGCGTGCATGCAGGCCAGCACGCGGGAGGTCAAGGGGTCGCGCAGCGCGGCCAGCCAACCGGTGGCCTCCGGCGCTGCGCTTGCCAGGTGCCGGCGCACCACCTCGACGAACATCAGCTCGCTCAGCCGCAGCAGCACGTCGCGTCCGCCGGGACCCTGCTCGCGCAGCTCGACGGTCGCATAGGCCAGCAGGTGCGACAGGCGGTCGCCTGGCTGCGCCACGTGGTGCAGGTGGATCACGCGCGGCAACGCCCACAGGATCGGGTTGAACGGCCGCGCGTCGCAGCCGAGGAAGCCGCAGATGAACGACGTGCGTTCGGTGCCGCCACCGCCTTCGCGCACCACCGCCGGCAGCTCGCCGGCGGCCATCGCACGGAAGAACGCCACCGCGTCGTCGTCGCTGTAGCTCGGCGGCGTGTCCGGAGCCGACGCCAAGGCGTAGGCGTCGCCCTGCGGCACCACCAGGCCGTCGCCTGCGGCCAGGCGCTGCAACGGCTCGCCGGTCAGGCCCGCCCAGCACTGACCCTGCACGACGATGTGGTACGAGATCAGATGCTGCGCCTGCGGCATCACGTGCGGCGCAAACGTGCGCGTCGCCGGCGCGTGGCTCTTCCACGGCGCAGTGGCATCGACCAGGAACAGCATCGATCCCGTGAGCCGGATCGTGCGCAGCACGTCGGACAAGACGTCCGACGCCGGTGCAGGCAGATCGAACACCTGCGGACGATCAGGCAAGCGATTCGGTTCCTCGGTCATGGCCGCGCAACGCTCCAGCGCGGATGCTACGGGCACGCATCGAAGGGAGCTGCCCGATGACCGCCATCACCGCACAAGCCGCACGGCCGCCGGCCGAGGTGTACGAAGCCGAGTTCGTGCCGGCGCTGTTCCGGCCGTTCAGCCCGGTGGTGGCCGACGTGGCCGGCATCGCCGCGGGGCAGCGCGTGCTCGACGTGGCGTGCGGCACCGGCGTGCTGGCGCGGACGGTGGCCACGCGCGTCGGCCCGTCGGGCGCGGTGCTCGGCGTCGACGCCAACCCCGACATGCTGGCCGTGGCGCGACGGCTCGATGCGGCGATCCAGTGGATCGACGCCCGTGCCGAGGCACTGCCGTTGCCCGACGCCAGCGTCGACGCGGTGGTCAGCCAGTTCGGGCTGATGTTCTTCGACGATCGCGTGCAGGCGCTGCGCGAGATGCAGCGCGTGCTGCGGCCCGGCGGTCGACTGGCGGTCGCGGTCTGCGACGCGGTCGAGTGCTCGCCCGGCTACGGCGCACTCGCCGCGTTGCTGCACACCCTGTTCGGTGAGCGCGTGGCGGGTGCGTTTCGCGCGCCGTTCGCGATCGGTGATGTCGAGGTGCTGCAGGCGCTGGCACGCGAGGCTGCGCTGCCGCAGGCCGAGGTTCTGCGCCGCAGCGCGACGGTGCGCTTCGCGTCGATCGACGCGCTGGTGTCGACCGAACGCGCCTGCATCTGGACGCTCGGTGGTCTGCTCGACGACGCGCAGTTCGAGCGCCTGTTGCACGAGGCACGGCGCGTGCTGGTGCCGTTCGTCCAGTCCGATGGCAGCGTCGCGTTCGCGATGCCGGTGCTGATCATCGCCGCGCGCAAGGCCTGAGCGGCCCGAGCGGACGGGCCATGGGCGCGCAAGAGAGATGTTCAGTCGAGCCGGATGCTCAGGTCGATGGCCGCCTTGATCCACGCCGGCACCGCGCGGTCCCATTCGCGACGAGTGTCGGGCAGATTCTGTGGCTTGTTCGGAATCGCGAAGTTCTCGCGCAGCTTGGCCGACTGTTCGCTCTCTGCACCCTTGACCACCACGTTCGACAGCGTGCGCAGCACCGCCTCGGGCGTGCCGGCCGGCGCCATCAACGCCAGGCCACCCTCCAGCGGCACCAGCGTGCCGGTGACGCCCTGCTCGATCAGCGTCGGTATCTGGGGCAGCTTCGGGCTGCGGTACTTGCCGGTCACGCCGATCGGCTTGACGCCACGCTGGGCCACGGTGTTGAAGGCTTGATAGCTGCCGACCGCGATCTGCAAGTTGTTGCTGGCCATGTCCACCCACATCGGCGACTCGCCGCGGTACTGCACGGCCTGGATCTTCAGGCCGTAGTTGCGGTTGAACAGGTCGGCCAACATGTGCGGGTACGAGCCCGGCGCGTACGAGCCCATCGACAGGTCCTTGCCGGCGGCCCAATCGACGAACTCCTGCAGGTTGCGCGCCGGCACGTTGGGGGCGACGCCGACGACCAGCGGCCCCGACGGGAACACGGCGATCGGCAACAGATCCTTGTCCAGGTTGTACGGCAGCTTGCTGTAGAGCACGCGGTTCTGCATCACCGTGCCGGTGGTCGTGACGAGCAGCGTGTAGCCGTCGGCTGGCGCCTTGGCGACCGTGTCGATGCCGATCACCGCGCCGCCGCCGGTCTTGTTCTCGACCACCACCGAGGCGCCGAGCTGCTGCGTCAGCTGGTCGGCGAACAACCGTGCGTAGGCGTCGGTCAAGCCGCCCGGCGGAAAGGGCACGACGATGCGGATCTGCCGCTGCGGCCACTTGGCCGCCTGAGCTCGCGCCGCAGGCACCGCCAGCGCACAGGCCAGTGCGATCGAACCGGTCACGAAGGCGCGTCGGTCGCTCTGATGCGGGTCGCTCATCGAAATCTCCTGCACGGCCGCTGTCACGGCACTGTAGTGGACGTCGACGGCGCACTCGATCGGGCGAACCCGATGCGCCAAGCGCCGATGCTTCAGCGCTCCAGCCGCAGGATGCGCCCATTGCTGTTATCGGTCAGCACGTATAGCCAGCCATCGGGCCCCTGCCGCACGTCGCGGATGCGCTCCTTCAGGTCCTCCAGCAGGCGCTCTTCGCCGACCACCTGGCGGCCGTCGATCGTCAGCCGCACCAGCGCCTGCGCGCGCAACGCGCCGATGAACAGGCTGCCCTTCCAGCCCGGATAGCGGTCGCTGGTGAGGAAGGCCATGCCGCTGGGCGCGATCGAGGTCGGCACCCAATACTTCAGCGGTTGCTCGAAGCCGGGCTTGGGTCCTTCCTCGCCGATGCGCGTGCCGGTCACGTAGTTGCGGCCGAACGTGACCAGCGGCCAGCCGTAGTTCTTGCCGGCGTCGACGATGTTGATCTCGTCGCCGCCCTGCGGCCCGTGCTCGCTCTCCCATAGCTCGCCGGTCTGCGGGTGCAGCGCCGCGCCCTGCACGTTGCGGTGCCCGAGGCTCCAGATCTCGGGCAGCGCGCCGGCGCGGCCGACGAACGGGTTGTCGGGCGGCACGCGGCCGTCGGACTCGATGCGGACGATCTTGCCGTGATGGTTGTCGAGCGTCTGCGCGTCGTCCTTGCGCGAGAAGCGTTCGCCCAGCGTGACGAAGAGCTTGCCGTCGCGCGCGAACACCAGGCGGCCGCCGCAGTGTGTGCTGCTCGCCACCTTGGGCTTCTGCACGAAGATCGTGCGCACGTCGGCCAGCGTGTTGCCCACCAGCTTGGCGCGCGCCACCGCGGTGCTGTTGCCGCTGTCGGATGCACCGGCCGGCTCGGCGTAGCTGAAGTAGATGACGCCGGTGTCGGCGAAGCGCGGATCGAGCACCACGTCGAGCAACCCGCACTGTCCACCGACTGAGATGGCAGGCAGGCCGCTGATCGCCGGCCCCAGCGTGCCGTTGGCGTCGACGATGCGCAGGCGCCCCGGCTTCTCGGTGACCAGCATGCGTCCGTCGGGCAGGAAGGCCAGCGACCACGGGTTGACCAGGCCCTGCGCGACGGTGACGGGCTTC
>DASTZF010000381.1:0-10161 GCA_035764445.1 Burkholderiaceae bacterium
GAGTGCCTGCTCACCGACGACGAGGCGCGCGCGCGCGAGCTCGCCGCCGCGCTCGACGCCATCAACAGCCAGCGGCGCGATCTGCAGTCCGACATGCACGAGCAGGCCGAGGCTCTGCTCGCGCAGTGGCAGGGCGACGGCGAGCCGGTCAGCGCGGTGGTGCTGTTCGACGGCAGCTTTCACGAAGGCATAGTCGGCATCGTTGCTGGGCGCGTGAAGGACCGCTGGCACCGACCGACCTTCGTGTTCGCGCGCGGCGCCGACGGTCTGCTGCGCGGCTCGGGCCGCTCGATCGCCGGCTTTCACCTGCGCGATGCGCTCGACCTGATCAGCAAGCGCGAGCCCGAGTTGCTGTTGCGCTTCGGCGGTCATGCGATGGCCGCTGGCTGCACGCTGCACGAAGCCAACCTCGACGCGTTCACACGCGCCCTGCAGCAGGTGGCTGCCGAATGGCTCGACGCGACGGCGCTGGCGCAGCGGCTGTGGACCGACGGCGCGCTGCCGGCCGAATGGTTCCACCTCGGCGTCGTGCGTGCACTCGAGTCGCACGTCTGGGGCTCCGGCTTCGAGGCGCCGCTGTTCTGCGACGAGGCCCAGGTGTTGCAGCAGCGGCTGGTGGCCGACAAGCACCTGAAGCTCAGGTTGCAGTTGGCGGGCACCGTGCGCGAAGCGATCTGGTTCGGTCGCACCGAGCCGCTGCCCGAGCGCGTGCGGCTGGCGTTTCGCCTCGGCACCGATCGCTTCCAGGGTCTGGAGCGTCTGCAGCTGTACGTGCAGGCCGCGGCCGAGTAGTCACCCGCCCCCGGGCCGCGGGGCTGTTACGCCTGACGCGCGGCGGGTCACGTGCTTTCATGCCAGCATCGGCCATGGCCTGGTACAGCCTCATGCGTCGACACGCACTGGCCCTCGTGGTCGGCACGCTGCTCGCAGCCTGCGGCGGCGACGAAGGCCCGAAAGCGCCGCCGCTGCCGGTGGGGCCGGTGCCGCCGGGCGGCAGCGGCCTGCCGGTGCGCGCGGTGACGTTCGCGACGGGCCTGGTCAACCCGTGGGGACTCGCGTTCCTGCCGGACGGTCGGCTGCTGGTCACCGAAAGGCCCGGCCGCATGCGCATCGTCAGCGCCGACGGCACGACGCTGTCGGCGCCACTGGCCGGGGTGCCGGCGGTGCACGCCCAGGGCCAGGGCGGCCTGCTCGACGTGGCGATCGATCCCGATTTCGCGATCAACCAGCTCGTCTACTGGAGCTACGCGGAAGACGGCGCCACGGGTCTGTCGGGCACCGCGGTGGCGCGCGGCCGGCTCAACGGCACGACGCTCGACAACGTGCAGGTCATCTTCCAGCAGGTGCCGAAGGTGCTCGCCAGCGACGTCAACTACGGCGCGCGCCTGGTGTTCGCCAACGACAAGACGTTGTTCGTCACGCTCGGCGAGCGTGGCACCGACAACCCAACGGCGCCGAGCAACGACGGCGCGCAAAGCCTCGCCAACCACCTCGGCAAGGTGGTGCGCATCAACCCCGATGGTTCGGTGCCGGCGAGCAACCCCTACGTCGGTGTGACCGGCGTCGTGCCCGAGCTGTGGAGCCTCGGCCACCGCAACCCGCAGGGCGCGGCGCTGAATCCCGTCAGCGGCGAACTGTGGCTCGACGAGCATGGCCCGCTGGGCGGCGACGAGGTCAACCGCATCCAGGCGCAGCACAACTACGGCTGGCCGGTACGCAGCTACGGTTGCCCGGACGGATCGCCGGCGGGAGTAGGCTGTGCCATCGGCGGCGGCACGCACTTCCCCAACTTCGACGAGCCGCTGTACAAGTGGACCCCGACTTCCACCGCGCCGAGCGGCATGCTGTTCTACACCGGCGACGCTTTCCCTGAATGGAAGGGCAGCCTGTTCGTCGGCGCGCTGGCGGGCATGTCGCTGTGGCGATTTCCGCTGGTGGGCAACAGCGTCGGTGCACCGGAGCAGTTGTTCAGTGCCCTCGGTGAGCGCATCCGCGACGTGCGCCAGGGTCCCGATGGCTTGATCTATCTGCTCACCGACAACGCCAGCGGCCGCATCGTGCGCCTGCAGCGTTGAACGGTGCGTGCTGCACGGCGAGTGCCGATGCCGAGTGCCGGCGCCCGATAA
Source organism: Burkholderiaceae bacterium (assembly GCA_035764445.1). Taxonomy (GTDB): domain Bacteria; phylum Pseudomonadota; class Gammaproteobacteria; order Burkholderiales; family Burkholderiaceae_C; genus JAEUPI01. The sequence continues at coordinate 2,127 of DASTZF010000381.1, forward strand.
AATCGCAACGTGCTCGCATTGAACGCCGATCTGCACTGTCACTCGACAGTGTCCGACGGCACCCTCTCCCCCGAACAACTCGCACAGCGCGCCAAGGACAACGGCGTCGCGCTGTGGGCGCTGACCGATCACGACGAGGTCGCCGGCCAGCACCGTGCTGCCGCTGCAGCGCGAGCGGCCGGCCTCGACTACCTTGCCGGCGTCGAGATCTCGGTCAGCTTCGCCGGCCAGACGGTCCATATCGTCGGGCTCGGCATCGACCCCGACGACGCCGCGCTGTGCAACGGCCTGGCCGACACGCGCAACGGGCGCCATCGTCGCGCCCGCGCGATCGGCGACTCGCTGGCCACCGCAGGTATCGACGGCGCGCTCGAAGGTGCGTTGGCGCTGGCGGGCAACCCCGAGATGGTGACGCGCACGCACTTCGCGCGCTGGCTGGTGGCCACCGGCGTGTGCCGCGACACGCACGACGTGTTCCGGCGCTACCTGGTGCGCGGCACGCCGGGCTATGTGGCGCAGCAATGGGCCACGTTGCGCGATGCCGTGGGCTGGATCGTCGGCGCCGGCGGCATCGCGGTGATTGCGCACCCCGGCCGCTACAAGGTCAGCGCGAACGAAGAGAGCGCGCTGTTCGACGAGTTCAAGTCGCACGGCGGGCGCGCCGTCGAGGTGCAGACGGCCAGCCACAGCGACGCCGAGGTCGCCAAGTACGGCACGCTGGCGCAGCGCCACGGCCTGCTCGCCTCGCGGGGCAGCGACTTCCACTCGCCCGGCGAGAGCCGCGTCGAGCTCGGTGCGCTGCCGGCGATGCCCGGCGGCCTGACGTCGGTGTGGAGCGAACTGCAGTCGCGCATCGCGCGCGCGGCGTGACCTGCGGGCACGCTGGCCGTGCTGGCGCATCGGCCGGCACCATGCGTGCCTGAGGCATGTCGCAGTACTTCGAGGTCCATCCCGACAACCCGCAGCCGCGGCTGCTGCGGCAGGCGGCGCAGATCCTCGAGAACGGCGGTGTCTGCGCAGTGCCCACCGATTCCAGCTACGCGCTGGTGTGCCACCTCGACGACAAGGCGGCCGCCGATGCGCTGCGTCGCATCCGCGATGTCGACGACAAGCACCACCTCACCCTGCTGTGCCGCGACCTGTCGGAGCTGGCCAGCTACGCGCGCGTCGACAACCGCCAGTACCGCCTGCTGAAGCACGGCACGCCGGGGCCGTTCACCTTCATCCTCAACGCGACGAAGGAGGTGCCGCGCCGGCTGTCGCACCCGTCGCGCCGCACGATCGGCCTGCGGGTGCCCGATCACCGCGTCACGCAGGCGTTGCTCGCGCTGTTCGGCCATCCGTTGCTGGCCACCACGCTGATCGCGCCCGGCGAGATCGAGCCGCTCAACGATCCGCACGAGATCCGCGCGCGCTGGCAGAAGGTGCTGCAGGCGGTGGTCGACGCCGGCGCGTGCCCGATGCAGCCGACCACGGTGGTCGACCTCACCGGCGAGGTGCCGGTGATCCTGCGTCACGGCCGCGGCGACCCGGCGCGGCTCGGGCTTTGACGCTGAGGAATTGCCACGCAATTCCTCAAGTTGCGCAGCGACTTTTCTCAGCCCTACGGCAGCGCAGCGGTGACGACGATCTCGACCTTCCACTGCGGCTTGGCCAGCGGCGCCTCCGCGGTCGCTCGCGCCGGTGTATGGCCCGGCGCGACCCACTGTTCCCACACCGCGTTCATGCCGTTGTAGTCGGCCATGTCGGCGAGGTAGACCTGTGCGCGCAGGATGCGCGTCTTGTCGGTGCCGGCGCGCGCCAGCAGCGCGTCGATCGCCGCCAGCACCTCGCGTGTCTGGCCGCCGACCTCGCGCGCGCCGCCGGTGGACACTTGACCGGCGAGGTAGACCACGCCGTTGTGGATCACCGCCTCGCTGAGGATCGGTCCGGCGTCGATGCGTTGGATCGTCACGAGTGTCCCTTCTTCCTGGCGTGACCGCCATGATGATGTGCCGCGTGCTCGGCGTGGCGCGCCTTGTGGCCCAGCTTGCTCTCGGTGCCCGCCAGCAGCTTGCGGATGTTGCCGCTGTGGCGCCAGATCAGCAGCAGGCTCATCACCGCGATCGCCAGCGAGATCGCCGACGGCTCCCAGATCAGCAGCTGGTAGAACGGCGCGAACGCCGCGGCGACGATCGACGCCAACGACGAGTAGCGGAAGAACAGCGCGATAATCACCCAGGTGGCGAGCGTCGCCAGGCCGAGCCACGGATTGAACGCCAGCAGCACGCCCGCCGCGGTGGCGACGCCTTTGCCGCCGGCGAAGCGGAAGAACAGCGGCCACACGTGGCCGACGAAGGCCGCCAGCCCGACAAAGGCGATCGTCGTCTCGCCCCAGCCGAAGCGCGGTGACAGCAGCAGCGCCAGCCACACCGGCACGTAGCCCTTCAGCGCGTCGAGCAGCAGCGTGAGGATCGCCGCGCTGCGGTGGCCCGAGCGCAGCACGTTGGTGGCGCCGGGGTTCTTGGAGCCGTAGCTGCGCGGGTCCGCCAACCCGAAACCGCGGCTGACGATGACGGCGAACGACAGCGAGCCGATCACGTAGGCCACCAGCACAGCCAGCACGCTCGTCCAGATCGTCACGTTGCACTCGAAGTCGCGGCCGGCAGTGTACGCGCGCTGTCGCTACACTGCCGGCCCATGTCGCACCGTCGCCGCCTGCACCACCGCATCGGCTGGGCTGCGTTGCTCGCCCTGCTGCTGGCGACGCTGGCGCCAAGCGTCGCGCACGCGCTGCGCCACGCACGCGGCGACACGCTGCCGTGGTCGCAGCTGTGCAGCGCCAGCGGCGGCACACGCGTGGTGTTCGAGTCGCAGCCGGGCGAGCCGGGCTCGACCCCGCATGCACACGCGTTCGAGCAATGCGGGTTCTGCGCGCTGCATTCGCAGGGCTGGGCGCCAGCGCCCGCTGTCGGTGCGCTGGCGCTGCGCGGGGATCTTCACGCCACGCTGCCGCTCGCGCAGCCGTTGCCGGTGCAGACGCGGCGGGCCTGGCTCGCCGCGCAGCCGCGCGCACCGCCGCTGCTGCGCTGATCGCACCTCGCGTGCTGACGCACGCGAGGGAGTGCGCGCCGGGCGCGCGAGACACCGCATTCGTTCGGGCCGGCATGCAGCCGGCCATGGGCGCCATCGAACACATTGCGTCGAGACAACATGAACATCACACCAACCAGCCGCCGGCGCCTCGCCGCGCCGCTGCTGCTGGGGGCCGCCGGTGCCGCCCACGCGGCGTGCGGATCGGCCTTCTGCACGCTGCTCAACGACCGCTTCGCACTCGGCACCTGGGACCACGTTGGCTGGAGCGCCGACGTGCGCGTCGACTACGTGTCGCAGACCCAGTTGCGCAGCGGCACACGCAGCATCAATGCCAACGAGGTCAGCGGCGAAGATGCCGTCGAACGCCACACCTACAACACCAACGTGGTGACCACGCTCGAGCGCTCGTTCGACATGAACTGGTCGCTGGCACTGCGCGTGCCGGTGGTCAAGCGCGACCACCTGCACGACCTGATCGACGAGGACACCGGCGCGCCGGGTGCGAGCGAGAGCTGGCGCTTTACGCGCCTGGGTGACGTCGAGCTGCTCGCGCGCTGGCAGGACACGCGCCGATCACCCGAGACCAGCTGGGCCATCAGCGGCGGTCTGAAGCTGCCGACCGGCAGCTTCGACGTCAGCAACGACGACGGCGTGCGCGCCGAACGCTCGCTGCAGCCCGGCAGCGGCACCACCGACCTGATCGTCGGCGTGGCGTGGCGTCAGCTGCTCGCCGCCAGCGACGCGCTCAACGCGCAGGCCACCTGGGTGCAGCCATTGAACTCGCGCGAGCAGTTCAAGCCCGGCCGCCGCCTCGAGCTGGCGGCCGGCTGGTCGCATGCGTTCAACCCCACCGTCAGCGGCGTGCTGCAGGCCAGCGTGGTCGACAAGGCGCGTGACAGCGGCGAGCAGGCCGAGCCGGAGAACAGCGGCGGCACCTTCGTGTCGCTGTCGCCGGGCATCAACGTGGCGGTCGGTGCGCGCGGGGTGCTCTACGGCTATCTGCAGGTCCCGCTCTACCAGCGCGTCAATGGCATCCAATTGGTACCCAAGACCAGCTTCGCGCTCGGCTACACGACTTCGTTTTGAATCACTGGAAGAAAGGAACCCCGATGAAGACTTCGCTTCGAATCTTGAGCCTGATTGCGTTGATCGCGCCCTGGGCCACCACGTGGGGCCAGACCACCGTCAAGGACGCGTGGGTGCGCGGCACCGTCGCCCAGCAGAAGGCCAGCGGCGCCTTCATGCAGATCACCTCCGCCCAGGGTGGCAAGCTGGTGTCGGTCAGCTCGCCGGTGGCCGGCGTGGCCGAGGTGCACGAGATGTCGATGGAAGGCACGACGATGCGCATGCGCGCGATCGGTGCGCTCGACCTGCCCGCAGGCAAGGCGGTCGACCTCAATCCCGGCGGCTACCACGTGATGCTGATGGACCTCAAGCAGACCCTCAACGGTGGCGACACGGTGCCGCTGACGCTGGTCGTCGAAAGCAAGGACGGCAAGCGCGAGACGCTCGAGGTGAAGGCGCCGGTGCGCGCGCTCGGCACCGACGCGCACGACACCAAGAAGCACTGAGCGTTCTACAGCGCGCAGCGCACCGGCTGCGCGCCGAGCTCATCAACCAGCGCGGCGGGCGCGATGCCGACCAGGTAGCCGCGCCGGCCGCCATTGATCAGGATGCGCGGCAGCTCGAGCACGCTCGCCTCGACGAACACGCGCAGCGCCTTGCGGGTGCCGAACGGCGACGTGCCGCCGACCTGGTAGCCGCTGGCGCGCTGCGCCTCCTCGGGCTTGCACGGTTCGACGTTCTTGGCGCCGATCTCGCGCGCCAGGTTCTTCGTGCTCACCTCGCGGTCGCCGTGCATCAGCACGATCAGCGGCTCGGCGCGCTCGTCGCGCATCACCAGCGTCTTGACCACCATGTGCTCGGCGACGCCGAGCTGGCGCGCCGATTCGGCGGTGCCGCCGCGATCGACGTAGTCGTAGACGTGCTCGCTGAACGGCACGCCGCGCTCGCGCAGCCACTCGGTGGCCGGCGTCGCGCTGACGTGCTTGTCTTTCTTAGCCATCAGACTCCGGCAGTGAACATCACTGCGCCGGATCGCGGATCTCGCGCCGGATGGCGTCGATGCGCGCCAGCAGGTCGCTCGGCAGTGCCGTGCCCCACGCGTCGAGGCATTCGTCGAGCTGCGCGCGCGACGTCACTCCGATCAGCGTGCTGGCAACCCGCCAGTTGCCGTAGACGAAGGCCAGCGCCATCCGCGTCGGTGTGAGGCCCGCTTCGCGCGCCAGGGCGTTGTAGCGCCGCGCCGCCGCCAGCGTCTCGGCCCTGCCCCAACGCTGCCCGCGCATGCTGGCAAAGCGCGCCAGCCGGCCGAGCTGCGGCCGCTCGGCGTCCATGCCGACCTCATCGTACTTGCCGGTCAGCGTGCCGAAGCCGAGCGGCGAGTACGCCAGCAGCGACACGCCGGTGCGGTGCAGCGCCTCGTCGAGCCCGTTGTCGACCACGCGGTTGACCAGCGTGTACGGGTTCTGCACGCTGACCACGCGCGCCAGGCCGTGCGTCTCGGCGACGCGAACGAACTCGGCGAGGCCCCACGGTGTTTCGTTCGACAGCCCGATATGGCGCACCTTGCCGTCGCGCACCAGCGCGCTGAGCGCCTGCAGCTGCTGTTGGATCGACGTGTAGTCGCGGTCCTTCGTGGGGTCGAAGTACAGCGCACCGAACGACGGCGCGTTGCGGTTGGGCCAGTGGATCTGGTACAGATCGATCACCTCGGTGCGCAGCCGGCGCAGGCTCTCGTGGCAAGCGGCGGCGATGTGCTCTGGCTCGAGGTCGTTGCTGCCACCGCGCACCCAGTCCATGCCGCGCGACGGCCCCGCCACCTTGGTCGCCAGCACGACACGCTGGCGCGCGCCGGGGCGCGCCGCGAACCAGTTGCCGATGATGGTCTCGGTGCCGGTGTAGGTCTCGCGCCGCGCAGGCACCGGATACATCTCGGCGGTGTCGATCAGGGTCACGCCGCGCTCGAGCGCGCGGTCGAGGATCGCGAAGGCGTCGGCCTGGGGCACCTGCTCGCCGAAAGTCATCGTGCCCAGCCCGACGCGGCTGACCGCAGGGCCGCCGGCGCCCAGATTGACGTGGTCCATGGTCGTTTCGAAGCTCCGAGGCCGCGCAGTGTGCCCGATGTGCGGCATCGGCGCCGGCGGCGTCATCGCCGTCTCGCTCGCCGACAAGAAAAGAGGCCCGACGCGGTCGGGCCTTGCGTTCGCGCGGATGCCGGGTCAGAACCGCACCGACAACCCCACCGAGAACAGCGTCGAGTCGAAGCGCTCGCCGAAGTAGGTGGCCGAGGTGCCGTCGATCTCGGTGCGCAGGCTGAGGTTCGGTGTCAGCCGGAAGCCCAGGCCGATGCCCCACAGCGCCTGCGTGCTGTTTTCGCTGTCGCTGCCGCTGACACCGCCCGAGCTGACGCTGACCTTCAGCTTGTTGGCGCCGATGCCGAGGCGGCCCATCAGGTCGACCGTGTGGCCCAGCGGCACGTTGATGACACCGGCCAAGGCGTATCCCGTGGTGTTCAACTTGCCGTCGATGAACCCGAAGCCCGGCGGCGACACCACGGCGCGCGGTGTGCCCATGTCGTAGCCGACGACCTCGACGCCGAACATCGGGTTGATGTTGTAGCCGGCATAGGCCTTCCAGCCGGTGTCGTTGTTGTCGCAGCTCAACGTGCCGGTGCAGTCGGCGTTGGTGCGCGTGGCGCCGCCGGCGGCACCGAGATACACCGACTGCGCGCCTGCGCCCGTGGCGGCCAGCGCGAGCGCGCCGACCACGATCCCGTGACGAAGATTCATCCGCGGTCCCCAGATGTGTGGTGACCCGCAGTCTAGGCCGCGCGCCGCCTTCGATTGCGGTACTCAGTCACGGGCAGCGCGTTGCGCTTCGAGCCTGCGCAGCACGCCGCGTTGCACTTTGCCGGTGGTGGTCATCGGCAGCGCGTCGATGAACTCGATCTCCTTGGGGTACTCGTAGGGGGCGAGCTTGCCGCGCACGTGGGCCTGCAACTCGGCGATCAATGCGTCGCTCGCGCGTGCGCCCTCGGCCAGCACGACGAACGCCTTGACCAGCGCACCGCGTTCGGCGTCGGGCTTGGGCACCACCGCCGCGTTGGCCACCGCCGGGTGCTTGACCAGGCAGTTCTCGACTTCGCTCGGTCCGATGCGATAGCCGGCGGCCTTGAACATGTCGTCGCTGCGGCCCTGGTACCAGAGGTAGCCGTCGTCGTCCATCACCGCGGTGTCGCCGGTGCGGCACCAGCTGTCGTCGGGGTCAGCGGTGAACTTGGCGCGAGTGGCGGCGTCGTTGTGCCAGTAGCCGATGAAGAACACCGGATCGCGATCGCCGTGGATGTCGCGCCGATGCACGGCCACGTCGCCCGGAGTGCCGCGCGGGCACTCGTTGCCGTCGTCGTCGATCACCGCGATGCGGTGGCCTGGATACGGCCGCCCCATGCTGCCGGCGCGTGCGGGCCAGCCGGCCGCAGGCCACCTGCGGCCGTCAAGCGAGCGGCCGCAGTTGCCGACCAGGTAGTTGACCTCGGTCTGGCCGAACATCTCGTTGACGGTGACGCCCAGTGCGTCGCGGCAATAGGCGAACACCGCGTCGCCGACCGCCTCGCCGGCGCTCATGATCGCGCGCAGGTGCAGCTGGTAGCGCTCGCGCGGCGCCGGCACTGCCTTCATCATCGCCTTCAGCGCGGTCGGAAAGAGAAAGGTGTGCGTGACGCCATAGCGCTCGATCAGCTCGAACGCCTTCACCGGGTCGAAGCGCCCCTGATAGCCGATGATCTCGCGGCCGAAGTACAGCGTCGGCAGCAGCGCATCCATCAGCCCGCCGGTCCACGCCCAGTCCGCGGGCGACCAGAACACGCGGCGCGTGTTCTGGCCGACCGCGGCTGGGCTGC
>DASTZF010000382.1:0-11773 GCA_035764445.1 Burkholderiaceae bacterium
AAGACCCGTGGCCGCTGCGAATCCACTCCCACCGGGCACCAACGGGCTGCCGCTCCTCGGCGAGACGCTCGCTTTCGCGAGCAACCCGTTCGGCTTTGTCAGCGAGCGCCGCGCGCGTCTCGGCGACGTGTTCCGCACCCACATCCTGGGCAAACCCACGGTGTTCATCGCCGGGCCCAAGCGCGTCCGCGTCTGGCTCGATCAGGCGGCGGTGCAGCGCGAGGGTGCGATGCCGGCCAACTTGATGGCGCTGTTCGGGGGCAGCGCCGACATCGTGCCGTTGCTCGACGGCGAGGCGCACGCGCAGCGCAAGCGCAGTCTGCTGGCCGCCTTCTCGCCCGAGGCGATCGCGAGCTATCTGCCGGGTCTGCAGAAGCGCATCGAAGCGCGGCTTGCGGCGTGGGTTGCGAAGGGCGAGGGGCCCGTGACGGCTGACTTGAAGACGCTGGCGATCGAGTCGCTGGCGGGCGCCATCATGGGGCTGGAGCCGGGCGACGAACTCACGCGACTGCTCGCCGACAACGCGATCCTCGCGAAGGCGTTCGTCGCGCTGCCGATCGGCCTGCCCGGCACCGCCTACACCAAGGGCTTGCAGGCGCGCGATCGGATCCTTGCGCTGCTCGAAACAGTGGCGCAGCGCCACATGGCTGCGCCACCCGCCCAGCCCGACGGCCTGGCGCGCATTCTGGCTGCGGCCAGCGCGGCAGGCGCGCCGCTCGACGCCAAGACCGCCGCGCGCGAGCTGCACCACTTTCTGCTCGCAGGCATGATCGTCTACGCCGAACTGGCTGCGACGCTGCGTGCACTGCACGAGCACCCGCCCGTGCGCGAGCGCCTGCGCACCGAGGTGATGGCCAACGCGGCCTCGGGGCCGATCGGTCCTGCGCAGCTGCGCGCGATGCCGTACCTGATGCAGGTGGTCGACGAGGTGAAGCGCACCTGCCCGAACGTGCCGATGAGCTTTGGCCGCGCCAAGCGCGACATCGACGTGGCCGGCTACACCATCCCGAAGGGCACCCTGGTGATGATGGCGGTCTATGAGAGCAATCTCGATCCGATCTTCACGTCGCCCGAGCAGTTCGATCCGGATCGCTTCTCGCCGGAGCGTGACGAGAAGAAGCGCGCGCCGGATGCGTTCATGCCGCAGGGCGCCGGCGCCATGACATTCCACAAATGCGCCGGCTACGATTTCGCCACGGTGATGATGCAACTCTTCGCCGCGCTGGCGATGCGAACGGCCGGGTGGGATCTGCCCGCGCAGGATCTGTCGTTCAAGTGGGTGGTTCCACCGGAGCACAAGAGCGGACTCGTCGTCCGCTGGTCCAAAGCCAATTGATGCATCCCATCAGCGAGGCGCGCTCCACTGCATAGCTGCGGCCTCGTTGCGAATCACCGATCGATAATCGCTTCGGATGACCGAGGAGACAAGCATGATCCGAGCAGCATCCCTCAGCAGCGTGGCGGTGGCCGCGCTCGTCGCGTGCACCACCATCGCCGAGCCCCCCGCCACGCAGGCCACCGTGGACCAGCATGTGGCCGATGCGCGGCGCATCGCGGGAGAGGACCTGAAGTTCCTGATGCCCGTTTGCGATCCGCAGCCGGCCGTGCGCGCCGCGCCCAGTCCAGCCAACGACGAGAGGTTGGCCAAGCTCATCAACCAGCCGGCGCCCGAGCCGGGGCAGGCCTTCGACAACCTGTACTACGTGGGCTCGGCCTGGGTCAGCGCCTGGGTGCTCAAGACCAGCGATGGCTTGATCCTCATCGACGCGCTCAACAACACCAAGGAGGCGGCTGAGCTCGTCGAAGGCGGCATGCGCCGCCTCGGGCTGGACCCCGCGCAGATCCGCTACGTGCTCGTCACCCACGGCCATGGCGACCACTACGGCGGTGCACAGATGCTCGCCGAGCGCTACCGTGCCCGCGTGGTGGCCAGCGAAATCGACTGGAAGATGATGGAAACCGGCCTGGAGTTCGATTCGAAGATGTGGGACCGCCCGCCCAAGCGCGACATGGCCGTGAAGGATGGCGACACGCTCAAGCTGGGTGACACCACGGTGCGCTTCATGATCACCCCCGGCCACACGCTGGGCACCATCTCACCGGTGTTCGACGTGCGCGACGGAGGCCAGGCGCACAAGGCCTTGATCTGGGGCGGCACGTCGTTCAACTTCGGTCGCGACATGGGCCGCCTGGACAGCTACATCGCGCAAACCGAGCGCATGCGCCAGCTCTCTGCGCAATGGGGCATCGATGTGGCCTTGAGCAACCATCCCGGCTTCGACGGCACGGTGGCCAAGCTCAAGGCCAGAACAACTGCTCCTAAGGGCACCAACCCCTTTGTCAGCGGACAACCGGTGGTGGATCGGGCGATGCGTGTGCTCAACACCTGCGCGCGCGCTCAGAAAGCACGCTTCCTGATCGCTGCTGCAGCCGGGGCTGGCGGTGCCTACGCCTCAGCCGACGGTGCGGTGCGCCAGGCCTTGCATCAAGAAGATGACGTCCACGTCGCGGGCGCGGGCCTTGCACACGACGAACGCGCTGACGCCGTGCCCGTGGTGTTTCCCTACAGCGCGCACGCCGACGATGCGGCCTGCATGCACTGAGGAGACGGCGAGATGGACACGACGATCCAGCCGAGCCGCCGCGAGGCGATGAAGACGATTGGCGCGCTGGCCGCCACGGGAGCCGGTGTCGGTGGCTGCGCATCGCCCGAGCCGGTGCCGGTGAAGTGGTCGGTCGGCACCGAACGCCCGAGCACCAAGGTGCCAGCCAACGCCACCGACTGCCACCATCACATCTACGTCTTGCAGTACCCGTGGGCGCCGGAGGCCACCTTGAAGCCCGGCGAGGCCACCGTCGCCGACTACAAGCTGCTGCAAAAACGCATCGGCACCACGCGCGACGTGATCGTGCAACCCTCGAGCTACGGCGTCGACAACAGCCTGCTGCTGGCGTCGATCGCACAGCTCGGCAGCGGGGCGCGCGGCGTGGCGGTGGTCAATACGCGCGTCACCGACGAGCAGCTCGTCGCGTTGCACAACGGCGGCGTGCGCGGCATCCGCTTCAACCTCGCGCCGCCGGGCACCACCACGCTCGACATGGTCAGGCCACTGGCGGCGCGGGTCGCGCCGCTCGGCTGGCACGTGCAGGTGAACGCGCCGGCGGCTTACCTGCTGGAGCAGCGCGCCACCTGGGCCGACCTGCCGTGCCCGGTGGTGTTCGACCACCTCGCGCACGTGCCACATCCTGAGGGGGTCAACCACCCGGTGTTCGCGATGGTGGTCGATCTGCTGCAGAAGGGGCGTGCCTACGTCAAGCTCTCGGGCTTGTATTTCGACACCAAGGTCGGGCCGCCGACCTACTCCGACACCGTGGCCGTGGCCGCTGCCTACGCCAAGGCCGCGCCGCAGCGCGCGCTGTGGGGCAGCGACTGGCCGCACCCCACCACGCAGGCGAGCAACAGCGTCCCCGACGATGCGTTGCTGCTCGATCGGCTGAGCACCGCCGTGCCCGACGAGGCCGTGCGCAACCGGATCCTGGTCGACGACCCGGCGGGGCTTTATCGGTTCGGGTGAGGGCGGGAGTCGTCAGGGCAAGGCCTGGCCCGACAAACCTGCTGCAACCTTGATCCCGTAGATTAGGATCGGCGCCACCATCGATGCCGCGACCTGCTTGACGATCTTCGGGTTGAAGGGCCAAGTGGATGCTTCGAGCACCTGCCGCTCGTACGTGCCGAAGACGACCAGCGGGTCGTAGAGCCTGGCGGCGTCTTCAGCGCTGCACGCGGAGCCGGTCTGTGCGAGGTGTCGTCGCAGTTCGTCACGCGCCCGACCCCAGTGCTGGCGGACGATCGCCAATTCGCGCTCCTGCGCGTCCACCAGCGCGACGTGGATGCTCCAGATCGATGAGAAAGACAGGATCAGCGCGACGGCGACCAGGATCGAATAGATCACCAGCGACTGCATCGAGTACAGAGTCGTGGCGGACTGGAAGAGCAGGCTGAGGCAGATGCCGCCGACGAACGTCAACGACACGCTCTGGCCAAAGCGGGCCAGCGGTGTCAGCAACTGGCGGTCGAAAAGATCCAGCGCAAGACCTGCCGCCACCACCCGCTTGAGGTGCCGCGTTCGACGCAGGCCGTCGTAGATGACGAGCGCCATCAGGCCGAACAAGGCGACGTTGGTGGTGAGCGTGTAGATGAAGAGCCACCCAGCGACCGGCATGGACTCGCTGATCCAGATGGCCAACGCTGCACCGAGCAGCAGCGCGACCCACGCGCCAAGGCGGAAGGGCATGAAGGCTTGGTCGACGATGTCGGGTTGCTGCGACAGGGGCCGCAGTGCGTCGATCGCCAGACGCCAGCGGCTTTGCAGCCATGGATGAACCCCGAGGATGAAGGCAATGAGCGCTGGTGCCATCGCCAGGCGCCACGGGTTTTGCAGCGCGACAGCAGCGGACTGGCCAGGCGCGTAGGCCACCAGCAACAGTGGCAGCACGAGCACGGCTGCCACGATGAGCGCGAGGGCCACCGGCGGCACGGGAAAGGTCCCGATCAGTCGACTGACCAGTGTTTGTTTTCTCGTGTTCATTCGGAGTCGGTCTCCTGAAGTGCCGGGGTCGCCTCCGCTTGTACGATGCACGAGGTGCGACGAACAGCTGCAAGGAACATGTCATGGCCACACGAGAACGGCATCGCGGCCGTTTGATCGACCACATCGGGATGGTCGTTCGGGACTTTGCTGCCAGCAAGGCCTTCTACACCGCCGTCTTCGGCGCACTGAAGGTCCCCATTGGCGGCTCCGACGAACACAACCTCTGGGCAGACGAACTGTTCATCGGGTCGCCCGACAGCGACGAAGTGCAGGGCCAACTGACCGGACGCCATCACATCGCATTCCAGGCGCAAGACCGGGCCATGGTGGATGCTTTCTACAAGGCTGCCATGGCGCACGGCGGAAGGGACAACGGCGCTCCAGGTGAACGCGCCTACCACCGGGGCTACTACGCGGCGTTAGTGCTTGACCCGGATGGCAACAACATCGAGGCCGTCTTTCACGGCGAGGCCGATCGGAGTGCGGCCTCGGTGCAAATCAGGTATCGATCGCTGACGGAGCGTTGAGCCGCGCGCTGCCAAGCTCAGGCTTTCTCCTGCGTTTCGATCAACACCCGCGCGATGGCGAGGCCTTCGGCGCGCGTGTCGTCGCGGCGCGGTGGCCGATGCGCGTGTCGATACCAGTAGTCGGCGTTGCCGAGGTCGCCTTCGATGCGATGCAGCCAGGCATGCACCCAGGCGCCATCGGCATCGTCCTGCGCCTGCGCCAGTTCGTGCGCGGCATGCCAGTCGCCGCGCAGCCCATGCCAGATCGCGCGCAGCATCGGCGTGGCGAGCGGCGGCGCCTCGTCTTGATCGAGGCTGAGGACGAATGCGTCGAACTTCACCACGCGCAGATTGTGCGCGCCACGCGCTCAGGCCACAGCCGCCGTCACCGGCCGCCGCCGCAGCCGCGTGAACGCCAGCGCAGACAGCAAGGCCCTCGCCGAACCTGCGCAAAGCCAAAACGGCATGGACCTCGCCGGTAACATCGCGCGAGGAAGACAGTCGTACCGTATTGCAATGATCATCAAACTGGTCCGTCACGGCGAGTCCGAGGCCAACGTCGCCGATCCATCCCAACCACCTGCTGCTGACTATCTGGTGCCGCTGACGTCCCGCGGTGTCGAGCAGGCAAGGCAAGCCGGGCGCATCCTGGGCAGGGAGTTCTTGGAGGAATGCCTGATCTATACCTCACCGTTCCACCGGGCACGGCAGACGTTGGCGGGCATCCTGGAGGGCGCGGGGCTGGAGCCGAGCGCGGTGACATCCCGAGAGGACCCACGCCTGCGCGAGGTCGACCATGGCTACTCCGACGTCCCGTCGCAGCACGAGATGGTGGCGATCCACGGCCACTTCTACTACCGCTATCACGGTGGCGAGAGCCCGGCCGATTGTTATGACCGCGTCTCGGGCTTCCTCGAAAGCTTCGTCCGCAGCATCCAGAAGTCCAAGTGGAGGAAGGCGCTGCTCGTCACGCACGGCCTGGCATTGCGGGTCTTTGTGATGCGGATGTTCCACTTGACAGTGGAGCAGTTCGACGGGATCGCCAATCCGCACAACTGCGACATCATCACCATCGCACCCAAGGGAATGCTGAAGGCGCCCCAGTTCACGTCGGTGCGCTGGGGCGTGGAGGGCCTGCGCAGCTACTCCCCGCCGCCCAAGGCGGACAAGGGTTGACGCACAAACAGAGCCTCCCGCTGGGTTTACGCCAGCGGCGGTGGGTGTGATTCTCAGGCGATCGACGCCGTCGTCGAAACGTCGTCGGCACGTGTCGCCTGGCAGCTCAGTTGTGCTTGATGTCGCGCTTCTCCTGGCGACCTTCCTGCTTGGTGTCGCGCTTGTCCTGGCGGCACTCCGCGTTGCTCTTGCCGTCGGTCTGCTTGCACTGGGCCTTGTTCTGGCGCGCCTGCTGCTTCGCGTCTTGCTTGGCGTCGCGGCCTTCGCGTCGTTCCTGCGCCTGCTCGGTGGCGAAGGCAGCGCTCGACAGGGCCAACAACACGCCGGCGATCCATGCTGTCGTGCGGCCGATGCGTCGGGTGGAGTTCGAATCGATCATGTGCATGTTCCTCTTTGGGTTCAGGTCACGCTGGTGCCGGAATGGTAGCGCACGTGGTTCCGTCGTCCCGCTCCGCCGAGGTTTTACGCGCCACCTCCATCGCGCGCGTGTTCCCTTAGGCGCGCTCTAAGCCTCTGTCAAGGCGAGCAAGCCGTGCGGCGTTTGCACGCCTTTGCGCGGCGCGTTGGGTTTTACATCTGTGTCTGCACACGCATGGATACGCTTACTCGCATCGTTGCGAAGCGCCGTCGTGATTTACGCATGCACCGATGTAACCCCATCGAGCGGTGTTGATTCGATCACTTCGCGATGGCGGGCCGATCGGTAGTCTGAGCAGCACAAGACAGATGGCAGCAGTTGCTGCAGCGCGCGCACCGCGCTGACGCAACGCCCGGTTGCTGAGGGAGCAATGACATGCCAAGGCCGACGCAGCTCAACATCATGCTCAACGGGACGCCCAAGTCGGTCCCGGTCACGGACGGCAGCGAACCGCTGCTGTTCGTGCTGAGAAACAAGCTCGATCAGGTCGGCCCCAAGATCGGCTGCGGTGCCCAGCAGTGCGGTGTCTGCACGGTGCTGGTGAATGGCGCTCCCATCCGGGCCTGTTGTGCCGAGGTGCAGTCGATCCCCGGTGGCGCCGACGTGCGCACGCTCGACGGGCTGGCCGAGAAGGGTCACGGCAACGGCAAGCCACGCTTGCACGCACTGCAGCGCGCTTTCATCGAAGAGCAAGCCGCACAGTGCGCGTTCTGCTCCAACGGCATGATCATGAGCGCGCTGGCCTGGCTCAACGGCCGCGCCGGGCGCGGTGAGCGCGACGTGCCGAGCGACGACGAGGTCAAGCGCTTCCTGTCGGGCAAGGGCCCCGGCGCGGTCGCCGTCACACTGTGCCGCTGCGGCGCGCACCTGCGCATCGTGCGTGCGATCCAGCGCGCCGCCAAGGAGATGCGCCGCGGCGAGCACTTCGATCGCGGCCGCCCGGACGACGACGATTGCTACGACGACGATCGCAGTGGTCCGTTCAAGGGGCGTTCATGAGCCGCCGGGCCGCTCCCAAGGCGAATTCCGGAGCGCGCAGCGCGGAGGGTTCTCCAATGAGCACGGTACTTTCGCGGCGCCGCTTCCTGGCCGCCGGCGGCAGCCTGACGGTCGGCTTCAACCTGTCGGTCACGCTCAATGGGTTGGCTGCGGCGGCCACGCCGGCGACGCCGGCCGGCGGACGGCTGGGCGTCGACTCCTGGATCGAAATCAGCGGCGGTGACGACACCCTGGTGACGATCTACGCCGGCAAGGTGGAGCTCGGCACCGGTGTGCGCACCGCGCTGACGCAGATCGTGGCCGAGGAACTGGCCGTCACGTTTCAGCAAGTGGCCTACGTGCAGGGCGACACCGATCGCACACCGGGCAGTCAGGGCTACACCGCGGGCAGCAAGACGATTCAGAACGAAGGTCCGTCGCTGCGCCTGGCTGCGGCCACGGCGCTCCAAGGGTTGCTGGGCCTGGCCTGTGCGCAATTCGGTGTCGACGTCTCGCAGCTGCGCGTGAAGGACGGGCGCATCGGCCTGGCCGACCAGCGTCGCGGCAGCAAGACCTATGGTCAGCTGATCGGCAGCCAGAACTATCAGATGGCCAGCAGCGCCACCGCGCCGGTCAAGCCGGTCGGCGACTATTCGATCGTCGGCAAGTCGGTGAAGCGGGTCGACCTGCCGGGCCGCTTCACCGCGAAGACAGGCTTTCTGGCCGAGTTCAAACTGCCGGGCATGCTGCACGCGCGGGTGGTGCGGCCGGCCGGGCGCAATGCGGCGTTCGTCAGCTTCGATGGCGCTTCGCTGTCTGCGGTGCAATCGATTCCGGGCGTGGTGCAGGTGGTGCGCCAGGGCAATTTCGTCGCCGTGGTGGCCAGCGAAGAATATGCGGCGATCGTCGGGGCACGCACGCTGCGCGTGAATTGGAGCGCCGGCGCCGCGATGATCCCGCAAGAGCTGCTGCCCACGGCACTGCAGGACCCGGCCAACATCTACGCCAGCGGCAATGAGGTCAACAGCGGCAACGTCGACGCGGCGCTGGCCGCGTCGGCCGCCACGCTCAGCGCCACCTACTTCACGCCGTTCCAGATGCATGCGTCGCTGGGCGCATCGTGCGCAGTGGCCGACGTGAACATGGGACAGCAACGCGCGAGCGTGTGGTCTTCGACGCAGGGTCCGTTCCCGCTGCGCGGGGCGCTGTCGGTGCTGCTCGGTCTGCCGGAGACATCGGTTCGCGTGATCTACGTCGAGGGCTCGGGCTGCTACGGCCACAACGGGGCCGACGATGCCGCTGCCGAGGCGGCGCTGATCTCCAAGCTGGTCGGCAAGCCGATCCGTTTGCAGTGGACCCGGGCCGAAGAGCACGGCTGGGAGCCGTTGACCCCGGCGATGGTGCACAAGATGCGCGGCGGCATCACCGGCGCAACATGCATGGCCTGGGAGCACTCGGTGTACAGCCCGAGCCACAACTCGCGGCCCAGCCTGGCCGGCGCAGGCAACCTGCTGCCGATGCAGCTGCTGGGCTCGGCGCCCGCCGATGCGCCGGCGCCCGGCGCCAATGCGGCGACGCGCAACGCGCCGGTCACCTACAGCTTTGCCAACAACCGGCTGATCCGCAACTTCGTACGCAGCTTCAACCTGGTGCCCGGCACGCGCAAGGCCGCGCTGCCGTTGACATGGTCGCTGCCGCGCACGTCGGCGTTGCGCAGCCTGGGTGGCTACTCGAATACGTTCGCCAACGAATCGTTCATGGACGAGCTCGCCAAGAAGGCGAATGCCGACCCGCTCGCGTTTCGTCTGCAGCACACCGGCGACGCGCGTGCCGCGGCGGTGATGCAGGCGGCGGCCGACAAGGCCGGCTGGGGCAGTGCGATGCCGGCGGCACCGCGCGGCTTCGCTGCAGGCCGCGGCATCGGCTTCGTGCGCTACGAGACCGTCGAGACGTACGTAGCCGCGGTGGCGGAGGTGCTGGTCAACAAAAAGACCGGCGAGGTCCGCGTCACTCGCGTGGTGGTGGCCCACGACTGCGGCCTGATCGTCAACCCGGACGGACTGCGCAGCCAGATCGAGGGCAACGTGATCCAGGGCGTCAGCCGCACGCTGAAGGAAGAAGTCACCTACAGCGGCGACAGCATCACCAGCACGGCGTGGGACGACAGGCCGGGCGAACGGGGCTACCCGGTGCTCCAATTCGACGAAGTGCCCGACATCGACATCGAGCTGATCGATCGCCCGACCGAACCCGCGTGGGGCGCAGGCGAGGCCGCCATCGGATGCCTGGGCGGCGCCATCGGCAACGCGATCTGCCATGCCACCGGCGCGCGGGTGCGCACCCTGCCGATGACGCCGGCGGTGGTGAAGGCGGCGTTGCCGGCTTAGCGCCGGGCATGGCTGCGAGCTAGCGAACCCGACACGCGATCGCTTCGCAACGGTCGCGTTCGATCGTCGGGCGATCTCCCGCGCAAAGCGCAGGTCCAGCACCTGTCCGAATGAACGGTTTTTTGCGCAACCGCAAACGCCGACTGGCCGCCGTCAGCTCGACGCCAGCCTCGCCACAGTACAATGTTGCAGTGCAACATTGATCGAGGCGGGCGCCATGGAATTCTCAGACAAGGTCGCAGTGGTGACCGGTGGCGCGAGCGGCATCGGCCGCGCCGTGGCAGCGGCGATGTCGCGCCGGGGTGTGAAGGGCGTGGCGCTCGTGGACATGAGCGAAGCCGTTGAAGACGTGGCGGCCAAGCTCAACAGCGAAGCGGGGCGCGCGTTTGCCATCCCCTTCCAAGGTGACACCACGGAGGCGAAGTTCCGCGCCTCGGTGTTCGACGCCATCGGCCAGAAATTTGGCCCCGTCTCGTTGTGCGTGCCGGCTGCCGGCATCACGCGCGACGACCTCGCGGTGCGCGTGGACAAGGTGACTGGCAAGGCACGCATCTACCCGCTCGAGCAGTTCAAGCTGGTGGTGGACGTGAACCTCATCGCGCCGGTGTACTGGGCGCTCGAGATGATCGGCCGCATCGCCGAAGACCGCGCCGCACGCAGCCTGAAGCGTTGGAGTGCCGAAGAGGGCATCCAGGGCTCGGTGGTCTTCATCGGCTCGATCTCGTCGCAAGGCAACCGCGGGCAGGTCTCCTACGCCAGCACCAAGGCCGGCCTCGAGGGCGCGGCGGCCACCATCATGAAGGAGGCCATCTACTACGGCGTGCGCTGCGGCGTGATCCACCCCGGCTTCACCGACACCCCGATGGTGCGCGCGATGGGCCAGGATTACGTGGCCAAGAACATCCTGCCCTACACGCAACTCGGGCGCCTGATCCGTCCCGAAGAGATTGCCGATGCCATTTGCTTCATGCTCAACAACTCGGCGGTCAGCGGCGAGCTGTGGGTCGACGCGGGCTGGCACGCACCGGCCTAGCGGTCCACAAGGCCTGGCCGGGCCGCACCGGCACAACAAAGAAATCAAGAAATCAGGAGACGACGATGACGACCAAGACGAAGGCCGTGCCCACGGCGCAGGACTTCGATCGCGAGTTTCGCGCCCAGGTCGCGCAGATGACCGCAGGCCTCGCGCCCACGGCATTCACCACCGCGTGGGGCGACTGGGCGATGCACCTGACGCTGTCGCCGGCCAAGCGGCTGGCGCTGCGGCAGCACGTGTTCGAGCGCGCGAGCGATACGTGGCGCTTCGCGCTGCGCGCGCTCACCGGCGCGCCGATACCGCCTGACGAAGGCTTCAGCGGCGCGCTCGACCGGCGCTTCGCGTCCGAGGCATGGTCGAAGTGGCCGTTCAATGTGTACGCGCGCGCCTACCAGAACAGCGCCGCGCTGATGAACGAGGCGGTGCGCGGCGTGGGCGGCGTCACCGACTACCACGCGCAGCTGCTGCGCTTCGCGGCGCGGCTGCTGGCGGACGACGCCTCACCCTCGAACTTCCTGCCGGCCAACCCCGAGCTGCTGGCGCAGACGCAGTCCGAGCAGGGGCGCAACCTCGTGCGCGGGCTGGAGCACCTGGCCGAGGACATCGGCCGCACCGTGCAGGGCATGGAACCCGCCGGCACCGAGGCGTTCGTGCCCGGCAAGACCGTCGCGGTGACCCCG
>DASTZF010000383.1:0-5378 GCA_035764445.1 Burkholderiaceae bacterium
CGCGCTGCGCGCGCGCGGCCACGCGCTCTGCGGTCCTCAGCGCCGCACAATGTCGCTGCCGACGCACACCCAACCACGGCTTTGGCCGGCACCACCGAGGTGTTCGTCGACAAACACCACGAGCGTCTCTGCGCGGTGGGCGGTACCCGGGGCGGGCGATCTATGAGGCGGCGAGAAGCGCAGCAGCGCGCTCGGCGCGCGCGCAGCGCGCGCGTCCACTTCTGACTCGCCGCGACTGTTTGAGCGCAACGAACGCAGTGAGTGAAGCGAGTTTCGCGGCGCGAGCGCGCTGCGAGAAGCACAGCGGAGTTGGAGCGAAGCGGAGACCGACCCATCATGAGCCCGTCGCGGGTACCGCCCACCGCGCCGCGCAAGTCCGCCGCGGGAAGGAACAACAACGACCTTCGCCACTGCCCTCACGCTAGTCTTCCTTCAACCGCTCGAGATGCCGGATGTCCAGGCTGTCGAACTGCTCGCGGATCTGGAACATGAAGACGCCGAGGATCAGCACGCCGATCAGCACGTCCAGCGCGATGCCGAGCTCGACCACCATCGGCATGCCATAGGTCGCCGAGGTGGCGGCGAAGAACAGGCCGTTCTCCATCGACAGGAAGCCGACCACCTGCGGGATCGCCTTCGCGCGCGTGATCATCATCATGAACGACAGCAGCACGCAGGCCAGCGCGATGCCCAGCGTGCCGCGCGCGATGGTCGACGAGAAGCGCGCGATCGGCAGCCCGAGGTTGAACGCGAAGATCACCAGCAGGATGCCGATCAGCATCGTGGTCGGGATGTTGATCAGCGGCTCGGTGTCCCAGCGCACCTCGAGGCGGTCGATCACCCGGTGCAGCATGTTCGGGATCAGGATCACCTTGAGCACCAGCGTCAGCGCAGCGGAGACGAACAGGTGCGGCTGCGCCGTCGCGTAGCCGACCACCGCGGTGGCGACCACCAGCACCGCACCCTGCAGCGTGAACAGGTGCACCAGCGACAGCACGCGCCGCTGCGAGATCATCGCGAACGCCAGCATCAGCAGCACGGCGCCGAGCAGGTTGATGAACTGGCCGACCAGCGGGCTCATGCGGCCCCCTTGGCGCGTGCCGCGCCGTCCCCCCGAGGGGGAGCGAGGCATCTTGGGGCGGCCCGGCGATGTCTCATCTAGCTACCCAGTAGGATGTGCACCAGCAGCCCGATCACCGCCAGCAGGAACGCAGTGGCCAGGAACTCGGGCACGCGGAAGATGCGCATCTTGGCGCTCAGCGTCTCCAGCATGGCAAGCGCGGCGCCGCCGATCGCCAGCTTCAGCATCAGCGTCGGCAGCGCCAGCAGCATCTCGAACGGCGCTTGCTGCTCGGCGATGCCCCACGGGAAGAACAGCGCCAGCCCGGCGCACGAGTAGGCGAACAGCTTCAGGCTCGCCGCCCACTCGATCAGCGCCAGGTGCCGGCCCGAGTACTCGAGGATCAGCGCCTCGTGCACCATCGTCAGCTCCAGGTGCGTGGCCGGGTTGTCGACGGGCACGCGCGCGTTCTCGGCCAGCGAGACGATCATGAACGCGACGCCGGCGAACGCCAGGCTCGGGTAGATCGCCAGCTCGCGATGCGCCAGCGTCTCGACGATGGTGGCCAGCGACGTCGACGTCGAGATCAGCGACGCGCAGAACAGCACCATCAGCAGCGCCGGCTCGGCCAGAAAGCCGATCAGCATCTCGCGCCGGGCGCCGAGCGTGCCGAACGACGTGCCGATGTCCATCGCCGCCAGCGAGATGAACACGCGCGCCAGGGCGAACAGGCCCACCAGCGCGATCGCGTCGGCGGCCAGCGTCAGCGGCAGGTCGGTCGACAGCGTCGGGATGATCGAGCAGGCCAGCGTCATGCAGCCGAACACGATGTACGGCGCCGCGCGGAACAGCGGCGACGCGTGCTCGGCGAGCACCGACTCCTTGTTGAACAGCTTGTGCAGCAGGTAGTACGGCTGCAGCAGCGGTGGCGCCGACTTGTTCTGCAGCCAGGCGCGGCACTGGTTGACCCAGCCAGTGAGCAGCGGCGCCAGCGCGAGCGCGAGCGCGATCTCGAGCAACTGCGACAGCGCGCCGGTCCAGCCGATGCTCATCGAGCTGCCTTCCTGTATGTGCGGCGGCGCTCGCTCATTGCCTCACCAGCAACAGCATCGCGATCAGCGTCACGAAGCTGAACAGCAGGTACACCGCGATGCGGCCCTGCTGCAGCAGCCCCACCAGGCGCGCGATGCGCGTCACCGTGTCGGCGATCGGCTGATACAGCGTGTGCCAGAAGTGATCTTCGACCGTCACGCGGTATCGCGGCGCGTGGTCGAACGGCGTCGGCAGCTCGCGCTGCATGCGGAAGAACGGCTCGAAGATCTGCCGGATCGGCTGGCCGAAGCCCTCGGCCGTGTCCTGCATGCGCGCGGTCTGCCACGGGAAGCCGCAGTCCCAAGGCGGCGCGCGGCGAATGCGGCCGTGGTAGAGCCTGCGCACCAGCACGAAGGCCAGCGCGAAGCACGCGGCCACACCGAGCAGGAAGAGCACCGGCCCGTAGCTCGCGCGCTCGAGCGCGGTGGGCGCGAGCAGCCAGCCGTGCTGCGCCACCGTCGGCCCGAGGCCGTCGCCGACCAACTTGCGGGTGACCGGATCGACCAGTTGGATGAACTGGATCGGCAGCAACCCGAGCAGCACGTTGCCCAGCAGCAGCCACGCCATGCCGCGGCGCTGCCACGCGTTGGCGTCATGCGCCTGCATCAACCGCGGCTCGCGCGGTTGGCCGAGAAAGATCACGCCGAAG
Source organism: Burkholderiaceae bacterium (assembly GCA_035764445.1). GTDB lineage: Bacteria > Pseudomonadota > Gammaproteobacteria > Burkholderiales > Burkholderiaceae_C > JAEUPI01. The sequence continues at coordinate 2,802 of DASTZF010000383.1, forward strand.
AACTTGACCATCGTGTAGCCGGCCAGCGCCGCGACCAGCGCGATCAGCGCGGCGGCCACCGGGATCAGCATCGTGAGGAACGAGTCGGGCAGGCCCGGCGTGAACAGGAAGCTCTGCAGCAGCAGCCACTCGGCGACGAAGCCGCTGGTGGGCGGCAGCCCGGCGCTGGCCAGCACGCCGACCAGCGTGACCCACGCCACCCACGGCATCGCGCGCATCAGGCCGCCGAGCTTGCCGAGACTGCGCTCGCCGGTGGCGTGCAGCACGGTCCCGGTGGATAGAAACAACAGGCTCTTGAACAGCGCGTGGCTGGCCACGTGCACCAGGCTGGCGGTCAGGGCCAGTGCCGCTAGCGGCTTCATGCCATAGGCCGAGAACAGCAGCGCCAGCCCGATGCCGGCGGCGAGCAGGCCGATGTTCTCGATCGACGAATAGGCGAGCAGCCGCTTCATGTCGGTTTGCACCGCGGCGAACACGACGCCGAACAGCGCGCTGGCCAGACCGACGGCCAGCAGCACGACGCCCCACCACCACAGCTGCAGCGTCAGCAGATCGAACAGCACGCGCAGCAGGCCGTAGATCGCGGTCTTCAGCATCACCGCACTCATCAGCGCCGACACCGGTGACGGCGCGGCCGGATGGGCCTCGGGCAGCCAGATGTGCAACGGCAGCAGGCCCGCCTTGGCGCCGAAGCCGAACAGCGCGAGCACGAACGCCACCGAGGCCCAGAACGGCGACAGCGATTGCGCGCGCATGTTGGCGAAGCTGTAGTCGCCGGTGTTGGCCTGCAGCACGCCGAAGCACATCAGGATGCCGATCGCGCCGATGTGCGCCACCAGCAGGTAGACGTAGCCGGCGCGGCGGATCTCGGCCACGCGATGGTTCGACGTCACCAGGAAGAACGACGACAGCGCCATCGTCTCCCACATCACCATGAACGCGTAGGCGTCATCGGCCAGCACGACGCCGGCCATGCTGGCGAGGAACACGTGGTACTGCAGGCACATCAGCCCAGGCGGCGTGCCTTCGCCCTGCCGGAAGTAGCCGGCTGCGAAGGTCGACACGCCGGCCGCGGTGGCGCCGATGACCAGCAGGAAGAACGCCGACAGCGCATCGAGCCGCAGGTGGAACGGCAGCGTCGGCAGGCCGATCGCCAGCACCGCCACCTGTGCCGGCACGAACAGCGCTGCGAGCGCCACGCCGGCCAGCGCCACGCCCACAGCGCCGCCGAGCGGGAACAGCACCTGCGCCACCACCGTGAAGCGGCGCAGCGCCCAGATGCCGGCCGCGCCGATCAGCAGCCAGGCACATACCAGCACCATGGCCCAGTCGAGCAGCAGCCACTTCGTGATGTCAGGCTCGATGCCCATGCGACGGACCGGTGCGCGATACAGGGCGTGCGGCTGTGGTCAGGCCTTCGATCGTTGCGGGCTGCGCCCCGCATGGCGCCGCGTGGTGGGGCGCGATCGCTCTGGCGGCGGGGGATTCGCGCTGCCGCTGGGCACGTAGGTCACGCCATGTTGCGCCAGGTAGTCACGGATGAGCTGCCGCACCACCTGCGACGGCGTCAGATCCTGCTGGGCACACAGGCGCTCGAAGGCCGCCTTTTTGTTCGGGTCAACCAGCAGGGTCAGCCTGGCGGTCTTCAACTCCATAGGCGCTCGGCATGGAAATGCGATGACGATTCGATGCACATCGTACATGAGTGCCGCGCGGCTCAGGCCTCGCACGGCCGCCCGCAGAGGACTGATCCCCTTGGGGGGACGCGACAGCGGCCGCGAGGCCGTTGCGGCGAGGCTCACTTCGCGCAGCGAAGTGAAGGTGCGAAGCACCGGCCGCAGCCAACGCCGCGACAAGGGGGCCAACTCAGTCGGAGCCGCGCTCGTTGCCGCGCCAGGTGCGCTCGATGCGCGCGAACGCCGCGTGGAGCTGCTCGGCCGCTGCAGGGGCCAGGTGCCTCGGTCGCCCAATCGGGCCACTGCGCGGCCCGTGCAGTGCGCGACCCCTGCGCGCGAACACGATGCAGTTCTGCGGTTCCCCGTTGTCGACCACCAGCACCGTGCCGTCGAAGCTGCGGCCGATGCGATCGACGTGCGCCTCGTAATGGGGGTGATCGTGGTGCAGGTTGACGACCAGGATCCCGCCCGGTTGCAACGCCTCGACGCAGTCGTCGTAGAAGCGCTGCGACGACAGCTGCGCCGGCAGGCCGTGAATGTCGAAGCCGTCGACCAGCAGAACGTCGAAGCGGTGCGGCGGGTAGCGCACGAAGTGTGCGCCGTCGCCGTGAACGACGCGAAAGCGTGCATCGTCGCGCGGCACGTGGAACTCGTCACGCAGTGCGATCACATGCGGGTTGATCTCGACCACACGAATATCGGCGCGCGGCAGATACCGATGGCAGAACTTGGGCAATGACCCGCCCCCCAGTCCGATCATCGCGACGCGCGTCGGCTTCGGCTGGAACAGCAGGAAACCCATCATCGTCCGCGTGTATTCCAGATCCAGCGCCGAAGGGTCCTGCAGCTGCATCCGGCTCTGGATCTCGCCGTACGCGAAGTGCAATGCCTTCGCGCTCAG
>DASTZF010000384.1:0-3503 GCA_035764445.1 Burkholderiaceae bacterium
GCTTGCCCCAGGTAGCAGGAGGCTGCGCAAGGCGCCTTTGTTGAGCGCAAGGACCAAGGCGTCGGGCGCCACGGTGATGCGCACGACCACCGCGCGCACCAACTGGCGCAGCTGCTCGGGGGTGAGTGTGGGCCAGGCCCGAGAGCGTGCGCTCGCGGCGTTGAGCAACGCCTGCAATAGCGCCGCATCATCGCCGGGCGCGCTCAGCGCATCGAGCAGCGCGAGCTGATCGCTCAACAGTTGCTGCAGCCGTTGCACCACCAGGGCTTCCAGCGCTTCGGCCGGGATGCGAACGCGCCCGGCGTCTCCTGTCGGCGGTGGCCGTGGCGCCACGTAGTAGCGGTAGCGCTTGGCGTGCTGGAGCGTGTGCGAGGGCGTATAGCGCTCACCGCTGTGGTCATAGACCAACCCCACCAGCAAGCTCGGCATGCGCCCGCGCTCGCCTTCGTGCCGCGCCTTGCGCTTGACGCCCAGGTGCTGTTGCACGCGCTCCCACAAGGCACGCTCGACGATGGCGGCATGGTCCCCGGGATAGATCGCGCCGCGATAGGCGATCTCGCCCCGATACAGGCGGTTTTTGAGCAGCGCATAGAGCGCCCCGCGCGAGTAGGCCAGCGCGCCTGACACGCGCCCGTGGCGGCTCACCCGGCGTTTGCTGACTGCGTATTTCGGCGAACGTGACCGGTGATTCCGGCGGAACGTGACCGGTGGTTTCGGTCGATCGTGACCGAACGTTTCGGCATCGTGACCGGCGTGAGGCCGGTCGGTGTTGCGCGTGTTGGCATTGTAACGGCTGCGATCGACGTCAGGTCATGGTGTGCTCCTTTGAATGGTTGGGCCATGGCGGGTGGTTTCTCGGTTGCAGGATCAGTGCGTGGAGGTTGCGCCGCGATCTTTGGCGGGCGCTTTCTTGGCGTTCGCGCTGGCCGCGGGTTTTCTGAGAGATTCGCCGGCAAGCTCGACGCGGTGTACTTGCTGCAGGACGCGATCGAGGATGGCATCGGCGATGGTGGCATCCCCGATCCAGGCATGCCAGTGGTCAACCGGGAGCTGCGTGGTGATGACGGTGGCCTTGTGGGCGGCGCGGTCATCGATGATTTCGAGCAGGTCGGATCGGGTGCTTGGATCGAGGCTCGCCACGCCCCAGTCGTCGAGGATCAACACCTCGGTGTTGGCGAGTTGGACGAGCCACTTGCCGAAGCCGCCGCTGCCGTGAAGCACACGCAGTTGCTCGACCAGACGGGGTACCCGCAGGTACAGGGCGCTGTGGCCACGACGGCAGGCGTACTGAGCTAGCGCGCAAGCCAGCCACGATTTGCCCACCCCGGTGGGGCCGATGAGAAGGATCGTGTCGCCCCGGGTGATCCATTGCGAGAGCGCGAGGCTCATGAAGGCCTTGCGCTCGATACCGCGGCCGGTGCGGTTGTCGAAGTCTTCGATCGCGGCGCGAGGGAACTTCAGCTGTGCGTTGTGCAGCAGACGGGTCTGTTTGCGTTCGCTACGCAAATTGACTTCGCGATCCACGAGCAGTGCCAAGCGCTCCTCGAAGCTCATGGCGTGGATGTTGGGCTGGCGCATCTGCTCTTCGAGGGCGTTGGCGCAGCCGTGCAGCTTCAGGGCGCGCAGCTGATCGAGGGTGTTGTGTTCGAGCATGGTCGGTGTCCTTGGGGTATCGGTGATCATTGGTAGTAGCCGGGGCCGCGCACGTTGGCGTGATCGGGGCTGGTCCATTCGGCGTTGGCGGGGTCCACGCGGTCGCGGTTGTTGAGCAGAATGTCGCGGACATGGCGGTACTGGCAGGTGCCGAGCGACAGCGCGAGCTGGCAGGCGACTTCGAGGCGTACGGCGCCGTAGCGCTTGGCGAGCCCGAGAAGGCCTAAGCAGGCGCGGTAGCCGTGCTCGGGATGCTTGTGGCGTGCCAGGAGCCGAGCGATCAGCTCGCCGGTGGCAAGCCCGATGCGACGCCCCCAGTCGATCAAGCGCTGCGGGGTCCACTCGAGGTGCGCCCGATGGGCCGCCGGCATGTGCGCGGTGACGGTGGTGAACTCACCGCGACGCTGTGAGCGCACGTGGCTTGCGACACGATTGCCGCGGGCGATCAACTCGACCGCCCGCGCGGTGATCCGCGCATCGAGGCTTTGACCGACGAACGGGTGCGGGACGCTGTAGCGGTGGCCATCGATCTCGACGTGGTAGTCGATATGGACTTTGACGGTCTTGAAGCGAGCAAGCTCGTAGCGGGCTGCTGGCAGCGCCATGAGCGCTGGGCGATCGATCTGAGCAAACACGCTCGCACGAGAACCGGGCAGCTTCTGGAACGCGCGCTCGTTCAATGCCGGCAGCAGCGCGGCGATCGCACAATCGGCCTCGTATACGCTCGCCAAGCGCTGATGACGCAGCCGCGCCAGGATCCAACGGGTGACCACCTGCACCGCCGATTCCGCGGTGGCCTTATCGCGCGGGGAACGTGGTCTGGCCGGCAGCACCGAGGTGGCGTAGTGGCGAGCGAAGTCGAGCACCGTGTCATGCGCACGCGGCTCGTAACGATCGGGCTGCGAGATCAGTGCGCGCGCGTTATCCGGGACGATCAGTTGCGGTACGCCCCCATAGAACGTCAGGGCCCGAGTCATCGACTCAATCCAGTCCTCGAGGCGTTCGGCACCGGTGGCGCCCGCAAAGGTGTAGCTCGAAGCCCCCAGCGCCGAGACGAACACGTGCGCGCGGCTGCCATCGAGCAGCGGCAGCGTCGAGCCTGCAAAGTCGATGAACAGCTTCTCGCCCGCGCGCCGGTGCTGGCGCATCGAGCGCTTCAGCCGCCGGGTGAAGGCCTTGTAGTGCTCGCAGAATTGCGTGTAGCGCCAGGTGCGTGCCTCGGCATGCTCAGCAACGTACTCCTCCCACAGCAGGAGCAGCGTCACACCCTTGCGGCTCAGATCCTGGTGAATGCGCCCCCAGTCGGGCTCCATGTAGGGTACGGCGCTCGCCGAGCGCGGAACCAACCGCGCAAGCAGCTGACGTTCATCCCACTCGCGCACCGTCTCCCAACTCAGACCGGCAGCGGTGGCCAGCCCAACGTACTTCGTAACGGCACCCTTGGAGACCGCCAGGGCGGCAGCAATTTGCTCGTGGGAGAGCTTGCCCTCCCACTTCAGTCGAATGATGTCCTTGATCATGCGTAAAGCCACTCTTTGGTTCGGCACCGCATCTCCCAGCGAAGAAAAATCGCCCAGAGTACAGCCCTTGAGTTTGGTCTCTACGCAACACCGATCCGCCCGCCGAGCCCCCGGATCTGCGGCTCGAAATCGTCGGTCACATTCCGCCGGAATCGTCGGTCACGTTCCCGAAACGACCGGTCACGATGCCGAAACGCCCGGTCACGATCAGCCGAAATACCCAGCCAGGCGAGAAGACTTGAGGACTTGCTCGGTCTGGAGTTTTCTACCTACGTCAAACAGCTCAAGCAGTGTTATGACCTAAAAATCGGTGGCGCTTCTGGGGTAATC
>DASTZF010000385.1:0-4836 GCA_035764445.1 Burkholderiaceae bacterium
CATCACGCCGTCGGCGCCACGAATCGCTTGCAGGGTTGCGAACTCGGTGCCGCGCAAGGCGGTGGCGAGCGCTGACCCATCGGGCGAGCCCGCGACGACCGGGGCCGCCGCGGCGGCATGCGCGATCCACAGCGCACCCGCGCACACCACCAGCACGCCGGCCCCCATGGCCGCCAGCCAGACTTCGGCGCGGCGGCGCAGCGGCGGGGTACCAGGCACTGCTCGCGCGGCATCGTCCGGTGCAGCGGCCGCGTCCACCTTGTCAGCGGGTGCCGGCCAGTTGTCGACGCAGGCGCGGCCAAATGCCACGACGAGCGCGCCGATCTGCAGCGGCGCATTCATTGGCCACAGCGCCTGCGAGCCGGCGCTCAGGGTCTCGCCGCCGAGCCGGACCTCGCCTTGCAGCACTTCGAGGATCGCGTGCGCTGCGTCGGCGCTGATGCGCACACGTGTCGCAGCGATGCCGGGCTCGCGCAGCACGATGTCGGCACCGTCGCCGCCATCGGGCCCAGCGGCCAGCATGCATGGAGTGCCGGCTGTCAGCGGCGCGCGGGCGCCGGTCTGCAGGCCGTGCAGGACGCGCAGCTCCAGCGCGTCCATCGATTCGACAGGGAGGGCGGCGCGGTCCATCGTCGGGCGCTCCTGTTGTTGGCTGTTAGTTGGTCTGCGAGGTGCTGACGCGGGTCGGCGCGAGGCCGCGGCCGCTGTCGCTCGGTGCCGCGCGCGGCGCGGCGCTGGGCATCGCGTCGAGGTCGACCACCACCGATGGCCGCGTCGGCGGCGCCACCGGCGCAGGCGTTTGCGGCGCGGCGGCCGGCGTGGCGGCAACCCGATTGGCGGGGGACGCGGAGTTCGCGGCCGGCGGGGCGGATGTCTGCAGGCCGGGCATCGTCGCCGGGGCAGGGGCCGGCGCGGGCATCGGCGCAGCCGGCGCCACCGGCGTCGGCCCGGTGCGCAGCGTGCCCAGCGTGGCCTGCGGCGTGGCCGGGCGGGTGCCGGCCATGCGCGGCGTGATCAGGAACATGCGCTCGACCCGGGTGTTCTGGGTCGCCTTGGTCTTGAACAGGTTGCCCACCACCGGCACGTCGCCGAGGCCCGGCACCTTGTCTTCGCTAGTGGCGCTGGTCTCGCGGATCATGCCGCCGATCAGCAGGCTCTCGCCCTCGGCGATCAGCGCCTGCGTGTTGACCGTGGAGCGCTCGACGACCGGGATCTGGTCGACCTGGCGGTTGGTGATGTTGCCGTCCTCGACATTGACCAGCAGCTTGATGCGGGTCTGCTCGCGGTCGCGGAACACGTGCGGCGTGACGCGCAGCGTGGTGCCGGCGCTGACGTTGAAGAGGTCGACCTGCTCGCGGCCGGCGACGCGGACGAAGAAGGTCGACGTGTTGTCGAACACCGCCTCGACGTTGGACAGCGTGACCACCTGCGGGCTGGAGACGATGCGCGCAGCGCCTTCGTTCTGCAGCGCGCGGATGCGGGCGAAGAACTGGCCGAGCGAGCCGAGCACGACCGACGCGACGCCGCCGTTGCCCACCGTGGGCACCGCGCCCTGGAACGCGGCGGAGCGGCCGTCGTTGCTCCAGCGCCATTCGATGCCGAGCTCGCGCGCCTTGTCGGTGTTGACGTCGATGATAGTGGCCTCGATCTCGAGCGATTGCGGCTCGACGTCGAGCGAGGCGATCAGCTGCTCGTAGCGCGGCAGCCGGTCGGCGCTGTCGCGCACGATCACGGCGTTCAGCCGCTGGTCGGCCTCGATCCGGACCTGCGTCGGGTCGGGATAGCCCGACGGCGCCGATGCACCTTCGGCCTGCGTGGCGGTGCGCGCCAGCGCCGTGACCAGGTTGTCGATCGCGTTGTTGCGCGCCGCTTCGCCGGTGGTCGGTGCCTTGGTCGAGACGCCCTGGCCGATCAGCCCTTGGCCCTTGAGCGACGGCTGCGTCGGGCGCAGCAGCACCTCGCGGCCAAGCGGGCGGTAGGTGTTGTACGAGTTGGGGTCGACCAGCGAGCGCAGGATCGACGCCACGCCGGGCACGATGACCTGGCGGCCGCCAAGCGTCATCGTGACGTCCTGCGCCCAGGCATAGCGCAGGTAGAAGACGCGGAAATCGGCGGCACCCGGAGGGGTCGACGGCGCGGCCTCCTGGGCCTGGCCGGCGCGCAGCAACTCGTCGATCTGCTCGACGAAGCGGCGGGCGCCGGTGGCGATCATGTTGCCGTCAGCGCTGCGACGCAGCGTGTTGCGCCCGTCGGTGAGGTTCATGTCGGCGACTTCGCGCAGCAGGCGGTCGCCGGTCGCGGGTGCCACGGCATAGGTGCGCCGCGCCAGCTCGCTGGCCGGGGCGACGTGCATCACGGTGCCGTCGAAGTAGGTGATCAAGTTGTAGACGCGCGCCATGTCGCGCAGCACCTTCTCGGCGGGCCCTGAAAAGGTGCCGTTGACGTTGCCCGTCAGGCCCGGGCTGATCGCCGCGGGCACGTCCATCGTCGCGAACAGGTCCTGCAAGAAGGCGGTGATCGGCTGCTCGCGGGCGGTGATCGTCACCGGACGGCCGCCGTTGGGCATCGTCGCGGCGCCGGCGGCGAGGGCCCCGGTGGCCAGGGCGATCCAGGCACAGCGCTTCAGGCAGCCGAGCAGCCACTGGCTGGCTTGCCGAAGGCACTGGGTGCGAGCGATGCCAGCCATGCGGTGACTCCTAGTTGGGGGGATTGCCGATGGGTTGCGGCCCCTCACCGCCCGGTTCAAGTTCTTTGCATCCGGGCGGACGGCCGCTACGTAGGGGTGCCCCCCGTCGTCGCAACTGAAACCGGGCCGCGAGGGCCCGGTCGCACCGGTTAGGACGCCTGCAACATCGGCGCGCCGGGAGACGGCACTCGCTCGAGCACGTCCAGCTTCAGCGTCGGCATCAGTTCGTGATACGACAGCACCGGCAAATCGAAGCACTCGGCCTCGATCAGCTTGCGCACGTGCCAGCGCACGTCGATCGCCGTCACCAACGCAGCCGGAGAGTGGCGCTTGACCGCGCCGACGATGGCGTCGCACAGACGGCGCGCGGTCTCGGGCTCGAGCGCCAGCTGCGAGACGCCGCCGGCGACCCGCACCGACTGACGCAGCGTCTCCTCGACCTGCGGCTGCAGCATCAGCGCGCCCAGCCGACCTTGCGGCGCCACCATGTGGCTGATCTGGCGGCGCAGCGCGACGCGGGTGAACTCGGTGAGCGCGTGCACGTCCTTGTCGCGCTGGGCGATCTCCGCCAGCCCTTCGAGGATGTCGCGCAGGTTGCGGATCGAGACGCCCTCGCTGACCAGCCGGCGCAGCACCTCCGACACGCGTTGCAGCGGCAGCGCACGCAGCACCTCCTTGACGATGTCGGGCACGTCGGCCGATGCGCGGGTCAGCAGGTTGGTCGTGTCCTGCGCGCCGAGGAACAACGGCGCGTTGCGGCGCAGCGCCTGGCGCACCGGGTCGCCAAGCGCGACGTGCGGCTCGTCGGGCAGCGAGCCCGAGGCGATCGGCACCTCGAAGGCGAGCAGTTCCCAGCCGTCGGCGTCGGCGCCGCCGCCCTGGCCGTGCAGGTGGATGCGCGGCAGGTTCAGGCCGAGGTTGAGCTGGAACTCGTCGAGCACTTCCTCCAGCGTGCGCGTCAGGCGCTGGGCGTTGTTGTCGGCCAGCAGCTTGGCCGGCACGCGCAGCAGCAGCGGCACCGACGGACGCTGCTGCGGCAGCGCGGTGGCGGCCACCTGCTGCGGCGTGTCGAGGCGCTTGACCAGCCCCCGCACGGCGGGGTTGCGCATGTTCATCAGCTTGTCGCGCAAGGCAGGGGTGAGCAGCGCGCCGCTGGCCATCAGCAGCACGGCGAGCATCAGGAACACGGTGACCGGGAAGCCGGGCACGAAGGCCATCAGCACGCAGATGCCGCCGGCCACCAGCAGCACCCGCGGCTTGGCCATCACCTGCTTGCGGATCGAGTCACCGAGGTGCTTGTCTTCCTCGTCGCTGGTGCGGGTGACGATCAGGCCGGCGGCCATCGCACCGAGCAGCGCGGGGATCTGTGCGACCATGCCTTCGCCGATCGTCAGGATCGAGTACTTGGTCATCGCCGACCCGATGTCGAGGTCCTGCATCATCACGCCGATGGCCAGGCCGCCAAGCAAGTTGATCACGATGATCACGATGCCGGCGATGGCGTCGCCCTTCACGAACTTCATCGCGCCGTCGAGCGAGCCGTGCAGCTTGCTCTCCATCTCGAGGTTGCGGCGGCGCCGCTTGGCCTCGTCCTTGTCGATCAGGCCCGAGCGCAGGTCGGAGTCGATCGACAGCTGCTTACCGGGCATCGCATCGAGCGAGAACCGCGCGGCCACCTCGGCCACGCGCTCGGCACCCTTGGCGATGACGATGAACTGCACCACGGTGATGATCAGGAACACCACCAGGCCGACCACCAGGTTGCCGCCCGCCACCACCTTGCCGAAGGTGTCGATGATGTGGCCGGCGTTGCCGTGCAGCAGGATCATGCGCGTGGTGGCGATCGACAGCGACAGCCGGAACAGCGTCGTCATCAGCAGCACGCTCGGGAACACCGAGAACTCCAGCGGCGACTGGATGTACACGCCCAGCAGCAGCAGCACGATGCCCGAGGCGATGTTGGCCGCCACCAGCACGTCGATCAGCCAGGCCGGCAGCGGCAGGATCATCATCGCGACGATCGCGACGATGCCGCCGACCAGGATCAGGTCGCTGTAGCGCGTGAGCGCGCCCTCGCGGGTGGCGGCGGCGCTGCGGAAATAGGCGGTCATCGACATGTCAGTGGCTCCCGCGTTCGGTCAACATGCCGG
>DASTZF010000386.1:0-8574 GCA_035764445.1 Burkholderiaceae bacterium
GACGGCGCCGTGGCCGGTGCGTGAGGACGTCGCGAACGTGTTCCGAAAGTCGTACGGTGGGCTCATCGTCTGCACGTTGCGGATCAGGTTGTTCGCGATCAGCACGTTCTCGACACCGAAGGTCTGATATCCGGCCTCACGCGATAAGTACACGCCGGCGGCATGTGGCACGTTGTCGAGCGTGTTGTTGCTGATCGTGATGCTCTGTCCGCCCACCACCGCGATGCCGCGGCCCCAGTACTGGCCACCCAGTTGGTTGCCGGCGATGAGCACGTTGCGCACCAGGTAGTTCTCGACCCGGGTGTTCCAGCTGGAGAGCACGGTGGCGGGGGAGATGGGGCGGCTGGAGCTGGTGTACGACACCACGCCGATCATGTCGTCACCGGTTTCGCGCACGACATTGTTGAGGATGCGCCCGTTCTTCGAGCCGGCCGTCACGTGGATGCCGTCGGCCAGCGTGCGCACCACGGTGTTGTTTGCGACCAGAAAGCCGTTGGCGCGCATCAGCAGGATGCCGCCGGCCGACGCGCTGTTGGCGGTGGAGGTGCCCGGAGCGCCGGCGTTGGCGATGCGGTTGTTGCGGATCACGGTGTTGTAGATCGTGCGGTAGCTGCCGCCACCGATGTCGGCCGCCACCACAATGCGCGAGTGCCAGGCGGCCGACCTGCGCACGTCGGTCACTGCAGTGAAGGTGAGCGACGAGACCGTCGTGTTGTCGGCCTCGATGCGCAGCGCCTGGTCGTCGGGATTGGTGGCGTGGATGGTGGCACCCGCGCCGGTGATCGTGATGCCGGGGTTGCGCACGTGCAGGCTGCGGCTGATCAGGTAGCGCCCGGGGCTGAACACCAGCGTCTGGCCTGCCCTCAGCGTATCGAGCGCGCGCTGGATCTCGTCGGTGTCGTCCTGGTTGTCGTCGGGTAGCGCGCCGAAATCGCGCACCTGGCGCTGCCCGGGCGGAGTGGTCGCCGCCGGTACGCGCAGGCAGTATGGCGAAGTGGCGCTCGCGACGAGGGCGTCGGCCCGGTCCACGCCGGCCGTGGTTGCTGTGTCGGTGTCGTCCACCGCTCCATTGCCACCACCGCCGCATGCGCTGAAGAGCGCAGCCGTTGCCAGCGGCGCGAGCATGCGCCAGCCCGAACGGCGCGCAACCTGCGCCACTGCGGTGCGACATTCAGATCGTCGACCCACCGGAGGGACGCAGTTCAGCGCGGCTGCGCGGCTTGCGCGAGAACGGAACGGTTGTGCTCCGGGTGCGGTTTGCGAATTCGCCATACGTCGTGGGGATCCCCTCGCGTGACTCGCGCCTTGCGTGCGGCGTCATCTTTTTCTTGCTCGCCGCCGAAACACCCGACAGCGCTGGGGGCGCATTCGATCTTCGGGCCGACCCGGCTCTGTGTCTGAGTGTTATTGCCTTGGCCAAGTGCAACGGCTGATCGCCCGCCTGCGATACGTCCGCTGGCATACCCGCGACGCTGTGTACTACTCAGGGATTGGCCGTCGGGCGCGCGAAGGATCTCTGCAAAGAGAGGCGACACCGCTGGCAACAATTGATGAAGGTTGCTTGTGCCGATCTCTGCGGCGTTCGGGGCACGCGAAACGAGTGCTCGCCAGCACCGGCCGACTCGACCCCGCTCACTGCGACCCGCAAAAATACCCACCGCGCGGCAACCGCGCGTCGCTCGGCGCGGCGCCACGCACCGGCCCGTCAGCACTGGAACGGCTCAGCGCAGCCCCAGCTTGAACGCGATCATCGCGCGCAGCTTGCCGGGTACCACCGGCTTGAGCAGCAGGTGAAAGTCTTGCTCGGCCGCCTCGCGCTCGTGGCTCGACAGCACGCTGCCGGTCACCACGATCGCGGGAATCGGACGCCCCAGCATGCCGCGCAGCGCGCGGATCGCCTCGACGCCGGTGTGGCCCGATTCGAGCCGGTAGTCGGCGATGATGAGATCGGGCTTCAGCATCGCCGGCTCGGCCGCCTGCGCCCACTGCTCGCAGCCCAGCAGGCTGTCGAAGGCGATCACGCTGGCGCCCCAGCTCTTGAGCAGCACCTCGAGGCCGCTCTTGACCGCCGGGTCGTCCTCGATCATCACCACCAGGCGGCGGTCGAGCGTCAGGCCCAACGGCGCGCTCGAGCGCACCGGCGCTGCTGCGGCAGGCCGCGCGCGGCCGAGCGGCACCTCGAGCGTGAACACCGTGCCGCGGCCCGCCTGCGAGCGCAGGCTCAGCGGCGCATTCATCAGTGCCGACAACCGGCGCACGATCGCGAGGCCGAGGCCGAGCCCCTTGCGCTGGTGCGGATCGGCGGCCAGGTCGGCGTCGTGCAGCTGCACGAACTCGTCGAACACGCGCTCGCGGTCAACCTCCTTGATGCCGACGCCGGTGTCCCAGACCTGCAGCAGCAGCTTGGTGCCGCGCGCGCGCACGCCCACCAGCACGCCACCGTCGTTGGTGTAGCGGATCGCGTTGGCGGTCAGGTTGCGCACGATGCGCTCGACCAGCAGCGGGTCGGCATACGCGTAGCGGTGGCCGCCGCGCACGCGCAGCATCAGCCCCTTCTCGAAGGCGATCGGCTCGAAGTGCAGCTTGATCTTGCGGAACACCTCGTCGAGCTGGAAGTCGGTGGGCCGCGGCTCGACGCCGCCGGTGTCGATGCGGGTGATGTCGAGCAGCTCGGAGAACAGGCCGTCGAGCGCGTCGACGCTGCCGTTGATGCTGTTGATCAGCTGCATCGTCTCGTCGTCGCGACTCTTCTGCCTCAGTGCCTCGGCGAACAGGCCGAGCGCGTGCAGCGGCTGCCGCAGATCGTGGCTGGCGGCGGCGAAGAACTGTGTCTTCGCGCGGTTGGCGAGCTCGGCTTCACGGCGCGCCGCTTCGGCGATCGCCGTCTCCGCGCGCAGCTGGCCGGCCAACCGCTGCGCGCGCGCCTTCAGCTCGACCAGTTCGCCGAACGAATCGCGGTAGTTGCGACCGAGCCGCACCGTCATCGCCAGGATCAGCACCGAGACCACGACCAGCCCGATGCTGCCGGGGCCGCCGACGTGCCACACCTTGGCGATCGTCGGCACCAGGCTCAGCCCGATGTAGGCGAAGAAGATCGCACGCTGCCAGCCCAAGAGGGGCGTCGAGCCGACGCAGAACGCGTAGATCACGAGCACCATCGCCAACTGGTGCAGCGGCTCGCCGTGGCCGTAGAACAGCCACGCCGCGGCGCCCCACAGCGCCCCGGAGGCCAGCGTGCCGACGTTCCACGCGCGCAGCCAGCCGACACTGGCCGCGTCGTCGCTCGGCGCTGCGCGGTCGTACGACCAGGCGGTCCAGGCGCGGCCGGCGATCACCAGCGCGAACACGCCGGCCCAGCCGCCGAGCACCGCTGCGCTGACGTCGCCGTTGAACAGCACCACGAACATCACCGCCGCCAGCACGTAGCTCAGGTTGGTGGTGGTGGCGTACGAGAACAGCGCATGCACGCGGTCGGTCAGCGCGCCTGGGGCGGCGAGTGCGGCGGCCACGCCGGGGGCCGGCGCGGCATCGGCAGCGGGCATCACGGCGGTGGTGGTCGGCGGGTTCATCGTCGATCGCGGCCGGCGGCGCCGCAGCCGCGCGCGGCGCTCAGCGCTGCGACGTGTTGCGCCATGCGGCCAGGCCTGGGTTGGCCTGCGTCATCTGGCTCACCGCGAGCACCGCCTGTGTGCGTGAGTTGACACCGAGCGCGCGCAGCACCGCGGCGACGTGATCCTTGACCGTCTCGACCGACAGCGACAGCTCGCGCGCGATCAGCTTGTTGGGCATGCCCTTGAGCAGCAGCGCGAGCACCTCGGCCTGACGCGGCGTCAGCCCCAGCGACTCGAAGCTGCGCACCTTCTGCGTCGGCTCGGGCGCCGGCAGCGGCTGCTCGGGCACCGAGCGCATCACCGCCGGCACGGTGTCGCCGCCCGGTGGTGGCGGCGGCAGCCCGAGCATCATCGGCGGGATGTAGACGCCGCCAGACATCACCATGCGCAGCGCCTCGAACAAGTCGCGGTTCGACGCGCGCTTGGGCACGAAGCCCATCGCGCCCATGTCGATCGCGCGGATCACGTCGACCTGACGCTCGGTGGCCGACACCACCACCACCGGCAGCGCCGGATACTCGGCGCGCACTTCGGCCAGCAGCTCGAAGCCGTCGGTGTCGCCGAGGCCGAGATCCATCAGCGCGAGGTCGAAGTCGGCGTCCCTTTTCAGCGCGGTGCGCGCCTCCTCGGCGCTGGCCACGCCGAACACGCTGACGTCGTCACCCAGGCCCTGGATCACCGCCTGCAGCGCGGAGAGGATCAGCGGATGGTCATCGACCAGCAGCACCTTCATCGATCGGGCACCTCGGGCGCCGATGCTACGCGCATCCGGGGCCGGCGCCGGGCCGCCCCAAGGCGGTCGCGCCCCCTCGGGGGGCAGCGAACGAAGTGAGCGTGGGGGCCAAGGTTCTCTCAGAGATACCTGCGCGACACGGTCTCGGCCACGCACACCGGCTTGTCGCCGCCTTCGCGCTCCATCGTCACGCCCATGACGAGTTGCGCGCCACCGTCGATCGGCTCGTAGGTCAGCAGCTGCAGGCGCGCGCGGATGCGGCTGCCCGCGGGCACCGGGGCCGGGAAGCGCACCCGGTTGAGCCCGTAGTTCACCCCCATGCGCACATCGTCGATCTTGAGCGCCGACTCGGCCAGCCTGGGCAGCAGCGACAGCGTCAGATAGCCGTGCGCGATGGTGGTGCCGAAAGGCCCCTCGGCCGCGCGCACCGGGTCGACGTGGATCCATTGGTGATCGCCGGTCGCCTCGGCGAACTTGTCGATCGTCGCCTGGTCGACGGTGACCCAGTCGCCGAGCGCGAGCTCCTCGCCGACACGCTGCTGCAAGTCCTTCAGGTGTGCGATGTGGATCATGATTCGGCGCCGTCCAGCCATCGGACCAGAGGCTGCCATTGTTCCAGGTCGCGCTCGACGCGGCTCGGCGTCACGTCCCACAGCGTGAGGCCGCGCGCGGCCATGTGCACGTAGTTCTGCGTGTCGCGCAGGTAGCCCAGCACCGGCAGCTTCAGCGTCGCCAGGAACTGGTGCAGCTGCTCGTTGGAGATCGTGTGCTCCTTCACCCGCATGCCGACCAGCGCGACCTCGACATCGTCGCCGCGCTTGTGCGCGCGCAGCTCGTTGACGAACGAGTGCGTCGCCTGGATGTCGAACAGGCTCGGCTGCAGCGGAATCAGGATGCGGTCGGCGATGCGCATCACCGCGTCGAGCAGCTTGTCGTGCATGCCCGCCGGCGTGTCGAGCACCATGTGGGTCAGGCCCTTTGGTGCCTTCAGCGTCGATTCGCCGACCAGGTCCCAGCCCTGGATGCGCGGCGCCGCCTCGGGACGCAGCGCCAGCCATTGGCGCGCCGACTGCTGGCGATCGATGTCGCCCAGCATCACCGCGTGACCCTGGCGCGCGTACAGCCCCGCAATGTTGGTCGCCAGCGTGCTCTTGCCGACCCCACCCTTGGGGTTGGCGACGACGATCACCGGCATGCGTCCTCCTCGGCTGGCGCGTTTGAGTTCACGGGCCGCTCCCTGCATCGGCCCGCCCACGCGCGGCGACGCCAGCGTGCGGGCGCTCGCGCAGGCCATGCGGCCGGCGCGATTCAAGCTATGGTAGCGGGCCGGTGTGTCGCACCGGCACCGGACAAACCACCCCCGCCTGCCCGCATCCGATGTCGGACGTCCTGTTGCTGCTCGCCCACCCCGACCTGCAGCACTCGCGCGTGCACGCGGCGTTGCGCGCGGCGTTGCAGCCCGAGAGCGCACGCGCGGGAGGCCGTTGGACGCTGCGCGATCTGTACGCGCTGTACCCCGACTACGTGATCGACGTCGCCGCTGAGCAGGCGGCGCTGCTGAAGGCGCGCCTGGTGGTGTGGCTGCATCCGGTGCACTGGTACGGCATGCCGCCGCTGCTGAAGCTGTGGCTCGACGAGGTGTTCGCCTACGGCTGGGCCTACGGCCCCGGCGGTGATCGCTTGTCCGGCAAGGACCTGTGGCTGGTGGTCTCCACCGGTGGCACCGAAGCGTCGTACCGCCCCGACGGCCACAACCGCTTCTTCATCGACGCCTTCTGGCCGCCGTACGAGCAGACGGCGTCGCTGGCCGGCATGCGCTTCCTGCCGCCGATGGTGCTGCACGGCGCGCACCGGACGACGCGCGCCGAGATCGACGAGCACGTCGCGGTGCTGGTCGACCGCCTGCGCACGTGGCCCGACTGGCCCGAGATCGCCGACCTGATGCCGTGCGTGCAGGGTGTGGCGCCCGAGGGCGAACGCCCTCGCGTTGTCGATGAGGGCGAACGCCCTCACCTCGTCGATGCGGGCGAACGCCCGAACCTCGTCGATGCCCGCGAGCGGCCGCGCGCCGAGACGTCGTGAAACCCCGATGTCGAACTGGCTGGTCCTGACCCTGATCTACCTCGCCGCCGCTGTGATCGCGGTGCCGCTGGCGCGCTATGCGGGGCTGGGCTCGATCATCGGCTACCTCGTGGCCGGCATCGCGATCGGGCCGTTCGGGCTCAACCTGGTCAGCGATGCGCAGTCGATTCAGCATGTCGCCGAGTTCGGCGTCGTGCTGATGCTGTTCCAGGTGGGACTGGAGCTGGAGCCACGCCGGCTGTGGGCGATGCGGCGGCCGATCTTCGGCTGGGGCACGCTGCAGCTGGTCGGTTCGGCCGCGCTGATCTTCGCGGCGGCTGTGGCCGCCGGTGTCGCATGGCGGCTCGCGCTGGTGGCTGCGCTCGGCCTGGCGATGTCGTCCACCGCGATCGGGCTGGCGGTGCTCAACGAACGCAACCTCGCCAGCACCACCGCCGGACAAGGTGTGCTGTCGGTCGCGCTGCTGCAGGACATCGCGGCGATTCCGGTGCTCGCGCTGGTGCCGCTGCTCGGTGGCGGTGCGCACGACGGCGCCGCGCCCGACACCTGGCTCGAGGCCGGGCGCGCGCTCGCCGTGATCGCGATCATCGTGCTCGGCGGCCGTCTGCTGCTGCGGCCGATGCTGCGCTGGATCGCACGCAGCGAGACGCCCGAGATCTTCACCGCTGCGGCGTTGCTGCTGGTGGTGGCGATCGCCGCGCTGATGGAGTCGGTGGGCCTGTCGATGGCGCTCGGCGCGTTCCTCGCCGGCGTGCTGCTCGCCGAGAGCGAGTACCGGCGCGAGCTCGAGACCGACCTCGAACCATTCAAGGGGCTGCTGCTCGGCTTGTTCTTCATCGCGGTGGGCATGGGCATCGACTTCCACGTCGTGATGCGGTATCCGCTCGTGATCGTCGGCCTGGTGGCGGCGTTCCTGTCGTTGAAGGCGCTGGTGCTGTGGGGCATGGCGCGCGCGATGCCGATCCCACTGGCCGAACGCTCGGTGTTCATCGTGCTGCTGACGCAGGGCGGCGAGTTCGGCTTCGTCGTCTTCCAGCAGGCGACGCAGGGCCGCGTGATCGACGGCGAAACGGCGTCCCTGCTGGTTGCGGTGGTGGCGCTGTCGATGCTGCTGACGCCGCTGCTGCTGCTTGCCAGCGACCGCTGGTGGGCCGCGCACGTGCAGGCGCACCGGAAGGAGAGCACCGCGCATCGCATCGAAGCGCCGCAGAGTGCGCCGGTGATCATCGCTGGCTGGGGTCGCTATGGGCAGATCGTCGGGCGCCTGCTGTTTGCCAACGGATTCAGCGCCACCGTGCTCGACCACAGCGCCGATCAGGTCGAGTCGACGCGGCGCTTCGGCTGGCAGGTGTACTTCGGCGACGCGACGCGGCTCGACCTGCTGCGCGTGGCCGGCGCCGGCCAGGCCAAGGCGCTGGTGGTGGCGATCGACGACGTCGAGCAGAACCTCAAGCTGGTCGACCTCGCGCGCGAGCACTTTCCGCACCTGGCGATCGTTGCGCGCGCGCGCAACGCGCGCCACTGGACCCAGCTGTACCAGCGTGGCGTGCAGCACATCGAGCGCGAGACGCTCGACTCGGCGCTGATGAGCGGGCGCAGCGTGCTCGAGGTGCTGGGCTTGGAGCGGCATCGCGCGCGCACGCTGGCGCAACGCTTTCGCCGCCACAGCGTCGAGCAACTGGTCGCGATGGCGCCGCACATGGGGGATGAGCAGCGGCTGATCTCGCTGAGCAAGGCCGGGCGCGAGCAGCTCGAGCAACTGCTGGTGCAGGAGCGCGAGCTGGCCGAGCGCACGCGCGGGGGCTTGAGCGATGCGCTTGGCGGCGACGCGGCCACCGAAGATGCGCCGCCGGTCGCTAGCGCAGACCGTCCCACGTCAGCTTGAGCCCGGTGACCAGCAAGCCGGTGCTCACCAGCCGGTAGAACCACACCGCGCGCAGCCGGCGCAGCAGCGACACGCCGAGCCACACGCCGAGCATTGCGCACGGCGCCAGCACCAACGCGGTCAGCATGTTGGTGGTGTCGATCAGCCCGAGCCACGCGTAGGGCAGCCACTTCGACGCGTTGATCACCGTGAAGAACACGCTGGTGGTGCCGGCGAACACCGCCGGCTGCAGGCGCATCGGCAGCAGTGCGATCGAGATCGGT
>DASTZF010000387.1:0-51475 GCA_035764445.1 Burkholderiaceae bacterium
GATCCTGTCGCGCACGATCGCGGTCAAGACGCTGCACCTGAGCGTTGCCGAAGGCGATCGCGCAGCGCTCGACGCCTTGTTCCTCAACGAAGCACGCGCAGCGGCCGGGCTGAATCATCCGAACATCGTCACCGTCTACGACGCCGGCCTGTCCGAGCAAGGCGTCTACGTCGCGATGGAGCGGCTGCGTGGGCGCGACCTGCGGCAGTTGCTGGCCAACGGCTGGCGCCCCGACATCGTGCAGACCGCACAGATCATGCGCCGCGTGTCCGATGCACTGAGCTACGCACACTCCAAGGGCGTCATCCACTGCGACATCAAGCCCGCGAACATCTTCATGGTCGGGCGCACGCTGCCCAAGGTGGTGGACTTCGGCATCGCACGCGTCGCCCACGGGCAAGACATTCCGGCGCTCGAAGGCGTGGTTGCTGGCTCGCCGCACTATCTGGCACCCGAGCAGCTGCGCGGCGAAACCATCGACCGTCGCTGCGACGTCTACTCGCTCGGCGTCGTGATGTACGAACTGCTGACGCACCGCAAGGCGTTCGACGGCAAGTCACTTCAGGAGATCGTGCACGCGGTCGAGCACGTGCGCCCGCCGTCGCCGCAACAGGCACGGCCAGAGGTGCCGACGGTCCTGTCCGACATCACGGTGCGCGCGATCTCGCACGACCCCGCGCAGCGCTACCGCTCGGCACGCCAGATGAGCCAGGCACTCAAGCAATGGCTCGAGGCGGAGGCCGAGATCGCCGCTGACGACGGGCCATCAGCGCGCCACGGCAGACGACGCTTGATCGCCGGTGCGCTCGCCGTCGGCGCTGCGATCGGTGTGGTCGCCGGCTGGCAACTCCTGGGTTCGTCCAATGGCGAGTCTGCGCACGCGGTCGCCAAGAACGCACCGTCCACGGGATCGGCCACCGCGGCGCTTCATTCCAGCATCGCTGTCCCCGTCGCCGCGCCCTCCGGCGCGGGCGACGATGGCACGGCCGCGCCGCCGCCGACAACGGTCGACGCACCGTCGGCAGCAGCGCCGGTGGCGGCAGCAACCGCACCACGGCCGGCGCCGGCAGACAAGCAAACCACGCGCGAACAGCGCGCACCACGCGAGGCCACGCGCAGCGCGGACCCTGCGACAGCGGCTACCGGCGTCGTGCGGCTCGCGGTGGCGCCTTGGGGCCAGATCGAAGTCGACGGCAAGGGCGCCGGCATCGCGCCGCCGCTCACGAACCTGACGTTGTCGGTGGGCGAACACGTGATCACCGTACGCAACGCGGACTTCGCGCCGCACACGGTGACCGTGCGCGTCTCCAGCGACCGGCCGGTGACCGTGCGACACAGCTTCGGATCCTGAGGGAGAGCGACCATGAAACGCCTGATGTGGTTCGTGTGGGGAATGCTGGCGGCGGCGCTGGCAGGCTGCGTGGCACCTCCGCCATCGACCGGCCTGACCGACGTGATCGAGCGGCCCGCGGAGCGCGCGTTGCTGACCGGCATGCGGGCCTACGACGATGCCCAGTACGCACAGGCCGAGCGCGCACTGACGACCGCGCTGCACACCGGGCTGAACAGCGGCCGGGACCGCGCCAGCGCCTACAAGCTGCTGGCGTTCATCTACTGCACCAGCAGCCGGCTGGCGGACTGCGAAGCTTCATTCCGCGCCGCGCGGCAGGCCGATCCTGCGTTCGCGCTGACGCGCTCGGAAGCCGGACATCCGATCTGGGGCCCGGTGTATCGCCGAGTCGTTCCCTGAGGCGGCGGATCGGCGTGCACGTGGCCCGGCAGCGGCTCACGTATCATCGCGTGAGCCCATGCAAGTTGCCACCGCCAAGCCGTTTCGACACGCGACACGAGTGTATTGGGAAGACACCGACGCCGGCGGCATCGTCTACTACGCCAATTACCTGAAGTACTTCGAGCGTGCCCGCACCGAGTGGCTGCGCAGCCTCGGGGTCGAGCAGGGAGCGCTGCGCGAGCGGCTGGGTGCGATGTTCATCGTCAGCCGCACCGCGATGCGCTACCTGCGCCCGGCGCGCCTCGACGACCTGCTCGAGGTCACGGTCGCGGTGCGCGACGCCGCGCGCGTGAGCCTGCACCTGGAGCAGCAGGCGCTGCGTGGCACGGAACTGCTGGCCGAAGGTGATATCCGAATCGCATGTGTCGATGCACCGACGCTGCGACCACGCCGCATCCCCGACGAAGTGTTGAGCCGCCTGCCGTGAACCAGGACCTCTCGATCTTCCAACTCGTACTGCACGCCAGCTTCGTGGTGCAGGTGGTGATGGTCGGCCTGCTCGCCGTCTCCGTGGTCAGCTGGTCGATGATCTTCGGCAAGGTGTTCGGGCTGCAGCGCGTGCGTACCCTGAACGACAACTTCGAGCGCGAGTTCTGGTCGGGCAAGAACCTGGCCGAGCTCAACCAGGCCGCAGGCGCCAAGCACACCAGCGCGCCGATGGAGCGCATCTTCGCCTCCGGCATGCGCGAGTTCCTCAAGCTGCGCGAGCGCCGCCTCGACGCGGTGGCCCAGCTCGATGGTGCACGTCGCGCGATGCGCGCCAGCTTCCAGCGCGAGCTCGACGTGATCGAGGGCAACCTCGGCTTCCTCGCGTCGGTGGGGTCGGTGAGCCCTTATGTCGGCCTGTTCGGCACCGTGTGGGGCATCATGCACGCGTTCGTCGGGCTGTCGAACCTGCAGCAGGTGACGCTGGCCACCGTGGCACCGGGCATCGCCGAGGCGCTGGTGGCCACAGCGATCGGCCTGTTCGCCGCGATTCCAGCGGTCGTCGCCTACAACCGCTTCGCGCGCGAGATCGATCGTCTGGCGACGCAGCTCGAGACCTTCATCGAGGAATTCCTCAACATCCTGCAGCGCAACGCGAGCGTGCCGCCGACCGTCGCTGCACCGGCGGCTGCGATGCCACGCTGAGCCGCGTATGCCTGCCGTCATCGCCCACAGCAGCCGCCGTCGTCGCTCGATGAGCGAGATCAACATGGTGCCGTTCATCGACGTGATGTTGGTGCTGCTGATCATCTTCATGGTCAGCGCACCGCTGATCACGACCGGCATCGTCGACCTGCCTTCGGTCGGCAAGGCGCCGCAGCGGCCCCAGCACGTGATCGAGGTCGTGGTCGGCGCCGATGAGCGTCTGCGGGTGCGCGTCGACCAAGGCGACGCCAACGTCGTCGGTCTCAACCAGATCGCCGGCCGCATCAAGGATCTGCAAGGTGGCGACGCCGACACGCCCGTGGTGATCGCCGCCGACCGCAACGTCAAGTACGAGCAGGTCGTCAAGGTGATGGACGTCCTGCAGCGCGCCGGCGTCAGGCGCGTCGGGTTGGCGGTCAAGCAGGCCGGCTGACATGCTGCCCCCCACCCCCACGCTGTTCGCTGCCCCTCGTGGGGGCGCTCGGTCGGTTCGGGAGCGGCGCCGCGCCGACTGAACATGTTGGCCCCCACGCTCACGCTGTTCGCTGCCCCCCCGCGGGGCGCTCAGTCGGCTTGGGAGCGGCCCGGCGCCGACTGACGATGGCACTGGATAGCACCCTCACTCGCCAAGACAACCTGATGCCGCAGCGCACCGGCGGCATGGGCCGCGGCACCGCGATGGCGCTGCTGGTGCACCTGGGGCTGCTGATCGCGCTCGCCTTCGGGGTGAAGTGGCGCAGCCAGACGCCGGCGGGCGTCAGCGCCGAGTTGTGGGCCGCGGTGCCGCAGATCGCGGCGCCGCAGGCCGGTGCGCCCAAGCCCGCCCCAACGCCAACGCCCGTGCCGACGCCCGCGCCGGCACCGCCGCCGCCGACACCCAAGGCCGAAGAGCCGCCACCCAAGCCGGCGCCGAATGAGGCGGAGATCGCCATCGAGAAGGAGAAGGCCGAGCGCAAGCTGCGCGAGCAGCAGGAGCGCGAGCAACAGGAGCGCTTGCGCAAGGAGCAGGAGCGCGAGCAGCAAGAGCGCTTGCGCAAAGAGCAGGAGCGCAAGGAGCAAGAGCGCAAGGAACAGGAACGCATCGAGCGCGAGAAGGCCGAGAAGCTTGCGGCGCAGAAGCAGCGCGAGCTCGAGATCAAGCGAGCCAAGGAAGAGGAGGCGCGCCAGGCCAAACAGCGCGAGGAGAACTTGAAGCGCATCCTAGGTCAGGCCGCCGGCACCGGCGCGCCGAACTCGCCGGGCACCGCGGCGCGCGAAGCCGGGCCGTCGGCCAGCTACGCGGGGCGCATCGTCGCGCGCGTCAAGCCCAACATCTTTCTGACTGACGAAGTGCCGGGCAATCCGAGCGCCGACGTTGAGGTGCGCTGCGCATCCGATGGAAAGATCGTCGGCCGCCGTATCGTCAAGAGCAGCGGCAACCGCGAGTGGGACGAAGCCGTGATACGTGCGCTGGACCGCACCGAGGTGCTGCCGCGCGACACCGACGGCAGCGTGCCGTCGAGCATGGTGATCACGTTCCGTCCGCGCGAGTGAGCGTTGCCGGGCGCGCTCACGGCGCGGCGTCTCCTCCGCGCTCGGCGCTGATCGGCAGCGAGGCTTCGGGCGCCGCCGCAGGCTCGGCATAGCGCGCGACGAAGTTGCGGTCGATCCAGTCCTTCCACGCCCAGGCCCAGCGTCCTTGGACACCGAAGCGGCCCCATGACGCGATCGCCCGCCGCTCGCCGCACGACAGCAGGTACAGCGACCTCTCTTTGGGCTGCCAGGGCTGCAGCGGCCCGCCAGCCAGCTTGCGCCGCAAATTGACCGCCAGCGCCGGACCGGCGCGCACCGCGAAAACGCCGCTGCGAGGGACCGGCTGGTCAAGGCGCGACGCCACGTCGCCGGCGGCGAACACCTCGCCGTGCGACACGCTCTGCAGCATCTCGGAGGTACTGACGAAGCCGTCGGCGTCGAGCGCCAGCTCGCTGTCGCGCAGCCACGGCGGGGCCACGGTCGGCAGCGCCAGCAGCGGCACGTCGCACACTAGGCGGGCGCCGTTGTCGAGCTGCACCTGCCCGCTGGTGATCTCGATGCAGCGCTGGTTGAGCACCGTCACGCGGTTGCGGCGCAGCACCTGCAGCGCGCGCTCGCGCACCGGGGCGTTGAAGGTCGACAGCACCGTGCTGTCGCCGGTCACCAGGCAGACGCGCGCGCGCTCGTGACCGGTGCCGTTGAAGCGGTGACGCAGCGCCAGCGAGACTTCGAAGCCGGCCGCACCACCGCCGATCACCACCAGGTTCAGCAGGCGGTCGGTCGGCAGTGCGAGCAGCCGCTCGTACAGCTGCACGAAGTGCTCGAGCGGGCGCAGAAACATGCCCTGCTCGCGCGCACCAGGGATGGCGTCGCGGTCATAGAGCGACCCGGTGTCGATCGACAGCACGTCGTATTCGGCGACGCGGCCGTCGGCCAGCGTCACCGTGCGCTCGTTGGCATTGATCGCCACCGCGCTCGACAGCGCCAGCTCGACCTTGGCTGCGCGTGCCAGCGGTTCGAGCTCGATCGCGCACTGCTGGAGCGTATAGTGCCCGGCCATCCAGCCCGGCAGCATGCCGCTGTAGATCTGGCGGGCAAACGGCGTCGCCAGCACGGCCTGCACACCGGGCATCGGCTCGCGCGCCATCTCGCTCAGCACGTGCACATGGGCGTGGCCACCGCCCAGCAGGACCAATCGCTTCATCGCTGAACCGACTCCTGGCACCCCCTCATCGCAGCACCAGGTCGCTCAGCAGCCCGACGCTGTGACCCTGGGTGTTGTCGGCGTCGGCCGACACCGCCACCGCACGCAGCGGCGGCACCGAGGTCGCCTCGTCGCCGAACAGCTTGAGGAAGTCGGCGCGCAGGTCCCGCTGCTC
Source organism: Burkholderiaceae bacterium (assembly GCA_035764445.1). Taxonomy (GTDB): domain Bacteria; phylum Pseudomonadota; class Gammaproteobacteria; order Burkholderiales; family Burkholderiaceae_C; genus JAEUPI01. The sequence goes on from DASTZF010000387.1 coordinate 5,815, forward strand.
CTGCCGCCACTGCTGCAGCGGCTCTCCCGCGCCGCGCAGGACCATGTAGCGCAGCCGGTGCGTGAACGGGCTGTCGAGCACCGTGCCGGTGGGCTGGCGCTCGTCCCAGATGTAGCACACGGTGGCGGTGGCCAGGTCCTCGCCGCTGGCCATGCGGGCCGCACGCAGCACCTGGCGCTCGGTGAACGGCACCGCCGACAGCGGCAGGTCGAACATCGCACACACCGCCAGCGGATGGTCATCGCCCGAGCGCTTGCGGGGGTCACCGGCCGGGTTGTCGAGCTCGATGCGCCAGCGCCACGACAGCATCTGCGCGTTGGCGGTCGGGCCGCTCAGGTCGTGCACCAGGTTGCCATACGACTCGTCGGCCCTGATCTCGAGCACGCGGGAGCCCTCGTGGGCCACGATGCGAAAGCGAGTCATCGGCTTGGTCTGGTTCGGCAGACCCACGAATCGCCAGGGCGGCGCCGGCGTGCCGACTGCTCGGCCGAAGTCGGTGAGCATGTTCGGGCCTTCGACAGCGGCTGCCAGGCCGGCGAGGCCGATGGCGAGCGCCGCCATCGGCGCAATCAGGCGTCTCATCGACCGCAGGATAACGCCAAGCGGGCCGCGCGGTCAGCGCCGCCAGGCGTGCAACCGCTCGACCCAGCGCAGCAGGCCCAGCGGCTGGTGCGCTCGCTTCCACTCGCCGGCGACGTACTTGTTGGATTCGGCCAGTGTCGGGTAGATATGGATGGTGCCGAGGATCTTGTTCAACCCCAGACCGTGCTTCATCGCCAGCACGTATTCGGCCAGCAGGTCGCCCGCGTGCTCGCCGACGATCGTGACGCCGAGGATCCTGTCCTTGCCGGGCACGGTGAGCACCTTGATCCAGCCGTGATCGGTCGAGTCGGCGATCGCGCGATCGAGATCGTCGATGCCGTAGCGCGTGACCTCGTGCGCAATGCCCTGCGCCTTGGCTTCCTGCTCGTTGAGGCCGACTCGCGCCACTTCCGGGTCGATGAAGGTCGACCACGGGATCACCGAATAATCCGCCTTGAACTTCTTGACGAAGCCGAACAGCGCGTTGACCGACGCGTACCACGCCTGGTGCGACGCCGTGTGCGTGAACTGGAACGGCCCGGCGACGTCGCCGCAGGCATAGATGTTCGGGTAGATCGTCTGCAGGTAGTCGTTCGTCTCGATCGTGCGCTGCACCGGGACGCCGAGCTCCTCGAGTCCGTAGCCCTGCAGGCGCGCGACGCGGCCCACCGCGCAGATCAGCGCATCGAACTCGATCCGCTTCTGTTGGCTACCGGCCTCGACCACGATCGCCTTGGTGCCGCCGGCCGTCTCGCAGCGCACGGCCTTGTGGCCGGTGAGCACCACGATGCCATCGGCCTCGAGCATCCGCTGCGCATAGGCGGAGACCTCGGGATCTTCGCGCACCATGATGCGATCGAGCATCTCGACCTGCGTCACCTGCGAGCCGAGCCGCGCGAACGCCTGCGCGAGCTCGCAACCGACCGGCCCGCCGCCGAGCACGATCAGGCGCTTCGGCTGCTCGCGCAGCTCCCACAACGTGTCGCTGGTCAGCACGCCGGCTTCGGCAAGGCCCGGCAGCGGCGGCACGAACGGCGCCGCGCCGGCGGCCACCACGATCGCCCGCGTCGACAGCGTGGTCACGCTGCCGTCGGGCTTGGTGACCTGCACGTGCCACGGGTCGACGATCTTGGCCTGCCCAAGCACGACGTCGACGCCGAGTCCGCTGTAGCGGGCGACCGAGTCGTGCGGTTCGATCGCCGTCACCACGCGCTGCACGCGCTGCATCGCATCGGCAAACGACAACTGTGCCTGCGCGCCGGCGATGCCGTAGGTGGCGCTGTGGCGCAGCTGGTGCATCAGCTTGGCGGTCTTGATCAGCGCCTTGCTCGGCACGCAGCCGTAGTTGAGGCAGTCGCCGCCCATCTTGTGGCCTTCGATCAGCGTGACCTTCGCCTTCACCGCGGCGGCGATGTAGCTCGCCACCAGCCCCGCGGCACCGGCACCGATCACCACCAGGTTGCGGTCGTAGTGCCGCGGCTTGGCGTGGCGCCAGCGCGCGTAGACGCGCCGTGCCTGGATCGAGTCGACCACTTTCTTGGCGATCAGCGGGAACACGCCGAGCAGCACGAACGAGCCGATCAGCTCCGGCGACAGGATGCCCTTCAGCGAGTCGATCTTCGCGAGCTGCGTGCCCGCGTTGACGTACACCACCGTGCCGGCCAGCATGCCGAGCTGGCTGACCCAGTAGAAGGTGCGCGTCTTCATGCGCGTCAACCCCATCGCGAGGTTGATCACGAAGAACGGCACCAAGGGCACCAGCCGCAGCGTGAAGAGGTAGAACGCGCCCTCCTTCGCCACGCCCTTGTCGATCTCGGCCAGGCGCGCGCCGAAGCGTGCCTGCACGCTGTCGCGCAGCACGAAGCGCGCCGCCAGGAACGCCAGTGTCGCGCCGATGCTCGATGCGAACGACACGATGATGGTGCCCACCAGCAGCCCGAAGATCGCGCCGGCCGCCAGCGTCATCACCGTTGCGCCGGGGAACGACAGCGCCGTCACCGCTACGTAGATCGCCAAGTACACGCCGATCACCGCGGCCGGATGGTTGGCGTACAGCTCGGCAAACCCGGCCTGCTGCGCCTTCACGTACTCGAGGCTGAAATAGCGGCCGAGATCGAACACGAAGAAGACCACCACCAACGCCAGCAACACGATCGCCAGCAGCCACTTGTTCCTGTTCATCGTTGCCCGCCCTCCAACTCGCCGAACACTCGCCAGCCTGCGGCGATGCGGGTCACGACGGTCACCGCACACATGGCCGCGAAGCCATACGCCCACCACGCAAAGTGCTGCGGCCACAGACACATCAGCACGAAACACAGCAGCGTCTCGGTCGCCTCGGTGAGGCCGCCCAGGTAGAACAGGCCTTTGCGCGGATAGGCGTCGCTCGTCAGGCCGCGCCGTTCGGCAAACACCGCGTAGGCAAGAAAGCTCGACCCGGTGCCGATGAACGCGGCCAGCAGCACGGCCGCCGGCAGCGCACGTTCGGCCGGATCAGCCACCGCAAACGCGAGCGGGATGCTGGCGTAGAACAGGAAGTCGAGCGCAATGTCGAGAAAGGCGCCGCGATCGGTCGCGCGGGTCTGGCGCGCCAACGCGCCATCGAGGCCGTCACACAGGCGACTCGCCAGCAGTGCGATCAGCCCCACGATGTACGCCTGCAGCGCGATCGCCAGCGCCGCACTCACGCCCACCGCAAAGCCGAGCCAGGTGACGCGATCGGCGTGCACGCCCCAGCCACGCAACGCGCGCGCCCCGCGCTCCAGTGCTGGCCGCAGCAGCGCGATCAGCGCGTGATCGAGCATGCCCGCACTGCGCGCACGCGCCCGGGTGGTCGACACGAGCATGACCGGCTGCGCGTTCGCATCGGCGGCATTGTGCCTGCCGCCGCAGCACTCACGCGCGTTGCGCGCGTCCGCACCGAGTGAACACGATCCGAACCAGCGAAGTCATCGCGTCCCTCCCGCAGGCGCGTCGTGCGCAGGCTCCACCGCCTGCAACCACTGGTGGCGCACGGCATCATGCAGCCACGGTTCGAACCGAAACGGCGCACCGGCTGCGTCGAGCGCACGCGCGACGTCGGCGCCATCGACGAGTGCGTTCATGAAGCGCGCGCAGGCTGGATCGATCGCACTCACCACGGCCTGCCACTGCGGTCGCGCGATCAGCGCCGTTTCGGCCCGCTGCTCGGCCAACGCCTGGCGCACCGGCGCAAACCGGTCGGCGTCTTGGCGGCGGTGCGCCTGCCAGATCGTCACCACCGGGAAGCGCGACGCGACCAAGGCCAACGCGGGGCGCAGCCGCAGCGTCAGTTGCGACGGCTCGCGTTCGGCCAGCAGCGGCAGGCCCGCCGGCGGCGCGACCACGTCGGCGGCGTGCTCGATCGTGTGCACTGCCCAGTCGACGCGGGCGACGTCGGCCAGATAGGGCTCCGACGCAAGCTGACGATCGTCGGTGATCCACGCCGGCAGTGCGTCGCCATAGCGTGCGAGGTCGCCGCAGCGCGGCTGATGCCGGTGCCAGAACGCGAGCGCCAGCTGCGCAAAGGAGTCCTCGCCGACCAGTTGCTGCACGGTGGGAAAGGCGGCTGCGAGCGCGCGCTCGACGATCGCTGCCGCGTTGCCCCGGTAGGCCGCCAAGCCCTGCTCCGCGCGCGCGCTCGTCTCGCGTAGCCAGCCGTGCAGCGCGGAATCCGCACCGCGCCGCCATAGCGTGCGCAGCAGCTGCTGCTGCCGCAGCGCTTCGCGCTGCGCCGCGACGCTCATTGGATGACCTCCGCGCGACGCGCTGCGGTATTTGCCTTGGGAGCGGCCTGGCGGCTCATGCCGGTAGCTCCACGTGCGTGGGCTGCATCAGCGCCTGCGCGTGCGCGGCCTCGGCGAGCAGCACCTCGAGCGCGGGAATGTCGGTGTCCCACTCGATCAATGTCGGCTTGGCGCCGAGCCGGGCCAGCGCATGGCGGAACACCCGCCACACCGGCTCGTGCACGCGGCTGCCGTGGTCGTCGATCACGACCGGCCCGCGCGCGTCGAAGCCAGCGAGATGGATCTCGGCGACATGCCTGGCCTCGATCGCATCGACGAAGCGGCAGGCCGTTGCCACCGGCTCGTCGCCGCGATTGATCGCATTGACCACCAGGTTGTTCAGGTCCAGCAGCAGCGCGCAGCCGCTGCGACGCGCCAGTTCGTTGAAGAAGTGCGCCTCGTCGAGCGAGTCGTCGGCCCAGCGCAGGTATGCCGACACGTTTTCCACAGCGATCGGGCGCCGCAGCCGCTGCTGCACCCGATCGACGTTGCGCACCATGATGTCGAGTGACGCCGGCGTGAAGGCGATCGGCAGCAAGTCTGCGCCGTGCACCGACGGCTGGCCGGCCTGCAGCGGCGCACGCGCGAACGACGCATGATCGCTGACCCGCACCGGGTCGACTCGCTGCACCAAGTCCGCCAGCCGTTCGAGGTGCCACGGATCGAGCCCGAACGCCGAACCCAGAGCCAAGCCAACGCCATGCAGGCTCACCGCGTAGTGCTCGCGGCCGCGCTCGAGCACCGCAAGCGCCGCGCCGCCGTCGCCGAAGAAGTTCTCCGAGTGCACCTCGACGAAGCCGACAGCGGGCCGGCGCTCGAGCAGTTCACCGTAGTGAGGCTGTCGCCATCCGATGCCGACGCTGCTCACGGTGCTCTGCTGCCCGTCGGTGGCGCGCCCGATCGACCTGGCAACGGCCTACTTCTTCGCCTTGGCTTCGGCCTCGGTCATGCCCTTCATCTCCTTGCAGGTGCCCTTGGCGACGTACTTCCATTCGCCCGGGTCGTTGTCGACCTTGTTCTGGCCGGCACACGAATGCGTGCCCGACAGGTTGGCGCAATCGTTCTGCCCCGCCTTGGCGATGCCGTAGCACTTTTCCTTCTCTTTGCTCTGCGCGGCTGCCTGGCCCGTGAGGCCAAGCGCCAGCAGCGAAGCCAAGGCAGAAGAGACGATGAGACGTTGGTTCATGGGTAAGCTCCTGGGAAGGGGTCTCGCCGACGCGCAGCTGTTGACGCGCCTCTGTCGAGCCATGGCGTGCAATCCTTACACCCACCGGCCGACGCCCGTCACGTCTCGAAGCATGCTTGAGTTTGCCCGCCAGGTCGAGACCCTGCGCCGCTAGCTGCTACGCTGCGTGCGCCCACCGGGATGCCGCATCCGCGTGCACACTGCGCGTCGTGTCCGAAACGCCTCGCACGTTGCCCTGCCCGCGCGGTTGGCAGCGATTGGCTGCAGTCACTTCGCTGCTGGCGTTAGCCGCCCCGACGCAGGCCCAGGAGCCGCCGCGCGCCAGCGTCGCCGCGACAGGCCTGATGAGCGCTACGCCGCCGGGTGCGCGCGCGGCGCTGCTGCAGCCGTTCACGCTCGACGCGCGCAGCGACTGGCATTACACGCCGCGCCGCCGCGCCGGCATCGCATGGCGCGAGATGTCGGCGGCGCAACGTGCGGCCACCACCGAGCTGCTGCGATCGGCGTTGAGCGAGAACGGCCTCGACAAGGTGCGCGCCGTGATGGCGCTCGAGATCGCATTGCGCGAGCTCGAGACCTTCGGGCCGCAGCGCGACCCCGAGAACTACGCGATCGCGATCTTCGGCGAGCCCGACGGTGGCTCGCGCGGGTGGGGCTGGCGCATCGAGGGGCATCACCTGTCGCTGCACTGGACGCTGCAGGGCGACCGCTACGTCGCCACGCTGCCGCAGTTCTTCGGCGCCAACCCGGCGCGCGTGCCGCGCGACTTCGGCGCCTCCGTGCGCGCGGGCACGCGCGTGCTCGGCAGCGAGGAGGACCTGGCGCGAGCCCTGCTGGGCTCGCTGTCGCCGCAGCAGCGGGCGAGCGCGCTCATCGACTCGCGCCCCTACGGCGACATCGTCACTCGCAACGCCGCGCGCGCGCAGCTGCCTGCGGCCAAGGGCGTCGCTTTCCCCGAGTTGTCGGCCGGGCAGCAGGCGCAGCTGCTGTCGTTGGTCAGCGTGTTCGCCGAGCACCTGCGTCCCGAGCTCGCGCAGGCGCGGCTCGCGCGCGTGCGCGCGAACGATGGCCTGCAGACGCTGCGTTTCGGGTGGGCGGGTGCGGTCGAGCCCGGCCAGCCGTTCTACTTTCGCGTACAGGGTGCCGCGTTCGTGATCGAGTTCGACAACTCGGGGGGCAACCACGTGCATTCGGTGTGGCGCGACGGCGACGGCGACTGGGGACGCGACGTACTGGCCGAGCACTATCGCGACGCCCCGGCGCAGCACGGGCACGGCACGCGCTGACGCCGCTTCGCGAGGCCGCGACGTCGCGACCGCGGCGGCGCTCAGGATCCCGCGGCACCGTAGCCGCCGCCGCCGGGGGTCTCGACCACGAACACGTCGCCTGGCTGCATCTGCGCCGAGCCGATGTGCTGCAGCGTCTCGACGCTGCCGTCGGCGCGCTCGACGCGGTTGATGCCCAGCGCACCGGCCTGACCGCCCGCGAGCCCGAACGACGCGATGCGCCGTCCATTGCTGAGGATCGACGCCGTCATCGCTTCGAGGAAGCGCACGCGCCGCACGCCGCCGTCGCCGCCGCGATGGCACCCGGCGCCGCCGGACCCGCGGCGAATCTCGTAGCCGTCCAACCGCACCGGGAAGCGGAACTCGAGCACCTCCGGGTCGGTGAGCCGCGAGTTGGTCATGTGCGTCTGCACGACGCCGGCGCCGTCGAACTCCGGCCCCGCGCCCGAGCCACCAGAAATCGTCTCGTAGTACTGGTGCGTGTCGTTGCCGAAGGTGAAGTTGTTCATCGTGCACTGGCTGGCCGCCATCACCCCGAGTGCACCGAACAGCGCGTTGGTCACGCACTGCGACGTCTCGACGTTGCCGGCTACCACGGCGGCCGGGTAGCTCGGGTTCAGCATGCAGCCCTCGGGCACGATCACCCGCAGCGGCTTCAGGCAACCCGCATTGAGCGGGATGTCGTCGTCGACCAGCGTGCGGAACACGTACAGCACCGCGGCCATCGTCACCGCCTTCGGCGCGTTGAAGTTGTTCGTCAGCTGTGCGCTGGTGCCGCTGAAGTCGATCGTCGCCTCGCGGCGGTCGGCATGCACCGTGACCCGCACCTGGATCGTCGCGCCGTTGTCGAGCGGCAGCTCGAAGCTGCCGTTCTTCAGCGCGGTGATCACGCGGCGCACCGATTCCTCGGCGTTGTCCTGCACGTGGCGCATGTAGGCAGCCACGGTCTCGCGGCCGAACTGGGCGACCATCGCGCGCAGCTCCTGCACGCCCTTCTCGTTGGCGGCGATCTGCGCGCGCAGGTCGGCGATGGTCTGATCGGGATTGCGCGCCGGCCAGCGGGTGGTATTCAGCTGCGCACGCAATTCCGTCTCCAGCAGTCGGCCCTCGCGCACCAGCAAGAAGTTGTCGAACAGCACGCCCTCCTCGTCGATCGTCTTCGAGAACGGCGGCATCGAGCCCGGCGTGGAACCTCCAATGTCGGCATGGTGGCCGCGCGAGGCGACGTAGAAGCTCGGCCTGGCGTCGGCGCTGGCCAGGTACACCGGTGTGACAACGGTCACGTCCGGCAAGTGCGTGCCGCCGTGGTACGGGTCGTTGAGCACGTAGACGTCGCCCTCGCGCATGCCCGGGTTGCGCGCGATCACCGTCTTGATCGATTCGCTCATCGAGCCCAGATGCACCGGCATGTGCGGCGCGTTGGCGATCAGCTGGCCGAGCGAATCGAACAGCGCGCACGAGAAGTCGAGCCGCTCCTTGATGTTCACCGAGTAGGCGGTGTTCTGCAGCCTCAGGCCCATCTGCTCGGCGATGTTCATGAACAGGTTGTTGAACACCTCGAGCATCACGGGGTCGGCCTGGGTGCCGATCGCGTGTCGCGCGGTGCGTGCCGTCACGCGCGTCAGCTCCAGCGGCCCGGCCGCCGTGAGCACGGCCTGCCAGCCCGGCTCGACCACCGTGGTGGCGTTGGCCTCGGCGATGATCGCCGGGCCGGTGATCGTGGCGCCGGCGCGCAGCGACTCGCGCACGTGCAGTCCCGCGTCGTGCCAGCCGTCGAAGTACACGCGCACGGCGGCCTGCGGCGCCGGAGTGTCCTCTGCCGGCGTGCCAGCGCCGCCTGGCGCATCCTCGAAGCGTTCGCCGGGCCCTACCGCTTCGACCGACACCGCCTCGATCACCAGCTGCCGGTCGGGCATCAGGAACGCGAAGCGTTGCCGATAGGCGGCCTCGAACGCTGCGCGCACGGCATCGATCGCACCGAAGCCAACGACCAGTGCGGTGTCGGTGCCTTGGTACCTCACGTGGATGCGCTCGCGCAGCTCGACCGCATCGCGGGGCACGCCCTGTGCCACCAACTCGTCGCGCGCGGCGGTGCCGAGCTCGCGCAGTCGCTCCTGCGCCGCATTCAGACCGCCCGCATCGAGCGGCAACTCGACCGCACCCTCGCGCATCGCGATCTGGTCGGCCAGCCCCATGCCGTAGGCCGACAGCACGCCGGCCAGCGGATGCACGAACACGCGCGTCATGCCCAGCGTGTCGGCCACCGCGCACGCGTGCTGCCCGCCGGCGCCGCCGAAGCACTGCAGCGTGTACTGCGTGACGTCGTAGCCGCGCGCCACCGAGATGCGCTTGATCGCGTTGGCCATGTTCTGCACCGCGATCTGCACGAAGCCGGCGGCCAGCGACTCGGGCATGACGTCGCGCCCGGTGTTGCGCTTCACGTCGGCGGCCATCGCGGCGAATTTCGCGGCGACACCCGCGTGGTCGAGCGGTTCGTCGGCACGCGAGCCGAAGACCTTCGGAAAATGCTGTGGCTGAATGCGCCCGAGCATCACGTTGGCGTCGGTCACCGCCAGCGGGCCGCCGCGCCGATAGCTCGCCGGGCCGGGGTTGGCACCCGCGCTCTCGGGGCCGACGCGCAGCCGTGCGCCGTCGAACTGCAGGATCGAGCCGCCGCCGGCGGCCACGGTGTGGATGCTCATCATCGGCGCGCGCATGCGCACGCCGGCCACCTGCGTCTCGAACGCGCGCTCGAACTCGCCGGCGTAGTGGCTGACGTCGGTCGACGTGCCGCCCATGTCGAAGCCGATCACCCTGTAGTGCCCCGCGGCCACCGCGGTGCGCACCATGCCGACGATGCCGCCAGCGGGGCCCGACAAGATCGCGTCCTTGCCCTGGAAGTGGTGCGCCTCGGTGAGGCCGCCGCTCGACTGCATGAAGAACAAACGCACGCCCGGCATCTGCGCGCCGACCTGGTCGACGTAGCGCCGCAGGATCGGCGACAGATACGCATCGACCACGGTGGTGTCGCCGCGCGACACCAGCTTCATCAGCGGGCTCACCTGGTGCGACACACTGACCTGCGTGAAGCCGATCGCGCGCGCCAGCGCAGCGGCCTGCCGCTCGTGCGCGGTGTAACGGTACCCGTGCATCAGCACGATCGCGCAGGCGCGGATGCCGGCGTCGAACGCCGCCTGCAGTTCGCGCCGCAGCGCGCCGCCGTCGAGCGGTTGCAAGACATCACCGTGCGCGCCGATGCGCTCGACCGCTTCGATCACGCGCTCGTACAGCAGCTCGGGCAGCACGATGTGACGGTCGAACAGGCGTGGCCGGTTCTGGTACGCGATGCGCAGGGCGTCGCGAAAGCCGCGCGTGGTCACCAGCACCGTGCGGTCGCCCTTGCGCTCGAGCAGCGCGTTGGTGGCCACCGTGGTGCCCATCTTCACGCACTCGACCTGCGCTGCCGAGATCGGCTCGGCAGGCTGCAGCCGCAGCATGCGGCGGATGCCTTCGACGGCAGCGTCGCGGTACTGTTCGGGGTTGTCGGACAGCAGCTTCAGCGTGTGCAGCGAGCGATCGGGCGCGCGGCCGACGACGTCGGTGAAGGTGCCACCGCGGTCGATCCAGAACTGCCAGCGTGTCGATGCGTTCATGCGTCGGTTTCCAGCGCCCGCCAGCGTTCGTGCAGCAGGCTGATGATGTGGTGCACCGGCCGCCGGGTGGCACGCGCCACGGCCTTCGCATAAGGCGGCATGTTGGTGCATTCGAGCACGATCTCGCGCACCGCGGGAAACCGATCCACCAGGCGCCGGGCGGCGTCGACGACGTCGGCTTCGGCGCGGGCCGCATCGATGGCCGGCTCGTCGTCGAGCAGTGCGCGCTGCAGATGACTGTCAGCAGACAAGCCGACCACCGGCACCGTGGCATCGGCGCCTGCCGCGTGCAGATGCCGCGCACCGAGCGACAACGCATCGACGGTGATCACGCCTGGCGCCGCGAGCTCCGGCAGTTTAAGTAGGCTCGATGTCCACACCGGCACAGGCAGAGCAGCCTGCATTGCGGCCTGGAATTCGACCAGGAAACCGCAGCTGGTGGTGATCGCCGCCGCGCCGGCGTCGACCAGCTGACGCGCGGCGTCGATGAACGGCTGCAGCAGCGCCGGGTCGCCGTCGCGCACCACGCGCTGCGGCGACGCGCCGGCCACGATGCGGTGACGGACAGGAATCGCGAAGCTCACGGGGTTGCCCACGTCGCCGGGCACGCGCGGAAAACGAGTGTCGAGCAGCAGCACGCCCAGGAATCGCGCCATGCTGTCACAGCGCTGAAGCCGACCGAGCTGCCTGGTCGTACAGCCCCGACATCGTACGCAGCAGCCGCGCCAACTCGCCGATGTCGGCGTTGAGTTCGGTGTCGAGGTTCTTCACCAGGCACTCCTCCCGGACGCCCCGGTAGTTTTGGACAAAGGCCTCGCCCTGTTGTGTCGGACTGTAGAACACCTCCTTGCCCTGCTTCTCGGCTTTCACCAGCCCGGCAGCCATCAGCTTCTTCAGCGAGTAGGCGACGACGTGCGTGTCCTCGTAGTTCAGCACGAAGCAGATGTCGGCCAGCTTCTTGTTGCGCGCGCGGTGCTGCACGTGGTGCAGCAGCAGCACGTCGGTGATCGTCAGATCGGGGCAGCCGGCGGCGGCCATGCAGCGCACCGCCCAGCGCGAGAACGCGTTCCACGCGACGATCAGCCCGAACTCGAGCTCCGACAGCTCGCGACTGCGCGGGCTGACCAGGTGCGCCGACGACACGATCGCGGTGCCGCGCGCGTGGCGCCGGGGGGCTGTGGCTCGCTGGGTCATCAGGGTTTACTCTCAAATTGACGATGATTTATTGACAATTTATCGCCTCACTTCCTAGACTGCAAGCCACTCAGTGATTGCCAGGCCCGGGCAAGTCCGCATCCGCCGGCCGCGTGGCACACGCCATGCTTGACGGATCGAACAACCGTTGACCCTTGCAGGAGCCGTGCCGATGTCCATCACCCGCCCCCTCGCCGCGATCGCGCTGTCGCTGCCACTGGCCGCTCTGGCCCAGACCAAGTGGGACCTGCCGGCCGCCTACCCGGCCACCAACTTCCACACCGAGAACCTGTCGCAGTTCGCGGCCGATGTCGACAAGCTCTCCGGCGGCAAGCTGAAGATCCAGGTGCACGCCAACGCGTCGCTGTTCAAGGCCAACGAGATCAAGCGCGCCGTGCAAGGCGGCCAGGCGCAGATCGGCGAGATCCTGCTGGTCAACTTCGAGAACGAGAACGCGCTGTACGGCGTCGATGGCATCCCGTTCCTGGCCACCAGCTATGCCGATTCCAAGAAGCTCGCCACGGCGCAGAAGCCCGTGCTCGACAAGCTGCTCGGGGCGCAGGGAATGATGCTGCTCTACACGGTGCCGTGGCCGCCGCAGGGCATCTACGTCAAGAAGGAGATCGCCTCGGTCGCCGACATGCGCGGCCTCAAGTGGCGCGCCTACAGCCCGGCCACCGCGAAGATCGCCGAGCTGATCGGCGCGCAGCCGGTGACGATCCAGGCCGCCGAGTTGTCGCAGGCGCTGGCCACCGGCGTGGTCGACAGCTACATGTCGTCGGGCTCCACCGGCTACGACAGCAAGACCTACGAGAGCATCAAGTACTGGTACGACACGCAGGCCTGGCTGCCGAAGAACGCCGTCATCGTCAACAAGAAAGCGTTCGACGCGCTCGACAAGCCGACGCAGGACGCGGTGCTGAAGGCCGCCACCGACGCCGAGGCACGCGGGTGGAAGGTGAGCGAAGAGAAGAACGACTGGTACAAGAAGGCGCTCGCCGAGAAAGGCATGAAGATCATGGCGCCGTCGTCCAAGCTGGTGGCCGACTTGAAGCAGGTCGGCGGCATCATGTTGTCGGACTGGGAGAAGAAGGCCGGCGCCGACGGCCAGGCGATCATCAACGCGTTCCAGAAGAAGTAGGCCGTCGTCGATGCGCCGCGTGCTCGACCGGCTGTACCAGGCAGCCGGCGCTCTGGCGGCACTCAATGTGCTGGCCATCTGCGTGCTGATGATCGGCCAGAGCGTGCTGCGTGAGCTCGGCGTTCGCACCGGCGCCGTCAACGACGTGGTGGCCTGGTTGTGTGCCGCGGCCTCGTTCATGGCGATGGCGCACGCGTTCAAGAACGGCGACTTCGTGCGCGTGACGCTGACCCTCGAGCAGCTTGGCGAGCCCCAGCGGCGCAGGCTCGAGATCGCATGCCTGGCGGTGGGCACTGTGGCCACCGCCTACCTCGCGTACTGGGCCAACCGCTTCACGTACGAGAGCTGGGAATTCAACGACGTCTCGACCGGTCTGCTGCCGATGCCGCTGTGGATTCCGCAGCTGAGCTTCGCGCTCGGCTCGATCCTGCTGCTGATCGCCGTGCTCGACGAGTTCGTGATCGTGCTGCGCGGCGGCCGGCCGACCTACGTGGTGGCGGTCGAGCAGCGCCACGCCGCGGGCGACTACTCGGCGGATCTGTAGCGCCGCAGCAATGGACAACATGCTCGTCGTCGGTGCGGTGCTGCTGGTGTTGATGCTGGCGTTGCTGGCCGCGGGCGTGTGGATCGCGATGACCTTGGCCATCTGCGGCTGGGTCGGGCAAGCCTTCTTCATCCAGACGCAGCCGGGCAAGAACCTGTTCTCGGCGTTCTGGGAGAGCAACGCGAGCTGGGAGCTGGCCGCGCTGCCCCTTTTCATCTGGATGGGCGAGATCCTGTTTCGCACGCGGCTGAGCGAGGAGATGTTCGACGGCCTGCGGCCGTGGCTCAACCGCATTCCGGGCCGGCTGATGCACACCACGATCCTCGGCTGCGGCATCTTCGGCAGCGTCTCGGGCTCGTCGGCAGCGACCTGCGCGACGATCAGCAAGGTGGCACTGCCCGAGTTGCTGAAGCGCGGCTACGACGAGCGCATGGCGATCGGATCGCTGGCCACCGCCGGCACGCTGGGCATCCTGATCCCGCCGTCGATCACGATGGTGGTCTACGCGGTGGCGGCCGACGCGTCGATCATCCGAGTCTTCCTCGCCGGCTTCATGCCCGGCTTCCTGCTGATGGCGCTGTTCTCGGGCTACATCATCTGGTGGAGCCTGCGCCATCCGCACAAGGTGCCGGCGCCCGACCCACCGAGCACGCTGATCGAGAAGATCCGCCGCTCGGGCAACCTGATCCCGTGCGCGGCGCTGATTGTCTTCATCGTCTGGGTGCTGGTCGCCGGTTGGGCCACCGCCACCGAGTGCGCGGCCTACGGTGTGTTGGGCTCGCTGGCGCTGGCGGCATGGAGCCGCTCGCTGACCTGGAGCAACTTCTGGGAAGGCCTGATGGGCACCACGCGCACCAGCTGCATGATCATGTTCATCCTCGCCGGCGCCGCGTTCCTCACCAAGACGATGGCCTTCACCGGCATCCCGCGCGCGCTGGCCGAATGGGTCAACGCGATGCAGCTGAGCCCGTTCGCGCTGATCTTCGCGCTCACCGTCGTCTACCTGATCCTGGGCACCGCGCTCGACGGCATCTCGATGATTGTGCTGACCTCGGCGGTGGTGCTGCCGATGATCCAGAAGGCCGGCTTCGACCTGGTGTGGTTCGGTATCTTCATCGTGCTGCTGGTGGAGATCGCCGAGGTCACGCCGCCTGTGGGCTTCAACCTGTTCGTGCTGCAGAACATGACCGGCAAGGACAGTAACACCATCGCCCGCTCGTCGATCCCGTTCTTCGTTTGTCTGGTGATCTGCATCGCGCTGATCACCGTGTTCCCGGCCATCTGCACCTGGCTGCCGAACGTGGTGATGGGCGTCGAGAAGTAGCGCCAAAGAGCGCCAGAAGCAAGCGGGTGACCCGCTCGCGCAGCCCATCAGTACCACGAACGCAACTCCGAGCGCTCCTTAGCCGACTCGAAGGACTGAACGGCGCGCCAACCGTTGCGACGTTGGCGAGGGCGGCGCTTGCTCGGTGCGCACATGCAGACGGCCTCGTTCCTTTCAGGAACCTTTAAGGAACGCCAATTGCTCATGCGCGTCTCGTCGAAGCCCTTCGACGAAGGAGTGCGCGATGAATGCCTGGCGATGGATCGCGGCGGGCGTCGGTGCCTGTGTCCTGGTGTCTTGCGGCGGAGGGCGCGACGACACGTCGCCCGACAACGAAGTCACGATCAGGGGAGCCGGCAACACCTTCACGGTGACCAACCTGGTGGCGGACACCGCCTGCGCGGCCAATGTGGACCCGAACCTCGTCAACGGTTGGGGGCATTGCGTTCAACCCGCAGGGCTTCGTGTGGGTGGCTGACAACGAGACTTCCAAGTCGACGCTGTATGACGGCAACGGCGTGCCGCAATCGCTCGTCGTGTCGATTCCTGCCGGCAAAGCCGGAGCAGCGATGCCGACCGGCATCGTCTTCAACGGCTCGAACGACTTCGTCGTCAGCCAGGGTGGGACGAGCGGGCCCAGCCGCTTCATCTGGGCCGGGCAGGCCGGCACGCTGGCTGCGTGGTCGCCGACCGTGAACCCGACCAGCGCGATCACGGTGTACGACGGCGCCGCCGAGGAGAAGATCTACACCGGCCTCGCGATGGCGCAGCAAGGCAGTGCCAACCGTCTGTATGCGGCGGACTTCCACAACCGTCACGTCGATGTGTTCGACGCCAACTTCAAACTGGTCACCGTGCCCGGCGGCTTCGTCGACGCGCACCTGCCGGCGGGCTACGCGCCGTTCGGCATCCAGGCTATTGCGGATCGCATCTACGTCGGCTACGCCAAGCAAGACGTCAATGGTGAAGACGAAATGGCCGGCCCGGGGCTGGGACTGCTGGACGTCTTCGACACCGCGGGTACGTTGGTCAGCCGGCTCGTCGATCCGGGCGGGCCACTGAACGCACCATGGGGCATTGCGCTCGCGCCGGCCGGCTTCGGCCCTTTCAGCATGGCGCTGCTGGTGGGCAACTTCGGAGACGGGCTCATTCATGCATTCGAGCCGCACTCCGGCGCGATGCGGGGCACGCTGACCACGGCCGGAGGTGATCCGATCCAGATCGATGGCCTGTGGGGCATCGCATTCGGCAACGGCTTGAACGACCAACCCACGGACACGGTGTTCTTCGCCGCCGGCCCGGGCGACGAGCAACACGGCGTGTATGGCCGCATCGACCCCCACCGATAGCGGCTGCGCGTCACTCGACGACGCCCACCAGCGCGCGACGGACACACCCGCGGCAGGAGACCGGCTGTGGCGATAACCGCAACCTACGACGAGCCGTCCCCAGTTGACCATGGCGCGCAACTGCGCAAGGCCGTGGTCGCGGCGACCATCGGCACCACCATCGAGTGGTACGACTTCTTTCTGTACGGCACGCCGCCGGGCTCATCTTCGGCAAGCTCTACTTCCCGAACAGCGATCCGCTGACCGCAACGCTCGCAGCGTTCGGTACTTACTTCGTGGGCTTCGTGGGGCGCCCGATCGGCGCCGCGATCTTCGGGCACTACGGCGACCGCATCGGTCGCAAGGCGACACTGATCGCCACGCTGCTGACCATGGGGATCGCGACGTTCCTGATCGCGTTCGTGCCGACCTATGAGTCGATCGGCATCTGGGGCGCGGTGATCCTGACCGCGCTGCGGATGCTGCAGGGCATCGGCGTCGGTGGCGAGTGGGGTGGCTCCGTCCTGATTGCGATGGAATGGTCACGCACCCATCGGCAGCGCGGGCTGATTGCGTCGTGGCCGCAGTTCGGCGTGCCGGCGGGCCTCTTCCTGGCGAACCTCGCCGTGCTGGGCTTCAGCGAGATGTCGGGGGACCAATTCGCCTCGTGGGGCTGGCGAGTGCCTTTCATGCTGTCGATCGTTCTGGTCGCCATCGGGCTGTGGATCCGGCTCGGCATTCTGGAGACACCCGTCTTCCGGCAACTGCTGCGCAACAACAGGGTGGAGAAGGCGCCGATCCTCGAGGTCATCAAGCGGCAGCCCAAGGAGATCATCCTGTCGGCCTTCGCCCGCATGGCGGAGCAGGCGCCCTTCTACATCTTCACCGCGTTTGTCTTTGCCTACGCGGTGGGGACCTTGAAGCTGCCGCGTGACTTCACGCTGACCGCAGTGCTTGTCGCCGCGTGCTTGTCGTTCGTCACCATCCCGCTGGCGGGCCATCTGTCGGATCGCATCGGGCGGCGCAGGATGTACCTGATCGGTGCGGTCGTCACGGGCGTGTTCGGGTTCGTCTATTTCCAGATGGTCGACACCGCGATGCCGTGGCTCGTGTTCCTCGCGATCGTGCTGTCGCTGATTCCGCACGACTTGATGTACGGCCCGCAGGCGGCGTTGATCGCCGAGGCCTTCACGCCACGGCTGCGCTACAGCGGCGCATCGCTCGGCTATCAACTGGCATCGGTGATCGCCGGCGGCCCGGCGCCGATCATCGCGACGGCGCTCTTCGCCCACTACCACTCGAGCACGGTGATCGCGGTCTACATCGCCGCCTGCGCCGTCGTCAGCGTCATCGCCACGGCGCTGATGCCGGACTACACCGGCAAGGACATCTCGAAGGAATACGACGAGTGAGCAGGCTGCCCCTCTTCACGGGGCCAGTGTCCGAGTAGGGCACGGACGGCGTGTGAGGTCTAGGGAACGCACACGGCGCCTGGGTCGTCCAACTGCTGGCGAGCATCCGATCGAACCCTCAGTGGGACTGGAGTAGCCGACATGGACGACAGCACGGCACGCGATCTCAGAGCCGGGATTCCGCTGCGAGAACTGAACGACGGTGCGATCGTGCCGGGCGTGGTCGATGGCGAGGAAGCCATCTTGGTCCGCGCCGCCGGCGAACTGTACGCAATCGGCGGGCTTTGCACCCACTACCACGCCAGACTGCGCGAGGGCCTGCTGACCGGCACCGAGTTGCGCTGCCCGATGCACCACAGCCAGTTCGATGTGCGCACCGGGGAGGCCCTGTGTGCGCCGGCGCTCGATGCCTTGCCGCGCTGGCGGGTCGAGCAGGTCGGCGAGAAAGCCGTCGTGCGAGAGCGCATCGTGGCGGCGCCCACGGCGCCCCGATCGGTTGCTGCATCGCCGCAGCGGATCGTGATCGTCGGCGGCGGCGCCGCGGGCCTGGCAGCCGCCGAGATGCTGCGCCGTCGCGGCTACGCAGACTCGCTGACGATGATCAGTGCCGAGGGCGACCCGCCGATCGATCGACCCAACCTGTCGAAGGACTTTCTCGCGGGCAACGCGCAGGCCGACTGGATGCCACTGCGGCCGGACGGTTGGTATGCCGAGCGGCAGATCGAGTTGCTGCTGAACCGTGCGGTCCGTTCGATCGATGTCCAGGTTCGCGAGGTGTCGTTGGTCGACGGCGCGGTGCATCCATTCGACGCGTTGCTGCTGGCCACCGGCGCGCAGCCTGTCGAGCTCTCAGTGCCTGGGGCCGCCCCTGGTCAGGTGCATACCTTGCGCAGCTTTGACGATAGCCGCGCCATCACCGTCAAGGCCGGGTCGGCCAGGCGCGTGCTGGTGATCGGCTCCAGCTTCATCGGCCTCGAGGTGGCCGCTTCGCTCGTTGGCCGTGGCCTGCAGGTGCACGTCGTGGCACCGGAGGCGATCCCGATGGAGCGGGTGCTCGGTCCCGAGATTGGACGCTTCGTGCGCAGGCTGCACGAGACGCATGGCGTGGTGTTCCACATGGGAACGACAGTCAAGCAAGTGGATGGTGAGCTCGTCTCGCTGGCCGACGGCACTGCGCTGCAGGCCGATCTGATCATCGCCGGGGTCGGAGTGCGACCACGACTCGCATTGGCCGAGCAGGCTGGCCTGGCGATCGACCGCGGGGTCAAGGTCGACGAGTTTCTGCAGAGCAGCGCGCCCGGGATCTTCGCGGCGGGCGACATCGCGCGCTGGCCCGACGTGCACACCGGCCAGCGAATCCGCGTCGAGCACTGGACGGTGGCGCAACGCCAAGGCCAGGTTGCGGCGTTGAACATGCTGGGCGGCCGGCAACGGTTCGACGCCGTGCCGTTCTTCTGGAATCAACACTACGATGTGGCGATCCAATATGTCGGCCATGCCGAGCAATGGGATCGGATCGACATCGACGGCAAGCCCGATGCGCACGACTGCACCGCGCGCTACGCCTTGGCGGGCAAGGTCCTCGCAACGGTGACGATCGGTCGCGATCGGGAGAGTCTCAGAGCCGAGCGCACCCTGGAGTCAACACGTGGGTAGTCGACGGGATGCCTCGACGATGACACCCAGACAGCGCAGTCGCCGGACCGCGCGCTAACTCAGCTTTTTGGCGCTGTCGCGTCTTTGCCATTCGCCGGCTTGTGAGTTGCCGGCGTCTTCGCCTTCGTCTTGTGCTTGTGGGTGGTCTTCTGTGCAGTCGCAGGTTTTGAAGTCGCCTCCTTCGCCTGGCGCGCCTTCAGTTCCTCGGCGTGCTTTTCGACCGCGGCGGCTTTGGCTGGGTCGGTGCTCACCGTGGTGCCGTCTTTACCTTGGGCGTACGCCCCTCCCATCGCCAGGGACATCAGAAGAATCAGACTGATTCTGTTCATGTTCGCCTCACACGCTGTTGATCAGGTTCCCCAACGTTCGAAGCCAGCCTGAGGATGACCGCTCCAACCGCCCGTTGAATCTCCCGCTGTTCGCGCGACCGGCGTGCTGCGCTGCCTGGAGTGGCAAGCGCTGGGTTTGCGTCCGAGCGGCCGATACCGTCGGTTCGAACAGGCCCGAGGAAGGCGTAGGCTGCCGCACGAAGACGACCTGCAACCACCCAACGTGTGACCGGTGCCACCGTTCGCGGCCTATGCGCCGCCGCGCGCATTCGACGGAGTGCACGAGTGCTTCGAGGGCCTCAACGGCAAGGTGACGCCGGGCGCTTGGTCGGCATCGATTGCAGCGGCGGCGCGGCCCACGTGCGAGTGCCCCCGGCGCGCGGCAGCTTGCCGCTGCGCCTCGGCCAGTTTCGTCGGCTCCCGCTGCGCGCGACCAGCAACGTGCAGCGCGATCGGCCCACGGACCCGCGCCGCCGGCACCCCGATCAAGGCAGGCTCGCCGCCGGGTTCGCAGCGGGGTCCCCGCCCGGTGTCCAGCGGCGAGTGGCCAACAGAACACCATGGTTGCTGCCACGCGGCAGCAGGTCGTAGATCTTCAGGCTCGACCAATCGACCGCTGCCGCGATGTCGTTCAAGGATGCGGTGGTGAGCGTCTCGTGCACCTGGATCACGAACAGCAGCGGACTGTCCGCGAACTGCGCGCTCAGCCGCGCCACGACCTCCGGCACGGGCGGGTAGGTGCGGCGCAGATCGAGGCCTGCGGTGGGATCCAGCGCATCACCCCAAGGCGGAGCGATGAAGGCCACCACCAACTGGTTCACCGCCGGCGTGACGCTGCCGATGGCGGCGCGATAGTCGGCGTTGAGCACGCGGACCGGCAGCTCCAGAGTGGCGAGGTTGCTTTGGGTCAGCGCGAAGACCGCGGGATCCAGTTCGAAGCCGACCCCCTGCGCCACGGCCAGATGGCGGGCGAGCCAGTACAGGGTGTTGCCCGACCCTACGAAGGGATCGATCAGCAGCGGACGTTCGCTCGCGACCCATTGCTTCGCTACCGCGGCAGCATCGCGACCGATGCGATCGGCCAATTCGTCGCGCGTGCACTCGACGGCGGTTCGTCCCAGCAGCCGGATGCCCTTGGCGTACCACTGTGCCGGCTGCAGGCCATAGATGCTGACGTAGTCGGCATCGCCGTAGGAGTCGCGACCATAGGCGCAGACCTCCGCCAGCTCGAGCACCGCGTGGCGCTTGGCACCGAGAAGAAGAAGTTGCCGGTCGTACCTCATCTGACTCTCCGAATGCAAGCCTGCCGCCGCCACGCCGGCGCGATCTGATGCGCGCGTGAGCGCTGGAGCCCGAGGGTCAGGGATCCGCCGCCAGCTGGTGCAACGCCGGCGCGCGCGAGACATCGGGCGTGGTCGGCCTCATCCAGCTCACGCCCTCCTCGGAGGCCCACTTCGCGAGCTCGCCCTTCTCGAGCGCGCGATCGATCACCCGGCTGGCCGCGCGCAACGCGTCGGCGCCTTGCGGCGCCGCGACGAAGCCGAGGTTGATGCCGAGCGGCCGCCGGTACTCCGTGAGGATCAACCCGCCGTCCGCATGCTCGAGCTTCCACGCGTCGTACAGGCCCGCGGCCACCACGCCGGCATCGAGCTTGTTCTGCGCCATCAGTTCGAACACCGACTCGCCGCGCTGCGGCAGCGACACCAAATCGTTCTTCAGCATGCCGTGCTGGTACATCATCAGCAGCGCGCTCGACAACGTGCCCGCGACATTGCCGATGCGCAGGCCTTTCAGGTCCGACAGCCGCTCGACCTTGCGCGCGGCCTCGCGTCGCATCACAACCACCAGCGCCATGCCCTGGTACGGTCGGCTGGCAGACAACGGATGCAGCGGGATGAACGGCCGCTCGCGGCGACGCTTGGCACCGGGATAGCCGGGCGTCTTCGCGGTGGCACCCGGCACGGTGCCGATGTCCTCGCGCAGCAGCGGAAAGCCGCTGGCCAGGTCGCAGACGTTCGACGACAGCAGCGCGTTGACTTCGCGCGCCAGCGTGCTCTCGCGCTCGTATTCGGTCTCGAACGGCACGATCTTCAGTGGCCGGCCGAGCTCGTCGGCAATCGCCTGCGCGATACGCACGTCCAAGCCCTTGGGCTTGCCCTCGTGCAGGTACGACAGCGGCTCGTTCTCTTCCGCGATGCACACGGTCAGAGGCGCCGGCTGCGCGTGCGCCGACGACAGTGCGGCGCACGCTGCGAGCGCTGCCAGGCTCCTCAGCATCGAACGCATCGTGGTTTGGCGCCGCTGCCGACGGTCACGGCTCTTTGCCGCCGCGGCTGCCGACATAGGCCCACAGCCAGTCGATCTGCTCCGGCGTCAGCGAGTCCTTCCACGACGGCATCGCGCCCTTGCCCTGCATCACCGACTGCCGAAAGCGCTCGGGCTGGTCGAGCGGGAACTTGCGCAGATCGAACACGGTGGTGCCGGCATTGACCATGTTGAAGCCGTGACAGTGCACGCACACGCGCTGGTACTCTGCGCGCCCCTTGGCGATCGCATCGGGGCTGAAGCGCGGCGTGTCGCCCGCGATCGCGGGCGCGGCGGCCAGCACGGCCGCCACGCCCAGCAGACTGCCGGCTGCTTGCTTCAACGCTGCAGCGCGAACGTCCACACCGAGCCACCGGCCGGTGTCGATGCCATCCGCTCGTCGCCGAGCAGCGCCCACACGCCGCCGGCGCCCGAAACGATGCTGACGTACTGCTTGCCCTGGTGCTCCCAGGTCACCGGCAGGCCGATGATCCCGGAGCTGGTCTGGAACTGCCACAGCTTCTTGCCGGTGTTGGCATCGACCGCCATGAACTCGCCGGTGGCCGCGCCGGTGAACACCAAGCCGCCTGCGGTCGACAGCGTGCCGGCCATGCTCGGCTGCCCTGGCCACGGCATCTTCCACTTGCTCTTGCCGGTCAGCGGGTCGATCGCGCTCAGGTAGCCGTGCGGCTCGCCCCTCGGCATCGTGACGCCGCGCATGTTGACACCCAGGTACCACTCGCCCTTCTTGTAGTCCTGCTTGACGATCTGGTACGGCCAGCTCATGTTCAGCGTGTTCGCGTACGCCAGGCCGGTGGCCGGATTCCACGACATCGGCGTCCAGTTCTTGCCGCCGAGCACCGAGGGCCAGATCTCGACGTCTTCGCCGTTGCGCACCTTCTTGGTTGCGTCCGACTCGACCGGCTTGCCGGTGGCCAGGTCGATCTTGTCGGCCCAGTTGACCTTGACGTACGGATTGGCCGCCAGCAGCTTGCCCGTGGCGCGATCGAGCACGTAGAAGAAGCCGTTGCGGTTGGCGCCGCCGATCTTCATGTCGACCAGCATGCCGACTTCGGTGCTGTCGTAGTCGTACGGATCGTTCGGGCTGAACTGGAAGTGCCACACCAGCTCGCCGGTTTTCGGCCGAAACGCGAGCACCGAGCACACGTACAGGTTGTCACCCAGGCGCACCTGCGGATTCCACGGGCCGGCGTTGCCGGTGCCCCAGTAGACGAGGTCGAGCTCGGCGTCGTAGGCGCCGGTCAGCCAGGTCGGTGCGCCGCCCTTCTGCGCGGTGTCGCCGGGCCAGGTGTCGCCGCCCTTCTCGCCTTGCGCGGCGGTGGTGTACAGGCGCCACAGCTTCTTGCCGTCCTTGGCATCCCAGCCGTCGATGAAGCCGCGCGTGCCGTATTCGCCGCCGGCGATGCCGGTCATCACGACGCCGTTGACGACCAGAGGCGCGCCGGTCTGCGCATGACCGTCGGTGTACTCCGCGGCCTTGCTCTTCCACACCTGCTTGCCGGTCTTGGCGTCGAGCGCGACCACCTGCGCGTCGAGCGTGGTGCGATACACCATGCCGTTGTAGATCGCGGCTCCGCGGTTCAAGATGCCGCAGCAGGCGTACTTGAACACGTCTTGCGGCAACTCGACGGGCGTCTTCCAGATCTGCTTGCCGGTGGCCGCGTTGATCGCCACCGTCGCATCGTGCGTGGTGACGTACATCACCCCTTCATGGATGATCGGCTGCGACTCGTGGCTCTGCGTGTTGTTCAGGCTGTAGGCCCACACCGGCACCAGCTTGGCGACGTTGCCCGCATTGATCTGCTTGATGGGGCTGTAGCGCTGGTTGTTGTAGCCCATGCCGTAGGTGAGCACGTCACCCGTGCTCTTGGCGTCGTTCTTCAGCGCCTGATCGTTCTGCGCTTGGGCACCGCAGAACACGAGCGCGAGCGCCGCGCCCAACAAATGGCTTTGGATCTTCACCTTGGGTCTCCTCGTGCGATCGAACCGCGTCTCGCGGGTCTCTCGCCTGCGGCGCAGGCGGTGTGGACCCGTTCGTTCAGCGATCGTATGCGCGTCGGGCGCTGCCCACTGCCCTGGGGAATCCCGGGGGTTGACAGCGCCGACGCGAACGCCGCTGCCAGGCGAACCAGGCGCTCGCAGCGAAGCCTGCGCAGGCCTGTATCAGTTTGGGACAGGCTGAACGCTCGCTGAACATCGGTTCGCCACCGGCAGCCGTGGGCCATAGCGTCCGCGCCACAATCGGCGCCGAGGACAGCGCCGAGCGGTGACGCCGCGGTGACGCGCAGGAGACAAGCATGGCCACCCCGACGCCCGGCTTCTGGAGCCGCGCCCGCAGTGCGCGCCGCGACGACGGCAACGTGCGCCCGATCGCGGGCGCGCTGAACCTCGATGCCGGCCACGTTGCTGTCATCAACCGCTCGCACGACCGCTGCGAGGCGCTCGGCCTGTCGCGCATCGAGCGGCCCGACCTCGGCCTGCTCGGACGCGCGGACCTCGAGATCGCTCGTGCACGCAACCGCCGGCTGCACCAGCACGCCGCGCCGGTGATGGAGTTGCTGTACGACCAGATCGTCAACACACACAGCATGGTGGTGCTGACCGACGCCACCGGCACCATCGTGCATGCGATCGGCGACGACGACTTCCTGGTGCGCGCGTCGAAGATCGCAGTGCAGCCCGGCGCGGTGTGGTCTGAGGCGAACAAGGGCACCAACGCGGTGGGCACCGCGCTGGTCACCGAGCTGCCGACGCTCGTGCATGCCGACGAGCACTACTTCCACGCCAACCACTTCCTCACCTGTTCGGCGGCACCGATCATGGACCCGCGCGGCAACATCCTCGGGGTGCTCGACGTCTCGGGCGACCACCGCAGCTACCACCAGCACACGATGGCGCTGGTCAAGATGTCGGCGCGCATGATCGAGAACCACTGGCTGACCGACGATCTGCGCAATGTGATGCGGCTGTATTTCCACGGCCGCGTCGATTTCATCGGCACGCTGATGGAAGGCATCATCGCGGTACGACCCGACGGCCGCATCGTCGGCGCCAACCGCAGCGCGCTCGAGCAGCTCGGCATGAGCGGCGCGACGCTGCGCATGCAGTCGCTCGAATCGCTGTTCGGCGCCAGCGTCGGTTCGCTGGTCGATCGCTTCCGCTCGCCGCTGGCCACGCCGCTGCCGGTGCACACCGCGCAAGGCCGTCACTTCCACCTGCACGCACGCTTCGATTGGCCCGTGTGGAGCAGCCTCGCCGAGGCGGTGGCCGCGCAGGTTCCCGGCGCCGCGGTGGTATCGCCGCTGCTGCGCGCGGCTGCCGCCGACGCCGCGGCGACTGCAACCGAGCCCGAGGCTTCGGCGCGCGCGACCTCGCTGCCGGGCGATCCGCGCGCAGCGGCCGTGGTCGAGCGGCTGGGTCGCGCGCTTGAGCACCACGTCGCATGCGTGGTGATCGGCGAAACCGGCTCGGGCAAGGAATGGCTGGCGCGTACTGCCCACCAGGCCGTGCGACCGGGTCGGCCCTTCATCGCGCTGCCGTGTGTCGGCTTGCAGAGCGCGGCGCTGGAGTCTGCGCTGCACGAGGGCGACGACGGCAGCGGCACGCTCTACCTCGACGAGATCGGTGACCTGCCCGCCGCGACGCAGTTGCGCCTGCTGCGCCTGCTCGACACGCGCGACGATAACGCGAGGCCGCGTAGCGGTGCCGCACGGCTGCAGCTGGTGTGCGCCAGCCGTGAGGCGCTGCGAGAGCTGGTCGACACGAGCCGTCTGCACCAGGACCTGTTCTACCGTCTCGATGGCCTCACGCTGCGCGCACCGGCGTTGCGCGAGCGCGGCGACCTGCTCGAGCTGGCGCAGGCGATCATCGAGCACGAGGCACCCGGTGCCGGCTTGTGGCTGGCCGCCGACGCCGTCGAGGTGCTGCGCGCGCACCGCTGGCCCGGCAACCTGCGGCAGTTGGCCAACGTGCTGCGCGCGGCGGCGGCGCTGGCCGCACACGAGCGGCAGATCACGCGCGCGCACCTGAGCGACGACGTGGTCGACGAAGCGCTCGCGCGGCCCCTGCCCGCCAGCGCCACGATCGCGAGCAGCGACCCCGGCGACGCCGCGGCGCAGTCGCTCGACGAGCTGACACTCGAGGCGATCACGAGAGCGGTCGATGCCGCACACGGGAATATTTCCCAGGCGTCGCGTCAGTTGGGCATCAGCCGCAACACGATCTACCGCAAATTGCGCTGGAACCGACCACTCGCGTGATGGCGCATCCGGGAAAGCGCCGCCTCGGCGTCTCGCGGCACGCCGCTATAACCCGCCCATGAGCCGCCGGGCCGCTCCCAAGGCGAATGCCACAGCGCGCAGCGCGCAGGCTACCCAATGAGCCGCCGGGCCGCTCCCAAGGCGAATGCCACAGCGCGCAGCGCGCAGGCTACGCAATGAGCCACCGCACTGGAGGCAGGGCAGGCAGCGCCGCGCGCGTCCCGGAGGCCGCATGGTGAGCGCCGAGCGACCCACGCTGAGCGTGGCGTCGCTGACCAAGCGCTACGGCGAGCGCGTCGCGCTCGACGGCGTAGCGCTCGACCTGCAAAGCGGCACGTTCGTCGCGCTGCTCGGGCCCAACGGCGCCGGCAAGTCGACGCTGTTCCAATTGCTGACCGGGCTGTTCGTGCCCGACGCCGGCCAGATCGAAGTCACCGGCCATTCGCTGCGGCGCTCGGCGACGCACGCGCTGCGCGACATCGGGGTGGTGTTCCAGCAGATGTCGCTCGACCTCGATCTGTCGGTGCGTGCGAACCTGCAGTTCCACGCCGACTTGCACGGCCTGCCGCGCACGGATGCGCGCGCGCGCATCGTGCAGGGCTGCCACGCCGCGGGTCTCGCCGATGACCTCGAGCGCCCAGTGCGCGAGCTGTCGGGCGGCAACCGCCGCAAGGTCGAGCTGGTGCGCGCGCTGCTGCACCGCCCGTCGCTGTTGCTGATGGACGAGCCGACGGTCGGGCTCGACCCGAAGTCGCGGCGCGACCTGCTGGCCACCGTGCGCGCCGACGTCACCGCGCGCGGCACCGCGGTGCTGTGGGCAACGCACCTGGTCGAAGAGGCCGTCGGCGCTGACCGCGTGATCGTGCTGCACAAGGGCAAGATGCTCGCCGACGGCGCGCCCGCCGCGGTGGCACAGGCACTGGGCGGCGGCACGCTGGAGGAAGCTTTCCTGCGCGCCACCGCGGCACCCGCGCGTGCGCCCGACACCAAGGAGACGGTCTGATGACCTCGTTGATCGCCCGCACCGCCACGCTGTGTGCGCTGCTCGCCACCGGCCCCGCGATCGCGCAGGGTGTGGCGTTCGTGTCGAGCGAGAAGGACAACGCGCTGACGGTGATTGACTTGAAGACGCTGGCCGTCACCGCCACCGTGCCCACCTGCAAGCGCCCGCGCCACATGCAGGTGACGCCCGATGGCAAGCAGCTGATGGTGGCATGCGGCGAGTCCAACGCGGCCGACGTGATCGACCTCGCGACGCGCAAGTCGGTACGCAAGCTGCCGCTGGGCGACGACCCCGAGGCGTTCGACCTCTCGCCCGACGGCAAGACGCTGTACGTCACCAACGAGGACGAAGGCGAGCTGTCGATGATCGACATCGCCAGCGGCAAGATCGTGCGCAGCGTCAAGGTCGGCAAGGAGCCCGAAGGCGTGAAGGTGTCGCGCGACGGCGCGGTCGTGTGGGTGACTTCCGAAGTGGCCAACCTGGTGCACGTGATCGACACCGCCAACGGCAAGGTGCTCAACAACGTCAAGGTCGGCAAGCGGCCGCGCCGCTTCGCGCTCACGCCCGACGGTGCGCAACTGTGGGTCACCAACGAGCTGTCGGCCAGCGTCACCGTGCTGTCGACCAAGGACTACTCGGTGATCGACACGCTGCAGTTCCAGGTCAAGGGCATGCGCGAGACCGACATCACGCCGGTGGGCATCACGATGACGCGCGACGGCAAGCGCGCCTTCGTCGCGCTCGGCCGCGCCAACCACGTGGCGTTCGTCGACGTCGCATCGCGCAAGGTGAGCGACCTGGTGCTGGTGGGCAAGCGCGCGTGGAACGTCGCGCTCGACAAGGCCGAGGCGCGGCTGTACGTCTGCAATGGCCTCAGCGACGACCTCACCGTGATCGACGTCGCCGCCGCCAAGCCGCTGAAGACGATCCCCGTCGGC
Source organism: Burkholderiaceae bacterium (assembly GCA_035764445.1). Taxonomy (GTDB): domain Bacteria; phylum Pseudomonadota; class Gammaproteobacteria; order Burkholderiales; family Burkholderiaceae_C; genus JAEUPI01. Next base: position 33,778 of record DASTZF010000387.1, read on the forward strand.
CGCGTGCCCTACATGGCGGTGCTGGTCGAATGATTGTTTGCCGCGCGTGGGTCGGCGCGCTGCTGCTCGCCGTCGGTACGACCGCGAGCGCGGCGCCGTTCAAGGTGCTGCTGCTCGAGCGCGCCGACGATCCGCGCCTGGAGCGCAGCGTCACCGAGCGCGCCTACCTCGGCCACCCCGGCGGGCCGGCGTTCGACGGCATCGACGTCGCACTGAAGGAGGCGCAGTTCGAACTCGACGCCGCCGGCGCGAGCGTGACCGTCGAGCGCAGCGCGGTCGCCGACTCGGGGGCGGCGCGCGACGCCGCCACGCGCGCGCAGAAAGCCGGCCATGCGGCGATCATCATCGACCTGCCCGCGGACTGGCTGCTCGCCGCCGCCGATGCGACGCCGCTGCCGCTGCTCAACGTCGCCGATGCGGCCGACCGGCTGCGCGAGCGTGACTGCCGCGCCCGCATGCTGCACCTGCTGCCGAGTGAACGCATGCGCGCCGACGCATTGGCGCAGACGCTGGTGGCGCGCCGCTGGAGCAACGTGCTGCTGCTCACCGGTCCCAGCGCGCTCGACACCGAACGCGCTGCGGTGGCCCAGGCGGCGATCAAGCGCTATGCGCTGAAGCTGCTGCAGGCCAAGCCGTTCAAGGTGTCGGCCGACCCGCGCGAGCGCGACCTCGCGAACCCGGCGTTGCTGACGAGCAGCGCCAACGCCGGCAACTACGACGTCGTGTGGGTGGTCGACAGCGACGGCGAGTTCGCGCGCTCGCTGCCGTATCGCACCGCGCTGCCGCGGCCGGTGGTGGGCGACGCCGGCCTCGTCGCGCTGGCCTGGCAGGCGCAATTCGAGCGCTTCGGCGCACCGCAGGTGTCGCGTCGCTTCGCCAAGGCTGCCGGCCGCCCGATGACCGCGCACGACTGGGCCGCGTGGATGGCCGGCAAGGCGCTCGTCGCCGCTGCGGTGGCGGTGCCGAAAGGCCCCGCGAGCGCACTGGCCAAAGCGCTGCCGACGCTCGAGCTCGACGGCTCGAAAGGCACGCCGATGGGTTTTCGCGCCTGGGACGGACAATTGCGGCAACCGATGCTGCTCACCGACGGCCAGGGCGTGATCGCGCTGGCGCCCGCCGAGGGCGTGCTGCATCCGAAGAACAATCTCGATACGCTGGGCGCCGATGCACCGGAGAAGTTGTGCAAACCGAAGCCATGAGCCCCGAAGCCGCGCGTCACAGCGGCGCCACGCATGCCCTGCAGGCGATGCGCGCGATCGTCTGGCGCGAGCTCGCCAAGTTCAGCCGCCAGTACGGCCGGCTGATCTCGGCGCTGGTGCGGCCGTTGCTGTGGCTGGCGGTGTTCGCCGCCGGCTTTCGCAACGTGTTCGGCGTCGCGATCGTCGAGCCGTACGACACCTACATCCCGTACGACCTCTACATCGCGCCGGGGCTGGTGGGCATGGTGCTGCTGTTCAACGGCATGCAGTCGAGCCTGGCGATGGTCTACGACCGCGAGATGGGCCTGATGCGGCTGCTGCTCACCGCGCCGCTGCCTCGTGCGTGGATCCTGCTGTCCAAGCTCACCGCCACCGCGGTGCTGTCGCTGGCGCAAGCGGCGGCGTTCGTGATCGTCGCGGCGCTGCTGGGCACCGCGCTGCCGGTGTTCGGGCCGCAGACGCCGATGGTGCTGCTGTCGGCCGTGTGCGCGGCGCTGATGCTCGGCGCGCTCGGGCTGCTGCTGTCGGTGCATATCAAGCAGCTCGAGAACTTTGCCGGCACGATGAACTTCGTGATCTTTCCGATGTACTTCCTGTCGACCGCGCTGTACCCGCTTTGGAAGCTCGAGGAGTCGGGCGCCGACTGGGTGTACCGTGTCGCGCAGTTCAATCCCTTCACGCACGCGGTCGAGTGGATGCGCTTCGCGCTGTACGGCAAGGATCCCGGCATCGCGCCCTACGTCGTGGTGGGCACGCTGGTGGGGTGCTTTGCGCTGGCCAGCTGGGGCTACGACCCGCAGCGCGGCTTCGGCGCGCTGACCAAGCGCGGGGGGCCGGCTTGACGCGCGAAACTTGTGCGTCGTCCGCGGGTCGCATGACACGGTGATCGGAGCGCGCAACATGGCAGCCCACAGCCCCCAGCGGCGCCGCGTCGTCGGCGCACTGTCGGCGCTGGCCTTCGGGCCGGCGTTCGCTGCCGCACACGCACAGACCAGCTCGAGTTATCCGAGCCGGCCGATCACGCTGTGGATTCCGTGGGCGGCCGGCGGTGGCACCGACCTCACGCTGCGCCTCCTCGCTGAACTGGCGTCGCGCCTGCTCGGCCAGAAGATCATCATCGAGAACCGTGGCGGCGCCGGCGGCACGCTGGCAATGCCGGTGCTGCAACAGGCGGCGCCCGACGGCTACACGATCGCGCAGATGCCGCAGCCGGTGTTCCGCGCGCCGTGGGTGCAGAAGGTGACATGGGATCCGATCCGCGACACCACCGCGATCATCCAGGTCAGCGGCGTCACGTTCGGCATCGTGGTGCCGGCAGCGAGCCCTTTTCACGCGCTCGACGAGCTGCTGGTGTGGGCCGAAAAGCATCCCGGCGAGCTGACCGTCTCGACCAACGGTGTCGGCACCACGCCGCACCTGGTGATGGACGACCTGATGTCGCGCCGGCGAGCGACCTACGTGCACGTGCCGTACAAGGGCACCTCCGAGCAGATGATCGCGGTGTCGTCGGGTCAGGTGATGGTGGGCGTCAATTCCAACGGCTTCGCGCCGTTCGTCGACAGCGGCAAGCTGCGGCTGCTGGTCACGTTCGGCGAGCAGCGCACATCGCGCTGGCCGCAGGTGCCCACACTCAAGGAGCTCGGCTACGGCATCGTCGCCACGTCGCCATACGGGCTGGCCGGGCCGCGCGGGTTGCCGGGCGCGGTCGTGCAGACGCTGCACCAAGCCTTCAAGACCGCGATGTACGACCCGCAGCACATCGCGGAGCTCGCCAAGTACGACCAGGAGCTCGCCTACCGCGGCCCCGACGACTACGCGCAGGCGATGCGCGACGCCTATCAGGACGAGCGGCGCGTCGCCGAGCGGCTCGGGCTCGCGCGCCCCAACTGAGCGGCGGCCGCTGCCGCGTCAGCGCGCCTGTAGCAGCGCCACCACGTCGGCGTGCGCCTGCTGGCGCGCGATGTCGAGTGCGCTCAAGCCGCGGTCGTCGCGCAGGTCGATACGCGCACCGCGCTCCAGCAGCAGCCGCACCACCGGCGCATGCCCTTGGCCCGCGGCCCACATCAGCGCGGTGAGCCGGTGCTCGCCGGGCGCGTCGATCGCGACGCCGGCGTCGAGCAGCAGCGTCACCACGTCGACATGGCCCTGCGCGCAGGCATAGATCCACGCCGTCTTGTGCATGCGGTCGAGTCCGTCGGTGCGCGCGCCGGTGCGCAGGAGTTCGCGCGCGATCGCGGCGTGACCGCCGTAGCTGGCCGCCATCAGCGGGGTCACGCCTTCGAGCGATGCCTGGTTGACGTCGGCGCCGGCGCGCAGCAACGTCGCCGCGAGGTCGGCCTGCCCTCTCTCGCTGGCCATCAGCAGCGCGCTCTTGCCCAGGCGGTTGCGCGAGTTCGGCGCCGCGCCCTGCGCCAGCGCGCGCTCGACCGCCGCCACGTCGTTGTTGCGCGCGGCCACCAGCAGTTGCGCGTTCAGGTTCGGGTTGGTGTCCGCCTGCGGCCACGCGGACCCGCACGCGAAGGCCAGCGCGCCGGCCGCCATCAGGGCCGCCCGCCGCCGGTGCTCGCGCACGGTCCGCGCCCGCGGTCGCTGCGTTGTGTGCGTGTCACCCATGTTCCACTCGGCAATAAATCCCGCTATTCTCGTCGCCTCTGTGACGCGCGACCCGACCCCAGCCACGTCTGTAGTCGTCGATGTGACTGTCGCCGAGCCCTCCACGTTGCGGTGTCGCCAGCGCCGCTCGGTCCGGCGCCGGTGCCTTCACGTCTGAGATCGAACGAACAACAGGAGACAGCGATGGGTATCAACGGTTCGCGCCTGCAGGCGCGTGTGGGTCTGGTTGCCGCCGTGTGCGCGCTCGGTTCGGCCGCTGCACTCGCGCAGGAGGTGCAAGGCGCCGGCGCGGTGACCGGTGGACCGGTGCCCAAGAGCGTGTCGGTGCCGCAGGCGCGGCTCGACGGCGCCGCGAAGGACGCGTCGAACTTCCTGCACTCCAACGGCAGCTACGCGCAGACGCGCTACCACGCAGCCAGCCAGATCAACAAGGCCAACGTCGGCAAGCTGAAGCCCGCGTTCGTGTTCCAGACCGAAGTGGTCGAGTCGATGGAGACGGCGCCGATCGTGGTCGACGGCGTGATGTACCTGACCACGTCGTACAACCACATCTACGCGATCGACGCTGTCACCGGCAAGGAGTTCTGGCACTACAAGCACAAGCAGGGCCCGGTCACCACCTACTGCTGCGGCCCGAACAACCGCGGCGTGGCGATCATGGGCGACCGCGTCTACATGGGCACGCTCGACGCCAAACTGCTCGCGTTCGACGCCAAGACCGGCAAGGTGCTGTGGTCGCAGCAGATCGACGATCCCGAGAAGGGCTACAGCGAGACGATGGCGCCGGTGGCCGTGAACGGCAAGATCCTGATCGGCACCAACGGCGGCGAGTACGGCGTGCGCGGCTTCGTCAAGGCGTACGACGCCAACGACGGCAAGCTGCTGTGGACCTTCCACACGATCCCCGAGAAGGGCCACGAAGGCGTGTGGGCGGTCAACGACGCCACCGGCCGCAACATGCTGCGCGACATCAATGCCGAGAAGCAGCAGCTGCAGACGGGCGGCGGCGACTTCTACAAGACGCTCGGCGGCGGCGTGTGGATGGCGCCGGCGGTCGACAAGGAGACCAACACGGTGTTCTTCGTGGTCGGCAACCCGAGCCCCGACCTCTACGGCAAGGAACGCCCGGGCGACAACCTGTACACCGACTCGATCGTCGCGATCGACCTCAACAGCGGCGAGAAGAAGTGGCACTACCAGTACGTCGCGCACGACGTGTGGGACCTCGACGCGGTATCGCCGGTGATCCTCACCGAGGCGAAGGACAAATCCGGCAAGATGCGCAAGGTGGCGATCCACGGCGGCAAGACCGGGCACGTCTACGTGCACGATCGCGCCACCGGCGAGCTGATCCGCTTCTCCGAGGCGATGGTGCCGCAGGAGAACATGTGGGTGCTGCCGACGCAGGCCGGCGCGCGCATGCTGCCGGGCGCCAACGGCGGTGTCGAGTGGAGCCCGATGGCGTTCAACCCGAAGACGCGCCTGGTCTACGCGGCCAACCTGCACCAGCCGATGACCTACCACGTCGAGGAGGCCAAGTACCCGGGCGGCAAGCTGTGGCTCGGCGGCGCGTTCAAGGTGATCCCGAGCGAGAAGCAATGGGGCCGCCTGGCCGCGGTGAACGTCGACACCGGCAAGATGGCGTGGAAGGTCGACACCGAGCAGCCGCTGATCGGCGGCGTGCTGGCCACCGCGGGCGACCTGGTGTTCAACGGCGAGGGCAACGGCTACTTCCGCGCGTTCGATGCCGCCACCGGCAAGAAGCTGTGGGAGTTCCAGTGCGGCGCCGGCGTCAACGCGCCGGCGGTGACGTACATGGTCAACGGCAAGCAGTACGTTGCGGTGGCCGCCGGCGGCAACACGCAGCTCGACTTCAAGCGCGGCAATTCGGTGTTCGTGTTCGCGCTGCCCTGATTGAGAGGTAGCCTCCGGGGCGAGCCGAAGGGGGCTCGTCCCTTGCAGCCCCGGCACGCAACCTGCCGGGGCTTTTCATGTCTGGCATGCTGAGCACGATGACGGAGGCGATGAGATGGTGGCCGATGGTCCTCTGCGCGGCGCTGTGGCCCGCAGCGGTGCCGGCACAGAACAGCGCACCGGCCAAGGCAGCGATCTGCGTGGAGTGCCACGGCCCCAACGGCAACGCAACGATTCCTGCCAACCCGATCCTCGCCGGCCAGACGTCGCGCTACCTGTACCTGCAGATGCGCGACTTTCAGGAAGACCGGCGCAGCGACCCGAAGATGTCACCGATCGCCAAGCAGCTGTCGCGCGACGAGGCGCGCGAGCTGGCCGACTACTTCGCTGCGCAGAAGCCCGCACCGCAGCCGTTCAAGTCAGACCCCGCGAAGGTGAAGCTCGGCCGCGCGAAAGCCGACGAGACGCTGTGCACGATGTGCCACCTCGGCGGCTTCGCAGGCCAGAACGAGATCCCGCGCGTCGCGGGGCAGAACTACGACTATGTCGTCAAGCAGCTGCGCGACTTCAAGGACAAGAAGCGCACCAACGACGCCGGCAACATGACCAGCGTGTCACGCACGCTGAACGACACCGACATCGAGAACCTCGGCCACTTCCTCGCCGGGCTGTAGCTCTCACAGGTCGTACCAGCCGATGCCGAGCGTAACGCCGTTGTGCCACGCGCCGTCGATCCGACTGCGCTGCAGCGACAGATCGAGCGCCAGCCTCTCGCGCTTGACCCAGTGGCGAAGGCCACCGTGCACGAACGTCGCGTCGCCGACGCGCGCCAGCTCGCCGAACAGCACGCTGCGCTTCCACACCTCGCGCTGCAGCGCCAGCGCGGCGATCCACAGCCGCCCTTGCTCGCGCTCGCGCACGAATCCGGCATTGACGTGCAGCAGCCCGTCGCCCTCCCACAGCGACAGCGTGAACGGCACTTTCAGGCCCCACTCGTCGCGCCGCACCGCGGTGCTGCCGTCCTTGACAGCACCCAGCCACGCCACCATGCCCCAGCCGTAGCCGTCGCGCGCGATGTGATTGAACAGCTGCTTGAACTCCAGCTCGGCAAACGACGCCGAGGCGCGGTTGTCGCGGTCGCGCGCGCCGGCGAGTTGCAGCTGAAGCGACGTCGTGGGGCTGAACGCGTACTCGGGGGCCACGTTGAACGTGCGCACGCGGTCGAGCTGCGTGGCCCAGCTTTCGATCGACCACACGCCGTCATCGTCCTCCTCGGCCGCCGCCGACGACACCACGACATAGGGACGGTCGTCGGCCAGCAGCGGCGCCGTGGCGAGCGCGAGCGCGACGGCTGCGCCCGCTCGCGACAGCGCCGCTGCGAGCGACGGCATCAAGGCGCTGCGGCGGCGAGCCGCTCGGCGCGGTTGCCGCACCCGCGAACGAGGCCCGCGAGTGTGCGCGCGCAATGCGGCGAACGAAACCCGTCCGCGCATGGCGGCAAGGCGTGGTGGCTGGCATCGATGGTCATCAAGCGCTGTTTCCGAACGAACCCCATGCAGCGACACTGGGCCGCGCATTGTTCTGCCTGCGCGCGACCACGCCCATCCGGGGTCACCCGACGCACACCACACCGCGCGCTCGGTGCATAGCGTCCGCTTGTGTGCAGCGGCTGGAGGCAGAACAATCGCGCACGCCGAATGTGGACCGCCATGCCACCGCACCGATCACCCACCCCCACCAGCCCGCGCGGCCGGCTGCTTGCATGCGCTGGCGCGTTGGCGTTGCTCGTCGCCGGCTGCGCAACGCCGATCCCCGACGGCGATCCCGGCCAGCCGCTGACGGTGCGCCTGCCGCTGCGCAGCGCGCACATCGCCGATGGTCGAGCGGCCTTCACCGCCGCATTCCAGCGCGAGCTCGACGCGTCGACCACGCTGACCAACAAGGACGTGGGGGCCTATCTGCGCATCACCGCACCGGCGCTGCCTGCGGCCGCGCCCGCAGCGTCCGACCTGCGCCGCACCTCGGTGCTGATCGTGCCCGGTCTGTTCGGCGATTGCGTCGACACGCAGGCAGTGCCGTTCGGCGACGGCGTCGTGCGCCCGCACGACGAGCAGTACACGCAGGCCTACCGCATCTACGACGACCTCGGCCTGGCCGGCCTCCGCGCGCTCAAGGTGCCGGGCCGCGCATCGAGCACGGCCAACGGCGAGATCGTCGCGCGCGAGCTGCTCGCCGAAGCCGCTCGCACCGACGTCGACCAGATCGTGATGATCGGCTACTCCAAGGGCGTGCCCGACCTGCTCGAAGGCCTGGCCCGGCTGCAGCAGGACGGCAAGGTGCCGCGCAAGCTGCAGGCGGTGGTCAGCATGGCCGGCGTGGTGATGGGCACGCCGCTGGCCGACAAATACGGTTCACTCTACGACGCAGTCAGCGGCGCGATGGAGATCGCCGGCTGCCCGCCGTCGACCGGTGGCGAAGTGCAAAGCATGATGCGCCCCGTGCGCCGCGCGTGGCTGGCCGATGCGGTGTTGCCGACCTCGCCGCGGTACTACTCGATCGTCGGCCACGCCGAGCGCGACGACGTCGCGCTCGCGCTGCGCGGCTTCTTCGATCGACTGAGCGCGTACGACATTCGCACCGATGGCCAGGTACTGCTGCCCGACGCGATCCTCCCCGACAGCACGCTGCTCGCGGTGGCCAACTCGGATCACTGGAACTTCGTGCTGCCGTTCGCCCGCAGCCCGCGCCGCATCGTGCAGGCGCAGCTGGCGTCGGGGCGCGACTTCCCGCGCGAGGCGCTGCTGCGCGCGATCGTGCGCACGGTGACGGCGCCCGCGCGCTGAGCGCCTGCTGCTCAGAACTTCTGCAGCCAGCGCAGCGAAATCAGTCCATTGCGCGGCGCGCCGGTCTCGAAGAAGCGCTTGTTGGCCTCGTTGACGATCACGCTGCCGGCGTAGCTGCGGTCGAAGATGTTGTCGGCGCGCAGCAGCAGCTGCAGCGTACCGCTGTCGGTGACCGCGAGGTCCATGCTCCAGCGCAGGCCGACGACACCGAAGCCAGCGGCGAAGTCGCTGTTGAGGTCATCCACCGGCGTCGCGCCCTGTGCATGCCATTCGAGGCCGAACTCGCCAGGCACTACCGCACCGGGCCGCCACGCCAGCTCGGCGCTGCCGATCACGCGCTGCGTGCCGGCAATGCGGTTGCCGGCCGGTACCAGCGCGTTCGGCACGGTGCACGGCACCGCGTTGCAGGTGAAGAAGTTGTCGCGATACTCCGCGTTGAGCAACGTGATGTTGGCCTGCGCACGCAGGCCGGGCGCGAGCCGCCAGACGGCGGCCGCTTCGGCCCCGTAGCGGCGCGTGCGGCCGACGTTCTGGAACGACGAGCGGCCGCCCGCGTTGGTGGCCACACCGATCTCGTTGTCGGTGTTGATCAGGAACAGCGCGGCGTCGAGATCGACCGCTTCGCTGCGCCACTTGCTGCCCACCTCTACCTGGCGGCTGGTCTGCGCCTGCAGGCCGAAGTTGAAGCCCGGTCCGCCGTCGGGCCGATAGGCGAGCTCGCCGAGCGTCGGCGACTCGGTGCCGCGCGCGGCGCTGGCATGCAGCGTCCACTGCGGCCCGGCGCGCCAGCGCACGCCGATCACCGGGTTGGTGTAGCTGTATTTCACCGATCCCGAGTCGTCGCCGTTGCCGGGCACGATGTAGCGGTCGTCGACCTCCATCTTGACCTGCCCCGAGCGCACGCCGCCGACCAGTTGCCACGTGCTCGACAGCGGCGTCTCGGCCTGTGCGTAGACGTCGGTCGACGTCGCGCGGTCGGTTTCGTCGCGCCGCCGGTTACCCTGTACACCGAGCATCTGGTTGGGTGGTGTGCCGATGAAGTTCTCGTAGCCCTGGCGATCGTCGACCTGGCGCTCCTGGTTGACGCCGAGCACGAGGTCGGTCTGGCCGAAGCGCAGCAGCGCACGCGCGTCGATGCCGTTGTAGTCGCGGTCGAAGTCGATCACGCCCCCGCCGTGCTGCGGCGGCACCTGCGTCGCGATCGGAATCGCCAGGAACTGCGTGACGCCGCGCGTGCCGAGGTACGCGGTGACGTTGGTCTGCACCAGGCCCTGGTCGCTGTCGAAGCGGTGCTGCCAGTTGGCGCCGCCTTGCGTCTGCTCGATCGACTTGCGTGTGTTGAATTGCGTCGCCTGCGGCGCGGTCTGCAGCGGGTCGGCGTCGAACTGCTGACGCGTCAGGCCCAGTGGGTCCTGCGCGTTCTGGCGATGGCCCGAGACGAGCAGCGTCACGGTGTCGAAGTCGCCGCGCCAGCCCAGGCGCACATTGCCCAGCGTGCGGTCGGCGGCGCTCTGCGGGCGGAAGCCATCGATGTCGAAGCGCGAGACGTTGGCGCGCAGGTCGAAGCCCTGCTGCATTGGCAGCGCCAACGAGATGCGCTCCTGGCGCAGCCCGAAGCTGCCGGCATCCAGTGCCAACTCGGCCTCGCGCACGGTGGCCGGCGCCGTGAACAGCGCGATCACGCCGCCCGAGCTGTTGCCGTACAGCACCGAGAACGGCCCGCGCAGCACCTCGATGCGCGACGCGCCGGCGAGGTCGAAGTGCGCCACTTGCCCCTGCCCGTCGGGCATCGTCGCGGGGATGCCGTCGGTGTACAGCCGCAGGCCGCGCACGCCGAAGCCGGCGCGCGCACCGAAGCCGCGCGAACTGATCTGCAGGTCCTGCGCGTAGTTGTTGCGGTTGGCCACCGTCAGCCCGGGCACGCGGTGCAACGCCTCCGACAGGTTGACCATCGGGCCACTGGTGTGCAGCGTCTGCGCGTCAACCACGCCGATCGCGTACGGCGCATCAATCACCTGCTGCGCGCGCAGCGATCCAGTGACGACGACGGCCTGCGCGTCACCGGTCGGCGCGTCGGCCTGCGCAAACACGCACGGCGCGAGCAGCGCGCACGCCAACCCCATCGGGGTGCGGCACAGCAGCGTGGGAGCAAGGCGGCGGCCGGGCATCGTCGTCGGACCGAAGGCGCAAAGGGCGCCATCAGAACCCGGCGGCGCGAGCAGCGCCAAGCCCTCGCAAACACCTAGAGATAATCTGCAGCGGTCACAGCGCGCAGCTGCGAAACCCGACGAACGCGGCGTCGTGCTCGGGGCTGCCGAACGCGCGCGCCTTGGGGTGCTTCAGGCGCGGCACCGTCATCACCGACGCGCCGCGGGTCACGCGCAGCGCGCGCGACGCTGCAGCGCCCGCATCGCCAGCCCACGGCGGCGCTGCCGTCGGCGGCTCGTCGCTCCAGCGCGTGGCGCGCCCGGCCATCCACTCGTGCACGTCGCCCCACACGAAGCCGCGCGAGACGCCGATGGTGGCGGCGATCTCCCACTCGGGCTCGGTGGGCAGTCGGCGCGAAGCCCAGCGACACCAGGCGTCGGCCTCGTGCCACGCCACGTGCGCCACCGCCTGCGCGGCCGCCACGCGTTGCAGATGCCCTGCTCGCTGCGCCAGCACCGCAGGCCCCAACTGCTCGACGTAGCGCGGGGCGCGGCGCTGCGTCCGCTCGAGCCATGCCCAGCCAGCCTGGCTCCACCAGCGCGGCTCGTCGTAGCCACCGTCGTCGACGAACTCGACGAACTGCGACCACTGCACCGGCTGGGCATCGATCTCGAACTCGGGCACCGGTTCGTCGTGTGCCCAACGTTCGTTGTCGGGTACGAAGCCGCCGCGCGGCGTGCCGAGGCTGACGCGCTGTGCCGCGAACCACAGCTCATCGCGGCGCACCCGCGACGGCCAGATCGGCCACAGCTCCTTGGTGGCGTCACCACCGAGCCCGATAGCCTGCGCCAGCGCGGCAAGCACTTCGGCAGCGGCGTCCTCGTGGGCCAGCGCCAGACGAAACAGGTACAGCCCGCTGTCGTCCTCTTGCGTCCGCTCGAGCAGCTCGAGCGTGGTGTCGAGCGTCGCGCCGAGGTAGTCGCGCAAGTGCGCGTCGGCCACGTCGGTTTCGCGCCAGCGCTGTTCGCGCGTGCCTGCGGTCGGATCGAACCAGCCGTCGGCGCGCGGCTCGATCGACGCCAGCGTCGTGGCCGCGGTGGCACCGCCGCCCTGCGCGCGCCGCAGGTTGCGCGCGATCGCGCACTCCTGGAACCATGCCACGTGCCCCACCAGCCACAGCGGCGGATCGAACTCGTGGCGCAATGCACCGTCGACGCGTACGCCGCGGAACGCACTCAGCCAGCGCAGCGTGCGATTGCGTGCATCGATCAGCGACAGCGACAGCAACTCGCGCCCAGCACGGCGCATCGCGTACGGATCATGGATGGTCGCCGCGGCGGGCGACATCGAGCGGGTCACGCGCGTTCGATGCGAGCGCACGCGCTGTGGTTATGACAACGCTCACATGCCCTCGGCATGTGAGCCGTTGCCGCAAGCACCGTCGAACGCGGAGCGTTCGCCGCGCTCCGCGCGGGCCTATGCGCGCTCAATGCGTGCATAGGCACTGTGATTGTGAATCGACTCGAAATTCTCCACGTCGACGCTGTAGCGCCCCACCCGCGCATCGGCGTTCAGCCGCAACGCGACGTCGCGCACGAGGTCTTCGACGAACTTCGGGTTCTCATAAGCGCGTTCGGTGATCCACTTCTCGTCGGTGCGCTTCAGCAGCGGCCACAGCTCGCTCGACGCAGCATCTTCGGCGAAGCGCACCTGCTCTTGCCACGGCACTGGCTGCAGCTGCTCGATGCGCACGGTGACCAGCGAGCGCTGGTTGTGTGCGCCATAGTCGGAGATCTCCTTGGAGCACGGGCACAGGCTCTTCACCGGCACCCCGACCTCGCTCCAGACAGCGGTGGCGCCGGCGCGCGTCTCGGCGATCCAGCGACCCTGGTAGTCGAGCAGGCTCTGCACGCCCGACACCGGTGCGCGCTTGCGCAGGAAGAACGAGAAGCGCGCCTCGATGCGGCCCTCGTTCGCGCCCAGTTGCTCGAGCATGCGCGCCAGCTGCGCGCGCAGCGCGATCGCGTCGAGCGGTGCGTCGAGCGCGTCGAGCCAGGCGACGAAGCGCGACATGTGGGTGCCCTTGGCGTCGGCAGGCAGCGCGACGTCGAGATCCCACAGCGCGGTCGTCGCCTGCGCCACACCGGCAACCTGGATCGTCAGCGGGTAGCGCACATCCTTGACGCCGACGCGTTGGATCGCCAGACGACGGTCGTCATGGCCACTCTGGGTGTCCGGGATGTGCAGGGCGTCGGTGAGATTCGTCATCGTTGAAGCCGCCGCGGCAGCCCGCCGCAGGCAGCCATTGTCGCCGCTGTGACCGCGCGCGTCGTGTCGCCGCTGCGTCAACCCCGCAAACCGCGGGTCTTGGAGCCTGGGCGGCAGACAGCGGGGTGCGCGTTGGGCCTGCAAAGGGGCGCAGGCTAGGCGCAACGCGCAGTCGGGTTGCGCACCCGACGAGCAGTTGCAACGACGCTTGCGCCCCTTTGCAGGCCCAACCCTGCGGGCCACCCCGCTGTCTGCCGCCCAGGCTCCTAGAGGTTCGCTGCCGGGCGCACGACCGCCAGCTTGGCCCCGAAGCGACGCTGGATCGACTGCTCGATGCCAGCCGCGTCGAGCCCGACCTGTGCCAACAGCTTTGCCGGATCGCCATGCTCGACGAACTCGTCAGGCAGCCCGAGCTGCAGCAGCGGCACCATCAAGCCGGCCGCCGCCACGCACTCGGCCACTGCGCTGCCGGCCCCGCCCATGACCGCGCCTTCCTCGACGGTGACCAACGCGTCGTGCTCGCGCGCCAGCTTGAGCACCAGCTCTTCGTCGAGCGGCTTGACGAAGCGCATGTTGGCCACCGTGGCGTCCAGTTTTTCGGCTGCCTGCAGCGCCGGGTACAGCAAGGTGCCGAAAGCCAGGATCGCGAGCCGGCGCGCGCCGCCGCGCGGCAGCGTCGATTCGCGCCGCAGTTCGCCGCGGCCCCACGGCAGGGTGTCGAGCTTCGGCTCGACCGCAGCGCCGACGCCGGCGCCGCGCGGATAGCGCACCGCCACCGGATGATTCTGCGCGAACGCGGTCGACAGCGCCTTGCGGCACTCGTCCTCGTCGGCCGGCGCGAGCAGGCTCATGTTGGGGACGCAGCGGATGTAGGCGATGTCGAACGCGCCGCAGTGAGTCGCGCCGTCTGCGCCGACCACGCCGGCGCGGTCGAGCGCGAACACGACCGGCAGGTTCTGAATCGCCACGTCGTGGATCATCTGGTCGTAGCCGCGCTGCAGGAAGGTCGAGTAGATCGCCACCACCGGCTTCAGGCCTTCGCACGCCAGACCGGCTGCGAACGTCACCGCGTGCTGCTCGGCGATACCGACGTCGTGATAGCGCTTCGGGAAGCGCTTCTCGAACTCGACCATGCCCGAGCCCTCGCGCATCGCCGGCGTGATGCCCACCAGCCGCGGGTCGGCCTCGGCCATGTCGCACAGCCACTGGCCGAACACCTGCGTGAACGTCTGCTTGGGCGGCGTCGCGGGTTTGACGAGCCCGACCGCCGGATCGAACTTGCCCGGCCCGTGGTAGTTGACCGGGTCGGCCTCGGCCAGCTTGTAGCCGTAGCCCTTCTTGGTCACCACGTGCAGGAACTGCGGGCCCTTCTTCTCGCGCAGGTTCTGCAGCGTCGGGATCAGCGAATCGAGATCGTGGCCGTCGATCGGACCGACGTAGGTGAGGCCAAGCTCCTCGAAGATCGTGCTCGGCACCACCAGGCCCTTGGTGTGCTCTTCGAAGCGGCGCGCAAAGTCGTACAGCGGCGTGTTCTTCAGCACCGACTTCGCGCTCTCGCGGGCAGCGGCGTAGAACTTGCCGCTCATCAGCCGCGCGAGGTACTTGTTGAGCGCGCCCACCGGCGGGCTGATCGACATGTCGTTGTCGTTCAGGATCACCAGCATGTCGGCGTGGCCGAGGCCGTGATTGGAGCCGGCGTTGTTGAGCGCCTCGAACGCCATGCCGCCCGACAGCGCGCCGTCGCCGATCACCGCCACCGCCTTGCGGTCCTCGCCCTTCAGCTTGGCGCCCAATGCCATGCCAAGCGCCGCCGAGATCGAGGTCGACGAGTGCGCGGTGCCGAAGGTGTCGTACTCGCTCTCGTCACGGCGCGGAAAGCCGCTGATACCGCCGAGCTGGCGCAGCGTGTTCATGCGCTCGCGCCGGCCGGTGAGGATCTTGTGCGGGTAGGTCTGATGCCCGACATCCCACACGATGCGGTCGCGCGGCGTGTCGTACACGTAGTGCAGCGCGATCGTCAGTTCCACCGTGCCGAGGTTCGACGACAGGTGGCCGCCGGTCTTGCTGACGCTTTGCAGGACGAATTCGCGCAGTTCGCGTGCCAGCTGCGGCAGCTCGGCGCGCGACAGGCGCCGCAATTCGGCCGGTGAGTTGATCGTTTCGAGGAGCGACGGTTTCATCAAGTGGTTTCAGCTGTTGCGGTCGACCACCAGATCGGCCAGCCAACTCAGGCGCGCAGTGTGCCGCAAGGCGCCACCGCCGAGCGCCGCCTGCGCACGTTCCCGCAATCTCTGTGCCTGTTTCCGCGCTCCGTCGAGGCCGAGCACCGACACGTAGGTCGGCTTGTTGAGGTCCTCGTCCTTGCCGGCGGTCTTGCCCAGCGTCTCCGATGCCTGCGTGACATCGAGAATGTCGTCGACCACCTGGAACGCCAGACCCAGCGCCGCACCGTAGGCCGACAGCGCATCCCAGGCCCGGGACGGCAGCTCGCCGCAGGCCGCGCCCATCAGCACGCTGGCCTGCAACAGCGCGCCGGTCTTGCGCCGGTGCATATCGCGCAGCTGCACTTCATTGAGCGGCAGGCCGATGCTCGCCAGATCGATTGCCTGCCCTCCGGCCATGCCCTCGTGTCCGGCCGCGCGGGCCAGCAGGCCGCACAGGCGAGCCTGCAGCAGCGGTGAGAAGGTGTCGGGGTCCGACGCCGCCGGCGTCAGCACCTCGAACGCCAACGCTTGCATCGCGTCGCCCGCGAGCATCGCCTGCGCCTCGCCGAACTTCACGTGCACCGTGGGCTTGCCCCGCCGAAGGACGTCGTTGTCCATGCACGGCATGTCGTCGTGGATCAGCGAATAGGCGTGGATCAGCTCCACCGCCACGCCGGCCCGCAACGCGGCCGCGCGGTCACCGCCCGCGGCCTCGCAGGCGGCCAGCACCAGCAGCGGACGCAGGCGTTTGCCGCCATCGAGCACGCCATAGCGCATCGCTTCGCCGAGACCCGCGGGAGCACCGGGCGGCACCCAGCGCTCCAGCGCGCGCTCGACGGCGTCGATCTCGGCGCGCATCCACAAGTCGAACTCGCCGGCGTTCATCGGGCGTCCATCGGGTAGCAGGGTTCAGGGCAACGCCCAGCTGCGGGCCGCCTCATCGTCCGTTGAAGGGCTCGAGCTGGCCGCGCTCGAGCAGCTTGACCTGCTGCTCCACTGCCTGCAGCCGCGCACGGCAGAACTCCAGCAACTGCGCACCACGACGATAGTTCTTCAGCAAATCGTCGAGCGGCAACTGCGCGCCCTCCATCGCGCTGACGAGGCTTTCCAGTTCAGCGAGCGCTTGTTCGTAGGTCTCCGGGTCCGCCTGGACTGGGGTTTGCTCGCTAGCGGTTGAAGCTTGACCCATGGCCCCAATTCTACTGACCGGGTGAGGGTAAAATCCCCGCCTCGCCTGCAAAGCTTGCAGGTAGCAAAGCCGGCTCCTGAAGCCGGCTTTGTTTCCAGTGCCCGCCCGCGGGGCCACCGGGCGGGGGTTTGAACAATGGTTTTCCGGGGATTCTGGGGATCATGTCTGACCTGAGCGAAAGTCTCGAAGCTCTTGCGCGCAGCCGCACTCAACTACCCGTCCGCAGCTACTTCGACGCCGAATTGTTTCGGTGCGAGCAGGAGCTGATCTTTCAGTCCGGACCTCGTTACATCGGCCACGAGCTGGCCGTGCCCGAGCTCGGACGGCACTACGCGTTGCCCCAGGAGGGTGAGGGCCGCGCGCTGGTGCGCACGCCGGATGGCGTCGAACTGATCTCCAACGTCTGTCGACACCGCCAGGGGGTGATCCTGCGCGGGCGCGGGCAGATCCAGGGCAACAGCATCGTCTGCCCGCTGCACCGCTGGACCTACGACCTGCATGGTCGGCTGGTCGGTGCGCCGCATTTCGACCGCGACCCGTGCCTGAACCTGCGCAACTATCCGTTGCAACGCTGGAACGGCCTGCTGTTCGAGGCCGACGGCTTTGATGTGGCGGCCGAGATGGCGAGCACCGGGCCGCACGGGGCGCTCGATTTCAGCGGCTATGTGCTCGAGCGCGTGCGGCTGCACGAGTGCGAGTACAACTGGAAGAGCTTCATCGAGGTCTACCTGGAGGACTACCACGTCGGCCCGTTCCACCCGGGGCTGGGGCGCTTCGTCACCTGCGATGACCTGCGCTGGCACTTCGGTGCCCACCACTCGCTGCAGACGGTGGGCGTGCACGATGCGCTGGCGAAGCCGGGGACGCCGGTCTACCAGCGCTGGCACGACGCGGTGATGAAGTTCCGCAACGGCGTGCCGCCGGAGCACGGCGCGATCTGGCTGACGCTGTACCCCAACGTGATGGTCGAGTGGTACCCCCACGTGCTGGTGGTGTCGACGCTGTACCCCAAGGGGCCGCAGCAGACGCTCAACGTGGTGGAGTTCTTCTACCCCGAGGAGATCGCCGCGTTCGAGCCCGACTTCATCGAAGCCGAGCAGGCCGCCTACGCCGAGACCTGCGTCGAGGACGACGAGATCGCCCTGCGCATGGACGCCGGCCGCCGCGCGCTGATGGAGCGCGGCGACGACGAGGTGGGCCCGTACCAGAGCCCGATGGAAGACGGCATGCAGCAGTTCCACGAGTGGTACCGCGGGGCGATGAAGGAATGACGGCCCCGGCGTCGGCGAACACGTCCACCGAAGAACGCAGCCGCCCTGC